>JALSSR010000249.1 GCA_026984135.1 Bacteroidales bacterium
CAAATCGTGTTCATAATTAAAAATCTCTTCTTTAACTTTCTCCGATTCTAATAAAACATCTAATCCGGTTGCATATTCTTCAATTCTTCTGTTATTATAAACATTGGATGTTTTGAAAATATAACCTTCAAACATACGTTTTACAAAATAGTCATCAAAAGAAATTTCTTGCGATTGATTTCTGGGATTATAAATTGATTGACTTGCAAAAATATTTCTTGCCTCAGGGAAAAATATCCAAAAGAGCAATTTATGTCGGGCTTCTTCATGATCTAAATCATCATCACGATAGTATTCACGGATAGGACATATACCGATTATTCGAGCTTCCATAACAGATCTTTGTTTGTCAAAAATCCAACGCTCTTTTATCAGTAATTCTTTTACCTCACTTATGTCTGCCGGTTTTTTTGTAATTAAAGGAATTGTTTCACCTGTTTCAGGATCAATATCATAAGTTGTATCAATCCCTGCACCGAATCTTTCATCAATCTCATTTAATGTATATTGAGTTAAAAATTCATCGGTTGCAAAAGGGGTTAAACTTTTATTCTTAATTCCCCACATCATTAATTGAATAAGACTTTTTCTGTCTTCCATTTCTTCAGTCGGATAATACAGAGCCAAATTTCTTTTCTCGGTTAGATTAACTCTTCGCCATAAGACTTTTGACCACATAACATCCGCTTCTCTTATGTATTGAAAAGGTATCGGTTTTCTTTTAGCCGTAATATGTTTGGTATAAACACCGTCAACACCTTGTGCCTCTGTTGTTGTAAAAACACCGGTAATTAGAAACAATCCGATGAATAAAAACAATAACTTTTTCATATCAATTAATTTTATGTGGAGAAAAAATCTCCGATGATTATTTTGTTCTTATATCAATAACGTATAAGTATTTGATTTATTTTAAAAACTATCTCAGTTTTAAAACCAAATCATTAATTTTTCTTGTTCTTCCGTCAGGTCCTACAGCTTTTACGCCTTCTATAATAACCCGAGATTTTCTTTTTGCTTTTCTGATAATAGATTTTTGCTGAGGAGTAAATTTTCTGCTGCTTGATTTAGCACTTTCATCAAATCCGCCGATATTACAAGTAACAATAAACTGCGTAATTCGATACCTCAACTCAAAATCAAAATTTTCCATTGTTGCATTAATACCGCTTAGAGCTATCAAAGTTGATTTCGGGCACAAACCTCCCTTATAGTAAGAAGTTCCTTTTGCTCCGATTGTCGTAATCGGGTCGGGTAAAGTTTTTACGCGAAACTCTTTTGATCCTAATGCCCTTCCGTTTGCAGATACCGTTACTTTGGTTTTTCCGGGTTTCTTAACCCGTACGATATAATGAGAGTTTCCCTTTGATATCATTGATCCGCCGCCTACGGAAGCATGTATTTGATCGGCAGGTGTACCTGCTGCAGTAACCGTAACAGGGTTATCTACACCGATATAGAATACGTTCATTTTATCCGGAGATACACTGACACTCGGAACTGCTACCTGATAAGGATATTCAAACGGAAAAGAGTCTTTTAAAGTTGTACCCGGTCTGTTTACAACAATTTTACCTTTTAAAGTATATATACCCGGTGTACCGGTTTTAACAGAAAAT
>JALSSR010000250.1 GCA_026984135.1 Bacteroidales bacterium
GAACCCGAAGATTTTGATTCTTCACCCGAGACCGGTGTTGCAAAGAATAAAATCATTGAGCTTGGAAAGAAGATATCAGCTGTTCCCGAAGGAGTTAATCTTTTCAGGAAGATAGTTAGGCTGCAAAATTCGCGCAGGGATATGATTGAAAAAACCGGAATGCTTGATTGGGCAATGGGTGAGCTTCTTGCTTATGCAACCTTGTTGGAAGAAGGCGTAGCGGTACGTCTCAGTGGTCAGGATGTGGCTCGCGGAACATTTTCGCACCGACATTCAGTGCTTAAAATTGAAGACTCGGAAGAGGAATATGTGCCACTTAATAATCTCAGTGACAAGCAGGAACGATTTGAGGTTTACAATTCACTACTTTCGGAATACGGTGTTCTCGGATTTGAATACGGATATTCGGTAATGACACCGAATAACCTGACTATTTGGGAAGCGCAATTCGGTGATTTTAACAACGGCGCGCAGATAATTTTTGACCAGTATCTTAGCAGTGCGGAAGATAAATGGAATGTTATGAACGACCTTGTGATATACTTACCTCATGGTTATGAAGGACAGGGCCCGGAGCATTCCAGCGGACGGTTGGAGAGATTCCTGACATTAAGTGCCGAATATAATATGCAGATTATCAATGCAACAACTCCTGCAAACCTTTTTCACGTTTTAAGAAGGCAGTTTTACAGGCCTTTCCGTAAACCGTTGATAATATTTACTCCCAAGAGTTTGCTCAGGCATCCGCGTTGTGTGTCTCCAATAGAGGATTTTACGAAAGGCGGATTCAGGGAAGTGATTGACGATGAAAGTGCAGATGTCTCAAAAATTAAAAAAGTAGTATTTTGTACGGGGAAAATTTATTATGAACTGCTTGAGGAAAGAGAAAAGTTGAAAAACGAATCTGTTGCAATAGTCAGGATAGAGCAACTTTTTCCTTTGCCCAAAAAACAACTTAAAACGATAATTGATAAATACAAAAATGCCGAAACTTGGCTATGGACGCAGGAAGAACCATATAATATGGGAGCCTGGCCATATATTCATATGGAGTTCAAGGATGTGCCCTTAAAAGCAATTGCACGTCCGCCAAGCGGGAGCCCTGCAACAGGCTCAAGTAAGTTTCATTACATCAGACAAAGAAAGATCATTGAAAAAACCTTTGAAGAATGCCTTTGTCCGTATGTGCCCTATGAATGTAAGATGGTTTGTATTGGAAATCGCTGGAAATCATTTGAAAAAGAACTTGAAAAATTACACGTTGAAATGATTGACAGTAAGTCCGTTTCAGGTATAAAACAATTGAAATAGATTTTGTATATTTGCAAAAATAAACAAAGGATAATCATACAATGAATATTAGTGTTAACATAAATGAAAATGATTTTAAGAGATTTGGCTTAAACTCTTCAAAAATTAATTGGGATGATTTGGTTAAAATAATAAAAACCGAACTATCAATGGAAGCTTTAACAAAGTGTAAAATAATATCGGAAAGAATGGGATTGTCTAAGATATCATTAGAAGAAATAAATAAAGAAATAGAGAATGTCCGAAATGCAAAGTCTAATTCTTGATACAAATGTAATAATATCAGGCCTGATAGGGCATAGTATTCCGTATAATATCTTAGAGTTGGTACTGGAGAGAAGGGTTAAACTTTTTATATCGCAAATGATTTTGGAAGAATATATTGACGTATTATCAAGGGAAAAGTTTTCTAAATGTGCAGACTTTACAGCAAATGCTAATATTGTTTTAAGTACAATAGAAGAAATAGCTATCGGTTTTAATCCTAAAGATAAAGTTACAATATTAAAAGATGTTGAAGATAATAAGTTTTTAGAGTTGGTACAAATATCAAATGCAGATTTTTTGATAACCGGAAACACAAATGATTTTATTATTAAAGTTTTTGGCTCAACAAAAATTATAACACCATCCGAATATTGGAATACATATAAACCATAAAACAGAAAAAATTATTCAAATGTCAATTATAGAGATAAAAGTACCGAGTCCCGGAGAATCAATTTCGGAAGTTCAACTGGCAAACTGGCTTGTCGGTGATGGCGATTTTGTGGAAAGAGATCAGGAAATAGCGGAAATTGATTCCGATAAGGCAACATTAACAATAAGTGCTACGGAAGATGGAAGGATTAAGCTTCTTGCCGGTGAAGGTGATACGATAGAGGTTGGCAGCGTTGTTGCAACCGTTGATACTTCAGCCAAGGGTGAAGCCAAAAAGCCTGCTGAGGTTAAGAAAGAGGAAGTTGCTGAAAAGATTGAGGATAAAAAGGAAGAAAAACCTGATTTTGATGACAAGTCCGGTGATGCATTTCAAACGGAACTCAATATCTCGCCCCTCGCCAAAAAAATTATGCGGGAAAAGGATGTTTCCGAAGCCGAATTTATTGACTATCTGAAAAGGCTAAGATTCGGGAAAAAGGATGTGGAGGTTTTTTTGTCGGCAAAGGATAATGTGAACCCGGCTTCACAGCCGGCAGGAACTTTATCTTGGGGCGGAACAAGGGATACGCAACGCAAAAAAATGTCAATGCTGCGTAAAAAGTTGGCGGAGCGATTGGTCTCGGTAAAAAATGAAACGGCAATGCTTACAACCTTTAATGAGGTGAATATGACACCCATAATGGATATTCGCAAGAAGTATAAAGAGACTTTTAAGGAGAAATTCGGTGTCTCTCTCGGTTTTATGTCTTTTTTTACAAAAGCCGTTACGGAGGCATTACAACATTTTCCTGCTGTTAATGCAATGATTGACGGTGATGAGATAGTTTATTACGACTATGCAGATATCGGAATTGCGGTTAGTTCGCCCAAAGGGCTTATGGTGCCTGTTTTAAGAAATGCCGAAAAGATGACCCTTGCAGAGATAGAAGCAAATATCAAAGAGCTTGCTACCAAAGCGCGAAACAACAGAATTACGGTTGACGAGATGTTGGGTGGTACCTTTACTATTACCAACGGTGGTGTTTTCGGCTCTATGTTGTCAACACCGATAATAAATCCGCCGCAAAGTGCTATACTCGGAATGCACAATATCGTTGAGCGTCCGGTAGCGGTGAATGGCAAAGTGGAGATTCATCCCGTAATGTATGTTGCTCTCTCATACGATCACAGGATTATTGACGGAAAAGAATCGGTAAGTTTTCTTGTGAAAGTGAAGGAGATGCTTGAAGATCCGGCTAAGATGCTTTTCGGCGGAAATGACCCGGTTAGGGAATTGCTCGGTGTTTAAGGTTGTAAGTTGCCTGTTATTTTGAGTAATGATACTTACAGTTGATTACGATAATTGAATTTTCTGTGACCTTATAAACTAACCGGTGTTCCTTATTGATTCTTCTTGACCAGTAGCCTTGTCTCTTATATTTTAAAGGTTCCGGTTTCCCAGTGCCTCTGAAAGGTGTTTTTATAGCATGTTCACAAAGTTCAATAATTCTTAGTGCTATTTTTTATCGGTTCTAATCCATTCTTTAAACTCTTCAAGTGCACCCTTTTCAAAAATCAATTCTCTATTTTTCATTAAACACCTCTTTTTTTAGATCATCGGTTGAGATATTTACAATGTTTTCATTATTATCAACATTTTTCATTCTTTCTTCTAATATTCTTCTGTTTTCCGGAGAAGAAAACAAGTAATCGGTATCGTCATAAGCTTCGGAGATAACTATTTCAATTTCTTTGTTTTTAAACATTTTTTTTATAGACGCAATAATATTTTCATTTATATCATTTGCATTGATTCTTATTGTTGTATTCATAGCATTTTTATTTAAACATACAAAGGTAAACAATTTCTGTTTATATCAAAACTTTGCAACCAGTTTTATATTCAATTGCCGCATAGTGAGATAGTTAGGAACTGCATATTGTCTTCCGAACACATCGGTTACCCAAATATATGAAACGGTATTGGCAACCGAAAGCAGGTTCAGGACTTCAACCGATATCCACATGGCTTTAAAAGCACGCAAAGGATTTTTCTTTGAGAACCGGGAATATCCGCCGATAAGTTCTTTCGAGAATCCGATGTCCACTCTGCGATATGGATTCATTCTTAATGTGTGTTTCTCTTTAGGCGATTGCGGAGGACCAAATGGCAGCCCCGTCCCGAACGAAAGTGTAAGGCTCATTTTGAAAGTCGGATTTCTCGGGAGATAGTCCTGAAAAAACATGCTGAACATAACCCTTTGGTCTGTCGGACGTGGTATGTAGGCTGTTGTGTTTGTCAGATTTCCATCATCATCATAATAGTTAATCTTTTCCATCGTTTGCATAACAGACAGGCTTGCCCAGGATTCTATGCCCTTAACAAACTCACCGTTAACCTTCATATCTATTCCCGTGGCATAACCGAAGGCATCATTATTGGCAAGATACCGTATCCGCACATTATCAACGATATAAGGATTAAGAAAATCCAGTTTTTTATAGTAAGCTTCCGCCACAAATTTAAAAGGTCTGCCCCAGGCTCTGAAATTCCAGTCACTGCCGACAACAACCTGAATTGATCTTTGCGCTTTTACGTCGGGATGTATAACACCATTCAAATCTCTCAATTCTCTGTAAAAAGGCGGTTGATAGTACCATCCGGCAGAAATGCGAAACAGGAAATCCTTTTCCCAGTCGGGTTTAAACGATATTCGTGCGCGCGGACTTATAACGGTTTGACCGTTGTAGTCCCAATAGTTTGCCCTTACACCGAGAGTAAATGTGAAATCCGGTTTGTCCGGCTGCAAGCTCCATATATTTTGGATAAAGGCTGTATAGCGGTTTGAGGCAATATCGGCATTTGTGCTGCCGAAATATTTCATTGTAAAAGGGTAGTCGTGTTGTGCTGTCGGGTCAATGTAGCCAACCGAGTCGGGAGGGCGGGGGAGGGTATATCCTGCCGAATCAATCATTGTCCATTCGTTCATTGCATCCGTAATCCATTCGTGCTGATATTTTACACCCCATTGTATAAGATTTTGTCCCGATTCGATGCTTCCGCGATGTGCAATATTGAAGATCCTTGAGTCAAGGCTGTTTCTGGCATGTTCCATATATGACCCGACACCTTGCGTTTGTACCACATCGCCGTAGTTTTCGCTTCCCGGATTATTTTCAATCTGTCCTATCCAGTATTGTCCGAGCAGATCATAGTTCTCATTCTCATTCGAGTTGTTTCCTGAAAAGATAAGTTTATAAACAGACTTATTATCAGGTCTGTATGAAAGAGTTGCACCACCAAGATAGTTGATATAATGATCGGCTTCCTGTCCCTCGAAGTATATTTTTAAACGCTTAACATTCTGAACGGTACCAAAATCCGTTTCACGACTGGTGGGAACAAGATTATATTTATTGTTTGCAAAATTCCCAAGAACCGAAAGCTCAAGTTTTTTGGTTATCTTATATGACAGCAAAGCCTGAACATCAATAAAAGAAGGTTTGTAATCCCCTTCTGTTTGTAATGTGTTCAGAAGATATTTTGTTGATTTGTATCGTGCGCCTATCAGATAGGAGAATTTTTTATTTTTCGATGCTCCTTCAAACTCAAGTGAAGCTCCAAGCAATCCCAAAGAGAAGGCACCTCCGAACTTAGTCGGCTTTTTATATCTGATATCCAGCACCGACGACATTTTATCGCCGTATTTTGCATCGAAACCGCCGGCGGAAAACAAAACCGAAGATGTCATATCGGGATTGACAAAACTAAGGCCTTCCTGCTGTCCCGAGCGTATCAGAAGCGGTCTGTATATTTCAATATCGTTAACATAAACGAGATTTTCGTCGAAGTTACCACCTCTGACCCTGTACTGTGAGCTAAGTTCATTTGTTGATGACACCCCGGGTTGAATCTTTATCAATGCATTGATACTGTTCGACATGGGCAGTACATCGGCAATCTTAGGGTCAATACGAATTATGTTTGAAGTTCTAACCCTTTTATCTTCAACGGCAACTCCCTGTATCTCTGTCATATTTTGTTTCAGGCTCATATTCAGCTTTTTGCGTTCGCCTTTCCCAGCCCTTACCTGCCGGACTTCTTTCTCATATCCCATATATGAAAATGCAATGTAAATATCTCGATCTGCCGGTATCTTTAGTTCAAACTTTCCTTTCGAGTCGGTTACCGCACCTCCGGGTAATCCCGAAATAGCTACATTCACAAGCTCAAGGGGAGAGCCTTTTTCATCGGTTACTTTTCCGTAAACAACAGCCTGATTCTGACTGAAAGCAGAAACGGAGATCATAAAAAGTGAAAATATGGTAATAAAAACTTTCATATAAGATATCGCCCTTAAAAAACAGCAAAAGTAAAAAGTATAAAGTAAAAAGTAGCGATTTATTATATATTTTGACAAATAATTATGATTTACGGTTTGCAATCACTCAAAAGCCGATAAAAAATAGCAAAAGAGCTTTTTTTGCCACCGCTCATAGAAACAGGGTGATTGTAGCATATTAAGACAATAAGAGCAATAAGGCAATAGAAACATTTGTAGGTTATAAACGCGAGACTTCTGTAAAATTTTTAAGCTTCTTCTGTAAATCTATGCGTAGCAACTTTAAACAGAAAATAAACTGATGCTGAACGAAAAGGCAAATTTATTCGAGATAAATTTACTATTATCCAATCGAAATATTCAAATGTTTACCTAATCCTATTTCAATTAATTTATAATAAGTGGAAATTTGAATATCACTTTGTCCTCTCTCAATTCGGGAAATGTAACTTTTTTTTGTTCCTGTTCTTTGTGCTAATTCATCTTGAGTTATCATTGAAGCCTTTCTCGCCTCTTTAAGCATAACACCGAGTCTAAATGCTAAAGAATCGGCATCATATTTATCTCTGGAAGCTGTTCCTTTTTCTCCGTACTTTTCTACTAAAATATCTTCAAAGTCTGTGATGTTTTTCATTTTATTATCCTCCATATTTTTCGTTCATATATTCTTTTTTTAATTTTTCTGCCATTTTAATTTCTTTTCTTGGTGTTTTTTGAGTTTTCTTGATAAAACAATTAGTCAAAATAACTAATTCTCCCTCATCGAAAAAGCAAAAAATCCTAATACTTTTAAAAGTAATTTTTTTTGTACTATGGTTGGTAGTTTAAGCATTAAAAACTCAATACTTCACCTTCTTTTTTCTCTTGAATTTCCCCTCTTTCCAGGCTTTAATAAATTGTGCCCAGGCAAAAGGATTAAGGATAGAGATGGGTTGCGTTTGTCCGTTGTAATAATACTTATCCTGCAATAGCTGCATGGAGTTTTTATAATTCATGCTGCCGTCCATCGGGTAAGCATCCGCAAGGGAGTGAATCAGTTCCGGTCTTAGATTTTTCTTAGCTCTTTCAATATCGTCTTCAGGAACTTTATAATATAGAAAAGCCTCTTTGAACTGTTCCTTGCTTGGCCAGGGATAGATGACCGTTTGTGGTAGCATAACGGTGTCGGAGGGCATTACCTGAATAAGTGAGTATCTGGTTCCCGTCACCGTGTCAGGTATCACGAATACCCCTTGTTTATAACCCATTGCCGAAAACAAAATCGTATCGGCTTTGCGTGCCACAAGTGAAAAATATCCGTAATAATCGGCTACCGTGCCCCATTTGGTATTTTTTATGGAAATATTGGTGAAAGGAACGGGATGAATACTGTCGGCAGTCAGCACTA
>JALSSR010000251.1 GCA_026984135.1 Bacteroidales bacterium
CATAAAACTTTAATCCTGAAGAGAAATTTGTTCCGATTAGTAAATTGTCGCCTGGATTTGACATATAGGTATTTGAACCGCTGCGTGACCAAAGATTTCCGTAAGACAGTTCGGTCCAGCTTGGTGATGAAGATGTACCTGCATTATACTTAAAGCTGTTTGAGCCGGTATCATAATAGAGTAATCCCGTTGCGGGAGAGGAAGGGGCACTTGACAATCGGGGTACCAGCATCCCGAGAGAAGTGGAATAAACATCCAATACTGCCGAAGCGTCGGCTGTGTGTGAAACATCGCTGATACTGATGTTTTGAGCATTTGCTATTCCAAAGGAAAAGATTAATGCTGCAATCGCTGAGAGTAATTTTGTACTTTTCATAACATTGTTTTTTAAATTAATGAATAAGGCGTTTTTTAAAGTGTTTGATGCAAAAGTATGTTATGAAAAAAGCGATTGCAAGTCACAATTAGTTATCGGTGGGATTGAATGAGGGAACGGTGGAATTGAATTATTGCGGAGTAAAGGTGATGGGTACAAATGTTTCTGTTTCTTCCGGCAAAAGTTTGCAAAACCTGTTTTTAATTCTCTTAATTTCTTAATGGTTCAAATTTACATTTTTAGTTCCGACCGGTCTTTATTTGGATTGAGATTGTGCTTTATATTTGTCTGCTCAAAGTTCCGTGTAGCTAACAGTGGTTGATTTTGACTGTTGTTTTCATCTGCTCGGTAGAGGGAGTAAGATGAAGTTTTATCCTAAACTCTGCAAAGCATTGATAAAGTCCTCTTTGCGTCGGCGGGAGACTTCAAGTTCACTTCCGTCTTCCATAATTACATATCCTCCTTCACCTTTATTGTACTTTTGAAGATAATTCAGATTTATGAGATGTGACTTATGTATTCTGAAAAAATTAAACGGTGTCAGCATTTCATCAAAGTCCTTTAGTGTTTTGGAAACGATATGTTTCTTGCCGTCATTCAGATAGATGTTGGTATAGTTATTATCCGATTCACATCTTATAATGTCTTTTATGTTTACGAAATTGATTCCGTCGAGTGTCGGGAGGGCGATTTTTTCAAAGTTGTTACGATTATTTAGCAGCACCTCAAGCTTTCTGTTTATTTCCGATATTCTGTCATCGTCTTTCAGTCTTGAGCAGGCTTCAAGAAGCATTTCCGGTTCAACGGGTTTAAGCAGATAGTCAATGGCACTGAATTTAAACGCCTGTATTGCGAACCGGTCAAAAGCCGAAGCAAAAATTATTTTAAAATCTATTTCTCCTATCTGTTCCAAAAGGTCAAAACCGGTACCATCCGGCATTTGAACATCCAGAAAAACAATATCGGGCGAAAACTCCTCAATAACTTCAATGCCTTCTTTAACGCAACCGGCCTCAGCAATAACTTTAATATTGCCGCAATGTTTTTCGATTAAATTTTTTAAAGCGTTTCTTGCTTTGCTTTCATCATCAATTATTACTGCTTTGAACATATCTGTAACTTTGGAAAGGTGCAAAAATACAATATTAATTAATGTAAAATATTCTTTTTCCGTCCCTATTCCTCTTCGTATGGGATTCGTATCTCAACTCTGGTGCCTGCAGCTTTGCCGTTTTCCGTTTTTTTATCAATAAATGTAAAAGAAATATTATTTCCGTATTTCTCATCCAGGATATCCAGTCTCTCTTTCGTAACCTGCATCCCGAGAGATTTATGCTTTTTCGTACCCGCTATTTTCTTTTTCTGCATAGCCTTTTCTCTTCCTATTCCGTCATCTTCCACAGAGCAAAGTATAATATTATCATACTTTTTTATTTCCACAAAAATATTTCCTTTTTCTTCTTTTGCCCCTATGCCGTGTATTATGGCATTTTCCACAAACGGCTGGATGAGCATCGGCGGGATAAAAGTATATTCGGTATCAATATCATCGTTAATATTGATTTTGAAATCAAATTTATTATCAAAACGCAGTTGCTCAAGCTCCATATACAATTGCAGTGTATTGATTTCATCCTCAACAGGTATCATCGTCTCTCTTGAGTTGTTAAGAATATAGCGCATTAATCTGGCGAATTTGGACAGGAAAAGTTGAGCCGAATCGGGATTGTTATCGGTTATGAAACTGTTTATGGAGTTCAACGAATTAAAAATAAAGTGGGGATTCATTTGTGTACGCAACAACCTTTGTTCAATCTCAATATTTTTTTTCTCAAGTTCCATCCGGAAGTGTTTTTGCCGTAATTTGTAGCGATTGAAAAGCAGCCACGAAACAATTATCAGTACAAGTGACGATGCTATAATAAAATAGAAGCGTGTCTGTTGTTTTTCTATTTTAAGACTTTTAATAACAATCTCTTTTTCTTTTTTATCAAGTTCGTATTTAGTTTCCATTTCGGTAATTTCGCGCCTGCTGTCCCTGTTGTAGATTGTATCCTTAACAGCAATATATTTTTTGTAATAGTCAAGAGCATTCCGGTAATCTTTAATTTTAGTATAAAAATCGGAAAGGGCGTTGTAAACATCTTTCTTGAGAGTTGCATCTTCGAGTGAACCTGCGATTTTTTCTGCTTCGGTAAGGTTTTTGCCTGCTTCTGACATTTTACCTGCTCCGGTATATACTTTTCCAAGATAAAGATGGGCTTCGGCTAATTTTGCACCGTTGCCAAGTTCCGAAGCTATAGCAACGGCTTTCTTGAAACTTACGGTTGCTTTTGTAAGCTCATTCAGCGTCATAAAAATTTTACCTTCGTTTATCAACGTATTGTAAACGCCTTTGCTGTCACCTATTTTATTGCTGACATTCAGCGATTTATCCAAATAATTAATAGCCTCGTCATACTTCCCCGATTTTTGATAAACGACTCCAATATTTTGCAAAATTATCCCTATGTAGGTGCTGTCTTTGATTTTTTCTGCAAGTTTCAAAGCATCCTTGTAATAAGATAGGGCAGGCTCATACTTCCTCCAGTCTTCATAAACCGAACCGATATTATTCATTGCAAAACACAGCCCGAAATCATCGGAAGTTTGTTTTGCCACTTCTATAGAATTCTCGTACTGCTCAATAGCCTTCTTATATTTTCCCGTATTATGATAAACAATGCCGAGGTTGTTATAGACATATCCGATAGCAACGGTATCCTTTATTTTTTTGAAAATTCTAAGTGAAGTCAAATAGTTCACCAGTGCTTTCGATGCGTTTCCCATTTCGTCGTAAACATTACCGAGCATCAGATTTGCACGTGCCACTCCGCGTTCATTGCCGGTAATGCGAGAATAGTTTAGGGCGGATTTGGCATATTTCAAACTCGAATCAATATCAACCCTTAAATAGTTGTAAGACAGACCGATCATTGCCCTGATCTTTTCTTCACCTTCCGAAATCGTCAGCTTTTTTTTAAGGGAGTCTATCTCCTTGTTAGATGCAGTGACGGTTTGCGTAAAAATCATAACTGCCATTGCAAGTCCGCTATATATTAAAAACCGTTGAACAGACATAAAAACCCGAGTAAGTTTTGAACGGGCTAAAATACAATAAAAAGTTTTACCGTTAACTAAATTAATACCACCTTTTATGATGAAATACCTGCCGTTAACTAATTGTTGTTTTTCGGAGCGGGATATGATTACTATTTTTGTTTGATTTTTATTATTTGGTATAATTAAATTTGTTGTAATTTTACGAAAGTAAAGAAACCTGATTTTAATAGTTTTAATTAAAAATATAATTATGAACTCTCCCGTATTATATAACTGTAATAAAGGATTGATAATAATCCTTATATTGTTTGCATCATCACAAAGTGGTTTTTCGCAAGGTCTTACATCCTCAATCGGTGACAGGGAAAACTTGGGTATTTATGGCGGGCCGGCAGATGATATTTCATTTTCCGGTATCAATAATCGTGTTTTTGCCGCTGTTAAAACTCCGGCCACCTTGTTTTATTCGGATGATACCTGCAAAACCTGGAAATCGGCATTTCCTTTCGATTCATTGGAGTACGATTTTGGTGTCAGAGGTTGGGGGGGAGGATGTACACGAGTTTTAACCAATCAAAAGTGCTGGGTCGCTGCTATGACCGGAAACTTATTGCCCGACTTGTCGGCGAGTGTCATCAGTTTTGATAATGGAAATACTTTTCAAACCGCCGTTGATCCCTTTTTGCTGAGCACAATAGGTCAGATGTCGGACAGAGTTACGGCGATCGGATTGAGTGACCATTATCTTTATTCCGCTTTTGGTAATTTGCTTGTCAGGCAGAATGATACTACCTCATTCAACAGCAATGCGGTACTTTTGAATATTGATACTCTGTTTGGTGTATCTCCGGGTTCGGCAATAGGTTGGATAGCGGTTTCAAATGATATATCGGGTTATCCTGTCTATTTTGTCGTTGATGACCCCTCGGGGGAAAACAAACTGTTTAAATATTGGGGTGGTGTAATTTTTGAACTTACAGGCTTTCCTCAGGATGTTTATCCTGAAAATGTATTTACGCATCCCGTTAAAATTACCGGAGATACGGTTTTTGTAAGTGCAAGAAATGTTTTCAATGGTGAGACTTTTCTGTTTCGTTCACTTTTTGGCGGTTTCGTGTGGGATAATATTACACCTCAATTTACTTCCAATATGATTAGTGATGCCGATTTTAGTCCGGATTGGATTCCTGTAATGCCAATAAGCGACGGGCTAAGAATTTCATTACCAGGTGGTGTTATATCGGATGATTTGGGAGATACCTGGTTGGGACCCGGAATGAATATTATTGATTATCCGGTATCTTCTCATCCCGTTGACCCGAATATCATACTTGGCTCCAATAAAACCGGTATTGCAGTGAGCTTTTCGGGAATCGGAGGTGTTTTTCAGAATGAGACCGACATAGGTTTTGAGAATATACGTGTAAACGATTTTGCTACCGACGGTGCAACGGTTTATTATGTTGCTACGGATGCCGGACTTGCATACACGAGCGAGTATTTTAATCCGGGAATTACCGGTTATGTCCAATGGATAATACCAAACGGTGAGTTTCCGGTTGCTTCGGTGGGAGGTGAATTTGATTTCACTGCCGTTGCCGTTGATCCTTTCAATAGCGATCATGTTATCTGCGGAAATCCAAACGGCTTTTTTACTACGTTTAACGGAGCGGCTGATTTCCAAAATACAACTCCGGCAAACTGGAATCAAAATGTTCATTTTGACGGCTTTGTGACAGACATACAGTTTGTTACATCGAACATTGTAATAGCTTGTTCGGGGATGAAATTTAAAAATGACATACAGCTGCCCACTATCCCCACAGGTAATATATGGAAGTCAACAGACGGGGGAAGTACCTGGTTTCTTGTGACCCCTATGGCTCCCGATGAATTTGAGATGGGCAACACTATTGCCGTTGTTGACAACGGAGGGCAAACAATGCTATATTGCGGAAGCGGATACGACAACGGGAACGGTAACACTGTTGACGGTGCAGTTTGGGAGTCGGCGGATATGGGCGACAACTGGATAAAAATCACGGATGCACCCGTTTTCGGGCAACCGAATCCCCTTCCTGTTTATGATATTGATGCAAATCCTGCTAATCCAATGCAACTTTACCTTTCCGCAAAAAATATTTTTACACGGTATGATATAGGTAACAATCTGTTTTTCTTTGCGGATGTCCCGTACAACACAGGGATTTTTACATCGGCACTGATTGATCCCGCATTTCCCGATTCCATTATTGTAACCGCAGGCCGTAATATCTACAAATACAATTCAATAATTGATGATGCCGATCAGAAATTCAAAGGATATCCGGGTGAGCTTTTCATATCTTCGTCGTTCGGTTCTGTTTTAGGCGGTTCAAATACGGGGGCGGGAAAAATAACCGAGGCAACAACATATCTGTTGGATATAAAAGCATTTTTGGAAGGACCTTTTAACGGTACGGATATGAACACCACTTTGAATAGTAACGGATATTTGCCATTAAGTCAGCCTTTCAATCAACCGCCCTGGAACTATAACGGAACGGAAAGCGTTACCTCAATTCCTTCATCCGATGTTGTGGACTGGGTATTGATAGAGTTGCGGAAAACAACCGGAGATTCGACAACAGCAACTGAAAAGGCCCGATTCGACAGGATGGCTGCTTTTCTGATGAAGGATGGAACCATTGTGGATGACGACGGAACAACAAATCCCAGATTCAGTATAATATTGAATACGACAAAAGGCTCGGATAAAATCCATGCAGTTGTATATTCTCCAGGTCATGTTGAGGAGAGGACAGCAACGGAAATGTCATCTTCAAAATCAAGCACATTTGCCTACGACTTTACAACAAGCGGAGATCAGGTTTACGGAGGTAGAGATGCTCATAAAGAGCTGACTGCAGGTGTTTGGGGAATGATCAGCGGGGATGGTGACGGAAACGGACAGGTTGACAATGATGATAAAAACAATGTCTGGTTTCCGCAAAAAGGATCATCAGGATATTACTTCGGAGATTTTAACAGAGACGGAACCGTTGATGCTACAGACCTTGATGACTACTGGAAACCCAATGCCGGAAGGGGAGGAGCGGATAAGTGATTCTTAAATGACAAGAATTGTATGCAAAACCCTGAATATGTAATACAAGATAGTTTTGCTTCAAAATACATTGTCAATAACTAAAATGAAAATTTGTGTGCCGCGATGAAAATTTTTATAGGAAATTTACTGAAATATATGTTATCCTTACTCTGTATTGTAGCTGTTTCAATGGTTTGGCATAAGTCAATATAAAATCCATTTCAGTATAAATAATTATTAAATAATTGTTAATAAATCACATTTCCATAGGTTACCTTTTTTGGTTTCAGTCACATAGCAATTTTTCAACATTGATTTGTTTATAACTGTATTTGCAATTACCGATTAAGGTGTTGTATTTTCGTGCTGCATTTAATTATGCGCCTTGGCTTAGTTAAGTCACACTAAGTTAGAATATTACAAATAGTAATCACCGATAATTTGAAGAAAATGAATGAAAGTCTTTTTGCAAATGTTGAAGACAAGCAAGCGGTAGCTAAAAAGGAAAATGCCTATGAGGATATGCTTGAAAAGCGTCACCGCCCCGAGATCAAGGTTGAAACATTCAGCCCGTCCGATATAATGAAATCACGTCAATCCGGTGTTGATAGTAAACAGGAAAAGAGAATGAAAAAGTATTCCAATGAAGAGGTTTTGAAAAAAGCTACTGAATATTTCAAGGGTGATGAGCTTGCCGCCAATGTTTGGATGAATAAATATGCTTTGAAAGATAGCGAAGGTAATATTTACGAACAAACTCCCGATGATATGCATTGGCGTCTGGCCCGTGAAATTGCCAGAATTGAAAAAAAGTACCCCAATCCGATGAGCGAAGAAGAGGTTTATATGCTTCTTAAAGATTTTAAATATATCATTCCTCAGGGAGGCCCTATGGCTGGAATCGGAAATAATTTTCAGGTATCCTCGCTCTCCAATTGTTTTGTTATTGGAAATAATGGTGATTCGGATTCCTATGGAGGAATAATGAAGATAGACCAGGAACAGGTGCAGCTTATGAAACGACGCGGAGGTGTAGGCCACGATCTTAGTCATATTCGCCCTGCCGGAAGCCCGGTTAAAAACAGTGCACTTACATCAACGGGAATAGTACCTTTTATGGAACGCTACTCAAATTCCACCCGTGAAGTTGCCCAGGATGGAAGACGTGGAGCTTTAATGTTGTCCATCTCAATAAAGCATCCGGATGCAGAGAGTTTTATTGATGCCAAGATGGAACAGGGTAAAGTTACAGGAGCTAATGTCTCGGTTAAAATTGATGATGAATTTATGAAGTCGGTTATTGAGAACAGACCTTATGTTCAGCAATATCCTATTAATTCCGATAATCCTAAAGTTAAAAAAGAGATTGATTCACGTAAATTGTGGAATAAGATTATACACAATGCATGGGCTTCGGCCGAACCGGGTATTTTGTTCTGGGATACGGTTATAAATGAATCTGTTGCCGACTCGTATGCCGACAAAGGCTTTAAAACCGTTTCGACAAACCCCTGCGGCGAGATACCGCTCTGTCCTTATGATTCGTGCAGATTGCTGGCACTTAACCTCTACAGTTATGTCGAGAATCCTTTCACACCCAAAGCAAGTTTTAACTCTGAATTGTTCTCCAAGCATGTTCATTATGCACAAAGGATTATGGATGATATTATTGATCTTGAAATTGAAAAGGTTGATGCCATAATTGCAAAGATAGATTCAGATCCTGAAGATAAAGAAATTAAAAGAGTTGAAAGAAATCTCTGGGAAAATATTAAAGAAAAAGCATTGCAGGGAAGACGTACAGGAATAGGGATAACAGCCGAAGGTGATATGATTGCCGCACTCGGCAGCAGGTATGGTACTCCCGAAGCTACCGATTTTTCCGTTGAGGTTCATAAAATGCTTGCCATCGAGGCTTATCGCGCATCCGTTAATATGGCAGCCGAAAGAGGAGCTTTTGAAGTCTTTGATATTGAAAAAGAGAAAAATAATCCTTTCATCAACAGAATCAAGGAAGCCGCTCCTGCCATTTATCATAAAATGGAAAAAGTTGGACGACGCAACATCTCTTTGCTGACTATTGCTCCTACGGGAAGTGTTAGTATCTGTACCCAAACAAGCTCCGGAATCGAACCTGTATATCTTGTTTCATACAAAAGAAGAAGAAAAGTTAATCCCAATGATAAAAATGTTAACGTTACATTCGTTGACGAAGTTGGAGATGCGTGGGAAGAGTACAATGTGTTCCACCCGAAATTTCTTAAATGGTTGAAAGTTAACGGTTATGATGTTGATGAAGTGAAGAACTATTCGGATAAAGACCTTGAGCCCATAATTGCCAAATCGCCTTACTATAAAGCTACTTCAAACGATGTTGACTGGGTGGAAAAGGTTAGAATGCAGGGAAAAGTTCAGAAATGGGTTGACCATTCGATCAGTGTTACAGTGAATCTTCCGAAAGAAGCGACCGAAGAGCTTGTAAGCAATGTTTATCAAACTGCCTGGGAAAGCGGTTGTAAAGGAATGACAATATACCGCGACGGTTCCCGCGACGGAGTGCTTGTAAGTAATAGTGATTCTAAAAAGGAAGAAGATAATGCGGTTTTCAAGGAGACAAAAGCTCCTCCCAGACCAAAAAGACTTGATGCGGAGATAGTCAGATTCCAGAATGATTATGAAAAATGGATTGCTGTTGTGGGGCTGCTCGATGGAAAACCATACGAAATATTTACAGGTAAAGCCGACGACCTCTTTATTCCTCAATGGGTGACAAAAGGATGGGTAGTGAAAAAGAAAGAAAATAACGGAAAAAACCGTTATGACTTTGAATTTTCCGACCGCGACGGTATAATTCAGGAATACCGTGGGCTTTCAAGATCCTTTGATAAAGTGTTCTGGAACTATGCCAAACTGATTTCCGGAATATTACGCCACGGAATGCCCCTTCAATATGCCATTAATCTTGTCAACAATCTTACCTTCGACAGCGAATCAATCAACACTTGGAAAGTTGGCGTGGTTAGAGCGCTTAAGAAATTCGTCCCCGACGGTACGGTGGAGAAAAAAACCAAATGTCCCGAATGCGGAAAAGAGGGTTCTTTGATGTACAAAGAGGGTTGTCTTGTATGCAATGAGTGCGGCTACTCCAAGTGCGGATAAGGATTCCGGGACGTTTTATCGGAAACGGTAGAGAAGAAGATAGGAGTTTATTTTTAATTTGTTTTATGTTAATTCCCGGTTAGCTTTGGCCGGGAATTTTTTAAACCAGCCCCGGAAAATTCGGCAGCATATCTTTCGTGACATCTTTCATTATCAATTCGCCTTTTGCGGCGGCCTCATCAAGTGCCATATTGACTGCCGTCAAGACAAGCTCCTCAAGTTCTTTTTTGCCGCTCTTTTGATAAAAAGCATCTGAAATTTCGATACTTTTTATGGTTTTGTTACCGGTAGCAACAATCCTGATATCCTCATTATCACCCATCGTTACTTCAACGATCGTTTCATTGAGTCTTTTTTTCGATTCCTCAATCTTTTTTCGCGCTTCATTGAGCTTTGAAAACATATCTCCAAGCATATTATTTATGTATTAGTATGTATTACCGGACAAAAGTAGGTATATCTCTTGTTCTTTTTTTAATATAATTATAAAACTTAAAGTATTTTTTATAACTGACGGTTATTCAGTGAAATATATTCCTATTTGTTCGGTTCTCCCGAATTCAACTGTGCAACACCTATCAATTCGTCATAATCTTTTCCCGGATCATAATAATAAACCCAAATGGTGTATTCGTTTCGCGTTTCGGAATGGTTCCCCTCAAAAAAGGCAATTTCGCCAACAGGATTGTTATGCGGGAGTAAAACATACATATAATTATAATATCCCTGTTTTAACAAAAGAGTTTTGGTATAACCTTTTCGTTTGTAGTCATAGTCCATTTTATTATAATCAGTGTAGTTCCAGTCCGAAAGTTCACCGAGAATATAGACATCACCGTCGGTTAGCGGAACATTATATTTTAAAAAGAAATGAACATACACATATTCGGCTTCAATGGCCGTATTTCTCTCATCTTCCGTTTTTATTTTAAATTTTCCGTCAATGTCGGCAATTGTTTTATATACTTTGTAACTTCTGCTTTCATCCGGTTTCAGATATACGTCATATTCGCCGTAATTTTTTTGAATGCTTGCAATATATTCCGTGTTGTATCTAAGACTTTTAATATCGAACGATCTAAACTCATTTCCTCCGTCGAAGGTAATTTCCTTGTCGTAGTCATAATTGAGCTTATCTCCGACAACCATTTTCGGTTTAATGTTTTTAATTGCATTATCCTCCCTTCCGTTTTGTGTAACCATAACATACAAATCCTTGTAAGCATTTCCAATTCTGACCCTTGTAGCCTTTATTTCAAAATCAACCTCTTGTTTATGATTGCGTTCGGCAATTTCCGAAGCATCTTTAACCTTTCCGTCAATGTCAACTCTTGGTTCCACAACCATAAATCTGCGTGTGAAATATAAACTGTCGGGCTCGTCAACATAAACTTTTAAAATATAATTTCCGCTTATTTTCGGACTCATATCTTCAGTAGGGAACAATAATTGATAATGAGTATATTGCCGTGTTGTGTTGAAAGAGTATTCAAAATCGCGAATATAGTCATCGTAATAACCGTCAATGTACTCATACTGTTCAAGATCAGAGGGATGCCAGTTTTTATCACAATGTTGAATGGTAAACATATAATTTTTCGTATCACCTTCAAGATCATCAAACTCCAGTTTTAAATGCTCATCCGAATCGTACAACAGCAAAGGAGGCGACATATCCCAGCCGTCGCGGTAGAGTATCACGGTTTTTATGTTTTGTCGTATTATTTTGTTTGTCATCAGGTTTTCTACATCGGTAATAGAATCCTGCTGCGAAAAGGCATCAGGTGATACCAAAGCAAAAAGAAGAATTATAATATACAATCTTAATCCTATCATCTTTCTCATTTTATGTTTATGTAAAGACAATTCATGAATTATATTTACAAATGTAATGTTATAATAATGATTTAACTGTTAACCAGGCCATTAGTCCCATACCTGTTTCCAGACTTTTTTCGTCCACGTCAAAAGTAGCGGTATGCAGATTTGAAGTAATTCCTCTTTTTTCGTTCCTGACGCCAAGCCGGTAGAAGCAACCCGGGATTTGTTGTGTGAAGTATGCAAAATCTTCTGCCGTTGTACGCAATTCCAGATCAATAACGTTTTCCTCTCCGAGATATTCTATGGCATATTTTTTCGCTTTTTGTGTGAGAGAGTCATCATTAACAAGTACAGGGTATCCCTGATCAATAAAAACATCGCACTCACCTCCCATACTTTCTGCTATACCTTTAGCCATTTTTGTAACTTTCTCTTTTATTTTCTTTCGCCAATTCTCGTCAAAAGTTCGCATAATTCCGGCAATTTCCACCTTGTCGGGAATTACATTTGTCTGTCCGTCGGCAACAAAGCGTCCGAAAGAGAGAACCGTAGGCATATCGGGTCTTGCATTGCGACTGACAATCTGCTGAAGTGCAATGATAATATGCGATGCAATGATTACGGGGTCAATATTTTTATGCGGTAGTGCTCCGTGGCCTCCTTTTCCTTTCACCGTGAGAAAAATTTCATCTGTTGAAGCCATATACTTACCACTTTTCATTCCTATCTTTCCGGCTTCAATATCGGGATAAACATGCTGTCCGAAGATGAGTTCCGGTGAAGGTTTTTTAAGGACGCCCTCTTCAATCATAACCTTAGCACCCCCGGGATATTTTTCTTCCGATGGTTGGAATATGAGTTTTACCGAACCTTCAAATTCCGTTCGTAGCTTCTGAAGAATAATAGCCGTGCCGATAAGCGAAGCCGTATGTACATCGTGACCGCAAGCATGCATAATGCCGTCGTTTTTTGATTTGTATTCAACATCATTCAGCTCCCTGATTGGCAATGCATCCATATCGGCACGCAAAGCTACCGTTTTCTTTTCCGGATTTTTTCCTTTAATCAAGGCAACAACTCCGGTTTTTGCTATTCCTTTTTCATTTTCGATTCCGTACTTATTAAGTGCCGAGGCTATTAGTCCGGCGGTTTTGTGTTCTTCAAAAGCCAATTCGGGATTGGAATGGATAGCCCGTCTTATGGAGATAACATCTTCCAGATACTTATTTGAAAGCTGTTTTATATCTTCTATTATATTTTTCATTGTTTTATGATATGGTGCAAAAATATATTTTTTCGGGGTCAATTCCCGCTTTTTTAAAAATCATTTTATAATAAAAAGCCTAAAACCAATTTAAAACCTGTTGATTTCGGTACTAATTTTTCTCGAAAAGGAGGAATTATCTTTAGTTATATTAGTCATAGGTTTTGCCAAATCGTACCTGTTAAAAAAAATAGTTCATATTTCCTTTGATTTTAAGTTTGATTTTATAATTTCGCAATCTGATTAATATGGAGATTTTAATATATATATTTTTATAAATAACTTAACATATATCTTAAGGATATGTCGAAAGATATCAAGATTAAGAGGGGCCTGGACATTAAACTGTTGGGTGATGCTCAAAAAACGGTTACAAAGGTTATCTCTGAAAATTTCGCAATCAAGCCACCCGACTTCACGGGTGTTTTTCCTAAACTACTTGTCAAAGAAGGTGATTTCGTAAAAGCCGGGACTCCTGTTTTCTTCGATAAGTACCGGGATAACATAATTTTCACCTCTCCGGTTAGCGGTAAGGTTGAAGAGATTCACCGCGGAGCAAAAAGGAAAATATTGGAAATCAGAATTTCGGCTGACGGAAAAGACGATTTTGTTGATTATGGTAAGTCCGACCCCGCTTCGGTATCAAAGGAAGATGCAATTAATAAGTTGCTCAAGAGTGGTGTCTGGGCAAATATAAGGCAGCGTCCATATTCCACAATTGCCAATCCGGAACATTCTCCAAAAGCAATTGTCGTTTCGGCTTTCGATAGTTCTCCGTTGGCTCCCGACTGTGACTTTTCGATTGAAAAGAATGCCAAAGAATTTCAGGCGGGAATAGACGTTCTTAAAAAACTGACCGAAGGGAAAGTCCATCTGAACATCCATACTGAAAAGACAAAATCGGCAGCTTTTCTGAACACCAAAGGTGTGGAGATAAACAGATTTACCGGACCTCATCCGGCCGGCAATGTCGGAATACAAATGCATCATATTGACCCTATCAACAAAGGTGATATTGTTTGGTACTTGAATCCTCAGTCTGTGGTCATGATTGGAAAGCTCTTCCTTGAAGGACGTTACGACGGTTCAAGGATTATTGCCCTGACCGGTTCTGAAGTGAAAGAGCCTAAGTATTATCAGGTTATTGCAGGAACATCAATAGCTGATATTGTTGATAATCAGGTGGATGCCGGAGCAAATGTGCGGTATATCAGTGGAAATGTTTTAACCGGTGAAAAGATTGAAAGAGACGGTTATCTCGGTTTTTATCATAATCAAATAACCGTAATACCCGAAGGGAACTATTTTGAGCTTTTCGGGTGGGCGTTTCCCCGATTTCATAAATTCAGTATTTCAAAATCCTATTTTTCCTGGCTTACTCCCAACAAAAAGTACAGGCTTGACACAAATCTTAACGGGGGTCACAGAGCATTTGTTTTAACCGGACTTTATGAAAAGGTTTTACCAATGGATATTTATCCCTTACAGTTGCTAAAGGCAATTATTATAAAGGATATTGATCTGATGGAGAATCTGGGAATTTATGAAGTGGACGAAGAAGATTTTGCACTTTGCGAATTTATTGACCCGTCAAAAACCGAAATGCAGGCTATTGTCAGAGAAGGTCTGGATTTCATCAGAAAAGAGATGGAGTAAATTTTGAAAAAACTTTGAAAATAAATAATCGAGCAATATAAATGAAGGCACTAAGAAATTATATTGATAAGATCAAACCCCAGTTTCAAAAGGGAGGAAAGTTTGAGAAATTCGAGTCAACTTTCGATGCTTTTGAAACCTTTTTGTTTGTTCCCGACAAGGTAACAATTAAAGGTAGCCATATCCGTGATGCTATGGATATGAAGCGTATGATGATAGTTGTTGTTGTAGCTTTGATTCCGGCGTTACTGTTCGGGATGTGGAATGTGGGTTTTCAGCATTATCTGTCACACGGCGAATCCGTAGGATTCTGGGATGTATTTTGGTTTGGATTTTTGAAAGTCCTGCCCATAATTGTTGTTTCCTACGTGGTTGGGCTTGGAATTGAGTTTGCCTTTGCCCAGATGAGGGGTCATGAAGTAAATGAAGGTTATCTTGTAACCGGTATGCTTATCCCTCTGATTGTTCCACCGGACATTCCGTTGTGGATGTTGGCTGTTGCAATTGTTTTTGCGGTTATAATAGGCAAAGAGGTTTTCGGAGGTACCGGAATGAATATTCTTAACCCTGCCCTAACGGCGAGAGCATTTTTGTTTTTTGCCTATCCGCAGGATATGTCGGGCGACAAGGTTTGGATAGCTGATAAAGCCGATGCTTTTTCAGGTGCCACACCACTCGGTAATGCACTTGTCGGTAATTTCAATCAATTGCCTTCTTTCCACGATATGTTTTTCGGTTTTATTCCGGGATCTGTCGGCGAAACATCAACACTGGCAATATTGATAGGTGCTCTTATTCTGCTTATAACCGGAATAGCAAGTTGGCGCGTGATGTTTTCGGTATTTATCGGCGGATATCTTATGGGACTGATATTCAACTTGGCAGGCGCCAATGAGTATATGAATCTTCCTCCGTATTATCATTTGGTAATGGGTGGTTTTGCTTTTGGTGCCGTATTTATGGCAACAGACCCCGTAACCGCTGCCCAGACTAACAAAGGAAAGTATATTTACGGACTTTTAATAGGTATGATAGCAGTACTCATACGGGTTGTTAATCCCGCATACCCCGAAGGTATGATGCTTGCTATTTTGCTGATGAACGTATTTGCTCCGCTTATTGATCATTATGTTATTGAATCAAATATCAAGAAAAGGTTGAAAAGAGTAAAAGTAAAAGCATAAATAATAAATAAGAAAAACATAAAAAAATGTTTACGAACAGATATATATTTACGTATGCCGCAATATTGGTGATAGTTGTGGCCGCCATACTGTCGTTCGCCGCTACTGTCCTGAAACCGTATCAGGAAAGAAATGTACGTACCGAAAAGATTATGGACATTCTGAAATCGGTTAATATTACGGCGGATAAAAAAAATGCCGAAGAGTTGTATAATAAGTACATTACTGAAGAGAAAGCCATTACTCCTGAGGGTGAGGTCGTCAGTATTTATAAAACAGGAAGCAAATCCTTTGAAAAAGGAGATATTAGACCTTTTGATATTAATATGAAGGTGGAATTGTCAAAACAAGCAGCTATTAAATCGGGAAAAGGAAAAGAAAAGCCTGTTTTTCCGTTGTATGTATGCAATCATGACAATAAGACCTTTTATATCATCCCCTTAAGAGGGAAAGGACTTTGGGGCCCGATTTGGGGTAACATCTCTTTAAAAGATGATTTTAAAACCGTTTACGGTGTTACTTTCGGACATCAGGGTGAGACACCGGGTTTAGGAGCAGAAATAGCAACTGAAAAATTTCAGTCGCAGTTTCCCGGCAAAACAATCTTCGACGATTCATATAACTTCACTTCTGTTGAAGTTGTTAAAGGCGGTGCCGCCACACTTCCGTCAGACAAGCAAATTCATGGAGTTGACGCAATATCCGGCGGTACTATTACAAGTAAAGGTGTTTCGGCAATGCTGCACGATTGCCTTTCAAACTATGTGCCTTATATAAAAGCTAATTTGAAAAAATAAATATTGAGTTAAACGAACATAATATATTACGATAATGAGTGAAGAAGTTAAACAAAAAGAACCGTTGTTTTCGGCAAAAAACAAGAAACTGATATTCAATCCTATGAATAAGGAGAACCCCATTACCGTCCAGGTATTGGGTATATGTTCCGCTCTTGCCGTGACGGCAAAACTTGAGCCGGCCATAGTGATGTCAATTTCGGTTATGGCTGTTTTGGCACTTGCCAACGTAATTATTTCCGTAATGCGAAATACCATACCGCCGCGTATAAGGATTATAGTACAGCTTGTTGTTATTGCTGCGCTGGTTATCCTTGTGGATCAGGTGCTTAAGGCATTTGCCTATGATGTCAGCAAGCAACTTTCGGTTTTTGTGGGACTTATCATTACCAACTGTATTTTGATGGGGCGTCTTGAAGCATTTGCAATGGGTAACAAGCCCTGGCCCTCGTTTCTTGACGGTATCGGGAATGCTGCAGGTTACGGTATTATCCTTGTTATTATAGCTTTTTTCCGTGAATTGCTCGGCTCGGGAACTATATTTAATTATCCTGTAATGGAAAAATTAGGACTTTACAGCATCGGTTATAAAAACAACGGTATGATGATACTTCCTCCTATGGCACTTATTACAGTGGGTATTATTATTTGGGTACAGAGGTCGAAAAATAAAGAATTGATTGAAGAAAAATAATTAAAGTGAAATAATTAAAAAAAATATACAAATGCAGGAGTTATTTAACATATTCGTTAAGTCCATTTTTATAGACAATATGATATTTGCCTATTTTTTGGGTATGTGTTCATATTTAGCGGTTTCAAAAACAGTTAAAACATCAATGGGATTGGGTATTGCAGTGGTTTTTGTGTTGGCGATTACTGTTCCGGTTGATTATTTGTTAAACAAGTATGTATTGCTCCCCGGAGCTCTTTCGTGGCTTGGAGCCGGTTTTGCCGACGTTGACCTTAGTTTTTTGAGTTTTATAATGTTTATTGCCGTTATAGCATCATTGGTTCAACTTGTTGAGATGATTGTTGAGAAATTCACTCCGGCTCTTTATAATTCACTGGGGATATTTCTTCCGTTAATCGCTGTAAACTGTGCTATTCTCGGAGCTTCTCTTTTTATGCAGGAGCGGGAGTATGAAAACGTTGCACAGGCTACTGCTTTCGGCCTCGGCTCAGGTGTGGGCTGGCTGCTCGCTATTGTTGGAATTGCGGCTATTCGTGAGAAAATTCAGTATTCAAATGTGCCTGCTCCGTTGAGAGGGCTTGGAATCACATTTATTATTACAGGCCTTATGGGTATTGCTTTTATGAGCTTTATGGGAATAAAATTATAGTTGAAATCTAAATAAAAAAATAAAAATGATATTACTTGAAGTAGGAATCGGAACCATTGTCCTAACAAGTGTTGTGGTTTTCTTAACGGTCATTTTATTTCTTGTTGCTATATTGATATTTGCAAGAAAAAAATTAACACCTCAGGGTGATGTTACCATTACAATCAATGATGAAAAGGAGGTGGTTACGAATCCGGGTTCATCATTACTGTCCACTCTCTCTGCTGAAAAGATTTTTCTTCCCTCTGCTTGCGGTGGAGGTGGAACCTGCGGAATGTGCAAAGTGCGTGTACTTGAAGGTGGCGGCTCTATCTTGCCTACGGAGACAGGGTTCTTCTCGCGGAAGGAACAAATGAACAACTGGCGTCTTGGTTGCCAGGTGAAGGTTAGAGAGAGTATGAAAATAGAGGTGCCCAAAGAGATCTTCGGTATCAAGAAATGGGAATGTGAGGTTGTTTCAAATAAAAATGTGGCCACTTTTATTAAAGAGTTTGTGGTTAAGCTTCCCGATGGCGAAAAACTTGATTTCCGTTCAGGCGGATATATCCAAATTGATGTTCCTCCCATTGAAGTTGATTTCGGGAAGGATATTGAGGTGGATGATGAGTATAAAAGTGATTGGGATAAGTTTAAAATGTGGGATTTGAAAATGAAGAATCCCGAACCGATATTCCGGGCATATTCTATGGCTAACCATCCTGCCGAAAATACTATTGTTATGCTAAACGTCCGTATTGCCACTCCTCCCTTCGACAGGGCAAAAGGCGGCTTTATGAACGTCAATCCCGGTATTTGCTCGTCGTATATTTTTTCCCGTAAGCCCGGTGATAAGGTTACCGTATCAGGTCCTTACGGAGAGTTCTTTATCAAAGATACGGATCGTGAGATGATGTTTATCGGCGGAGGTGCGGGAATGGCCCCGATGCGTTCTCATATATTCAATCTTTTTAAAACCGAGCATACAAAACGTAAAGCAACATTCTGGTATGGAGGACGTTCGTTGAGGGAGTTGTTTTATGTTGACCAGTTTAAGGAAATAGAAAAGGAAAATCCTAATTTCGAATTTCATATCGGATTATCCGAGCCATTGCCCGAAGACAACTGGAAGGGATATACCGGTTTTATACATCAGGTGATATATGATAATTACCTGAAAAACCATCCCGAGCCCGAAGAAATAGAATATTATCTTTGCGGTCCGCCGATGATGAATGATGCGGTCAATAAAATGCTTGACGATCTTGGAGTACCTGATGAGATGATAGCATTTGACGACTTCGGAGGTTAATTTGAATAAAAAAGCCCACAGTTTGCTGTGGGCTTTTTTTTTAATTATTCAATAAGATATAAATTTTTTATATATATTTACATTTTTTTATTTTGATCGCCATAGTTCGGTAAGTTCTTAAGTGAAATATCAAACCTTAAAATTTATAAATTATGAAAAAATTTGCCTCTCTTGTTTTTTGTATCTCCGTAATAACTGCGTCGAGTATTTTTGCTCAAAAAGGAAATTTGCTGCTAAATTTCTCCGCTACCGATTTTTACAGCAATGACACACTCACCATTGACAGTGTCTTTGTTAATAACGAATCGCAAAGTTGCGACACGACAATCTATGGTCCTTCTGCAGAGCTGCTGTTATTATGGCCGGCGGGTGTTGACGAGTTTACCGATAACGAAGGGTTCTCACTTAAACAAAACCATCCTAACCCTTTCCTGAACTCTACCAAATGCGAAATAGTTATCACAACTAAAAGTAATGCCAAATTAAAACTGGTAGATTCAAAAGGAAAGCGTATTGCATCGTTAAAAAGAAATCTTTCCCCGGGTATCCATACTTTTACCATTGAAACAGGTAAGAGCGGGGTCTATTATTTTATTGCCGATGTCGGAAAGCAAAGTAAAACCATTAAACTGATAAGCCAAAGCAGATCAAACAATAATGTTTTTTCTATTACTCATACGGAAAGCACAAGCGGGATATCCATTCTCAAAGAAAGTCAGGTTTCCGGCGTATTCTCGTTCCAACCGGGCGATCTCTTATCTTTTACAGTTTACACATACGGATATGAAGATTATGACTTCTTTAATCACCCTGAAGCCGATACAACATTCAGCATTAAAATGAACCCGCATTTACTTGAATTTACAGGAGATTCAGTTAGCGGTTACGTACCTTTAGCCACTCAGTTTTTATCTGTTACAAATATTCCCAATATTTCAAACTGGTCCTGGGATTTCGGAGACGGAGAAACCAGTAATTTGAGTAATCCTTCACATATTTATACTACACCTGATACATGGTACACGGTTAGTTTGACCGTTACCAGCGGAACAAATGCATATACAACACAAAAAATGCATTTTATACATGCATTTGCCGACACAACTCCTATTAATTTTATAGCTGACTACACTCATGGGATTGCTCCACAGGTTATACATTTTACTGGTTATCAGAATACGCCGAACGGAACATGGCAATGGAGTTTCGGAGACGGCGGAACTGCACAATATGTATCTGATCCGGTATATACATACCTGTATCCCGGTGATTATACGGTGACTGCCAGCTTCTTTACAAATAATGGACAAACAACCGTAACAAAAGAAAACTATATTCATATTGATTTTTGCCCTGTTACCATAACCGATGATGACGGTAATGTTTACAATGGCGTAAAAATCGAAAATCAATGCTGGATGAAGGAAAATCTTAATACGGGAGTTCAAATAATGCATAATGAAGAATCTTTGAATAACGGTATTGTGGAGAAATATTGTTACAATGATGACCCGTCAATGTGTGATGAATATGGCGGATGGTATGATCAGTTTGAATATCTCAATTATATACCGGTAGAGGGGGCACAAGGGATATGCCCTGATGGCTGGCATATCCCTACGAAAACAGATTGTTTTATTCTTATAAACAATTTTGGAGGTCAGGATTCTGCTGCTCTGGCATTGAAAGAAGAGGGTACGGCACATTGGAATAGTAGTGACGGTACAAATTTGAGTGGTTTTACAGCATTTGGTGAAGGATATGTCACAAATAACGGGTCATGCCATTTAAAGAGTGATGCAATATTTGCATCATCGAATGAAAATAGTAATATGTTTAATTGTGCATTTTATTTTTATGACTTTGGAGAATTTGTACATTATTCCTCCGGCTCATTCCATAATAATGAAAAAATTTCTGTTCGTTGTATTAAAGATCAATAATTTTGATTTTGTCTGATTTTATTTGCTTTATTTGGCAATAATATTTTATTTTTGACGCTATAATTAATATCAAAACAAATTCTATGAAAAAAATCATTTCAATTACGGTAGTCCTGCTTTTTGCTAGCATGTTTGCATTTTCGCAGGATGAAATTATTTTTAACTCCGGCGAAAGGGTCAGTGCAAAAATTACGGAGATCACTAAAAATCAGGTTAAATACAAAAAGTTCTCTAATCTTGACGGGCCTGTTGTTATTGTTAATAAAAAGGATATTAATAAGATTGTCTATCAAAACGGGGAGGTGGATATGATTTCGGAAGGCATTCCCGAACTCGGTTACAATCAAAATGTCTTTGCATATAATATCTTTGATGTTGTTTACAGTCAGTTTGCATTTTCGTATGAGCATATCTCCAAAAGCGGCAAAATGAGTTTCTTTATCCCCTTTTCAATAGGATATGGCGACAGAGACGGTCCGAAGGCATTTCATGACAAAGGTTTTACGGGGTTCGGAATAAGTTTGTTTCCTATGGGACAACACAAGGCTTCTTACTACCTCGGCCCGGTTTTGCAGGTAGGTTTGGGCGAGGATTACGTGCATAATTATGACCCCTATTATGGTTCTAGCAATGAAAAGTATGGAAGTTTTGTTTACGGAAGATTTATGGTCAACAACGGAATTACGTTTACACCTGTTCCAAATTTACGGCTGAATGCTACTTTCGGGTTGGGTCTCAGGTATTACGACCTACCCGGCTCTTACGATACCGGTCTGCAATCAACTGCCTATTTTACTTTTAGTATGGGATACGCTTTTTAACCGTTTTGTAAGATGAGGTTTCGGACTATCGTTTTTGCTCTTTTGCCGGTATTCGTCTTGTCCTGTAATACCTCTGCACCTCGTTTTCATAAGGTGAAGATTACGGGTGAGGCACAAGGCACTTACTATGCTATAACCTATTTCGATACAAAGAACCGCAATATTCAACCGGAAATAGACTCTTTGCTTAGTGCTTTTGACCGCTCTGTTTCCATCTGGGTTCCCGGTTCCATCATCTCACGTATAAATAAAAACGATTCCACGGTTGTAGTTGATGAGTGGTTCAAAGGAAATTATGAACTTTCAAAAGAGGTCTTTGAAAAAACCGGCGGTGCTTTCGACCCGACTGTCGGACCATTGGTTAATGCCTGGGGGTTCGGCTTTACCGACCGATTGAAAGTTGACAGTGCGTTGGTTGACAGTCTGTTGCCGCTTGTCGGTTTTGACAAGGTTAGAATTAAAGGGAATAAAGTTATTAAGGATGACAACAGAATTCAATTCGACTTTAATGCGATTGCGCAGGGCTATTCAGTTGACCTTACAGGCAAATTACTTGAATCCGAGGGTATTGATAACTTTCTGATTGATATTGGCGGTGAAGTGCTCGGCCATGGCAGTAAACCCGACGGTTCGGAGTGGAAGGTGGGAATAGAAAAACCCAAGGATAATGCCTCTTACGGTGAGGGATTGAAAGCAATTGTAAAACTGAAAGATAAAGCTCTGGCTACTTCGGGGAGTTACAGGAAATTTTATGAGGTGGACGGTGTCAGGTATTCACATACTATTGATCCCAAAACAGGCTTTCCGGTACAACACTCTCTTTTAAGTGTCTCTGTCCTCGCCGACGATTGCGGTACTGCCGATGCTTACGCCACGGCTTTTATGGTTATGGGCGTTGATAAAACTAAAGAGTTTTTAAAAGAAAACTCCTTTCTTGAAGCTTATCTCATCTTCCCTGATAAGGCCGGAAATCTGAAAACCTGGCATACAAAAGGATTTGCCCATATTTTGGATGAAGAGTATTAAGAGATTTTTTTTGTACTTTAGCGGTAATTATTGAGTTATCTATTCTTAAACATGGAATCTCGTAGTATGAAAGCTCTTGTAACAATCGGCCTGTTAGTTTTGTCAAATACATTTATGACCATTGCTTGGTATGGCCATTTGAAATTTTCCGAATGGAAATGGTTTAATAAACTCGGATTGCTTGCAATAATTTTAATAAGCTGGTCCATTGCGCTGTTTGAGTATCTTTTTCAAGTCCCTGCGAACAGAATCGGATTCAAAGGTAACGGAGGACCTTTTTCATTAGTTCAACTAAAAGTTATTCAGGAAGTTATAACACTTATCGTGTTTAGTTTATTCACACTGATTGTTTTTAAAGGCCAATCTATTAAATGGAATCATATAGTGGCTTTCATATTTATTATCTTGGCAGTTTATTTTATGTTTAAATAATTATGTTTTATATTAATCTGCAAAAATTATGATCCGAAAAATCCGTATAAAGGTTTCTGTTTATAAAATAAGGTATAATTAAAAAAATTTGTATATTTGTTTTTTGTGAATAAATTTTGTTATGGTTGATATAATTGATTCAAATATTGATAAGCTTAAGCAACTTTTTGAAATTCATAGAGTTGAAAGGGCTTATGTTTTCGGCTCAGCTGCAGCAGGTAACTTTACTAATAAAAGTGATATTGACTTTCTGGTGAAATTTGAAGAACAAATAGACCCGGTTGAAAAAGGTAAGTTATGGTGGGATCTTCATGATACATTGAGAACTTTTTTAAAAAGAGAAATTGATATTGTTACGGAAAATTCTTTGAAAAATCCGTATTTTATTGAAGAATTGGAAAAAACAAAAAAACTGATTTATGGAAAACAGGGCAAAAAAATTATTGTTTGATATAATTACTTCAATTAATAATATTGATGAATATTAGGTAAAAGGAAAATTTTTGAAAAATATGATTCGGATCCGATGTTGCAAGATGCAGTTGAACGTAATTTGGAAATAATAGGTGAAGCAATGAGTAAATTATTGAAGATACATCCGGAGATAAGCATTTCAAATTCCGGAAGAATAGTGGATGCCCGAAATAAAATTATTCATGGCTATGATGAAATCGAAAACGTTCAGGTATGGGAGGTTATAATTAATCATTTACCAAGGTTGAAAAAAGAAGTAGAACGTTATTTGTGAAGTATTTTTATGGAATTTCAGGATAATTATATACTTCTATTTGCTTTTCAGCGCCCCATGGTGTAATTCGTAATTCACACATTTCGACTGTTCATCGTCACCGCAAACACAGCCTATCTTTTCGCCGGTTCCCGTATCAACCGTACTACATGTTTTTGTGAACATCCCGCCTTTTTGGATAAACATTTTAATCCCTATTATTGCAAAGGCAAATCCTATCATTGCAACCGTTATTAAAAATATCTGAAGCATAATTACAAATGTTTACCGGTAAACACCAAATACTCACTATTGTTCATTGTTTTGTCTTTTTATTTCCGATAGAATAACGGCACCGGCTATGGAAGCATTAAGCGATTCGGCTTTTGAGCCACCGGTAAATGACGGAATAGTTACGGGGTTGGTGATCTGTTGTTTTACAATTTCGGAAATACCTTTGGATTCATTGCCAATGATAAGAAATCCCGAGTTAGGAAAATGTTGGTTATAGATACTTTTTCCATTTAATACTGCTCCGAAAACAGGTTTGTTCACCATAGCGAAAAATTTTCCCGGGTCGGTATAATGGGTCTTTACTCGAATAAAGGAGCCCATAGTTGCCTGAATTACTTTCGGATTATAAACGTCAACGGTATCTGGCGAGCATATTATATTACGCACTCCGAACCAATCTGCCGTACGTATTATTGTTCCGAGATTACCGGGGTCCCGGATATTGTCAAGTACCAATACCCATTCGTTTGCTAAAAATCGTGGATTTAATTTATAATCCGGTTTGTTTACAACTGCCAATACCTGATTTGGTGTTTTTAAAGAACTTATTTTTTTTAATTCCCGGTGCGAAATCTCATTTATTTCAATTCCGGAAAGGTCTTTGTTGTCTTCAATCCATTCTTTGAGTGCAAAAATACTGTCAATAATTAAATTGCTGTTAATCAATTCATTTACTATTTTTTGCCCCTCAACGGCAAATTTCCCGTACTTTTTCCTGAACTTTCCCGATTTAAGTGAATTAATATATTTCGTTGTATTGATAGAAAGCATTTACATCATTTTTCTACAAAGATAACTAAATTTTGGTGAAAAATATTTTTGTTCCGGCAGGTTTGAAAGACAAAAAGTAGTATCTTTACGGTTTAATAATAAATATTGTTTAACCGTAAAGACTTATTATTATGAATAATTATAAACCTTACTCCTATCTTTACAAAAGGACATCGGAACCTGCAAAATTAAAATCCTGCTTTGTCGTGATAGTTCCTGTGGGAAAGAAAATAACCTTACGGTCGGGTGACCCGTACACCAATGGAAGCGAAACAAAAATAAGATATGATATATCTTCCGACCCGAGTCAGGCAAGAAGCAGGCAGGAAGAGTATGAGAACGAATTTAACTGGGACGGAAATACACATAATGTTATTGTGCAAGTAATTAACGGAGGATCTATTATGGGAGCAAGTACAATTAATTCCAATAATTCCGATAATTTATAAAATTATGTTAATTTATTTATATTGTTATCTATGACAAAAAATAGGTTTACCACAGTTTTTGTTTTTCTAAATTTATTAGGAATATTAATGTTTTGGATGTTAGTATCTTTTATCGAAGATGATACCATCCCTAATTCTCGGTTTGCTTATAAAGACGGGAATAAAAATGTAGAGCAAATTATTGATTCCTTAATTGAAGCCGGGAAGAAATTAAGGTATATGTATCAAGATGAGGCTTTGGAAGTGCTTGACAAAGGAAAGGTTTTGTCGCTTGAGAGCGGACTTACTGACAAATTGATTGAGTGTAATATTATTCAGAGCACTGTTTATATAGTTCAAAGAAATTTGGATACCGCAAGTATTTATATTGATTCCGCTATTTATATTGCCGATTCGGTAAATGAAGATGTATTGCTGGCAGATGCATATCGCTTAAAGGCAATGATTCTTCGAAAGTCGGATTTTATGCAAACAGCATTGGAATATCTTCGAAAAAGTATTGAAAAACTGGATAACCGGGATTCAATGATTTTATTGAAAATTTACGATGAAAAGGGTATTATATTTTCAGACCTGAGCTTATTTGATTCGGCAACTTATTACATGATTAAAGCGATTGATATGGAAAAGGCATTGCATTTGGTAAAAGAAACCAATAGTACCTTAATTAATCTTGCTAATGTCTTTAATAGTTTAAAAGATTACACAAAAGCTAAATACTTGCTGAATGAGTGCCTTAATAATCTTTCCGAGAACAGTGATGACTACTATTATAGAGTAAAATTGGTTTATATGAGTCTTGGCAGAGCCTATTATTGGGAAGGGAAATATGATTCCGCATTCTATTATTTTAGAGCAAGTGAGTCTATTTGTAAAAAAACAAACAATTATGTCGGGCTCTTAAATGCTTATTCTAATACAGGTGCACTTTATCATGATTTGGGAGATAATGACAGTGCATTATTTTTTTATAATAAGGCGAAAAAAATAGGAAAAGAGCATTCCATTAATATGTCAGGCGTTTATAATAACATTTCTCTTGTTAATCTTGAAAATAAGAACTATAAAAGTTCATTGGCAAATCTTGATACGGCAATTAGCATTGCATCCAAAACGGGAAAAATGGAAGACCTTAGCCAGTTCTTTTTAAATAAATGTGGAGTTTATAAAGATATGGGGGACTATAAAAATGCTTTTATATATCTTTATAAACATAAAGAATTGTCGGATTCGCTTTATGACATTCAAAAATCGAAATTAATATCCGACCTTGAAATGAAATATGAAAAAGAGAAAGACCGGTATCACATTCTTTCGTTGAAAAATGAAAATTTGCAACAAAACATTGAGTTAGACCGTCGGACCAATCAACGGAATATTATATTCGGCGGAGGTTCGGGAATTATTATTATCAGCATTATGTTGTTTGCTTTCTATCGTCAAAGGGTGAAGAAAGACAAAATAATTGCCGCTCAAAGGATTGAAAAACTTGAAAGGGAGAAAAAGTTATTAGCTGCCAAATCAATTGTAGAAGGACAGGAGGAAGAAAGAAAACGTATTGCACGCGAACTTCACGACGGCCTCGGTGTATTGCTGTCAACGGCAAAAATGCAATTCAAAACAATTGAAGATAAGAGTCCGGAGAATAGTGAACTGATCAAGAAAGCTTCCGCCTTACTCGAAAAAGCTTCGACCGATGTAAGACGTATCTCGCATAATATGATGCCCGGAATACTTACAAAACTCGGACTTGATGAAGCTCTCGAAGATATTTTTGAAAATGTTAACGATACACCGGGAATAAATGCTGTTTTAAATATTGAAAATGAGGGTGATAAAAGACTGCTGGAAAATACCGAAATTATGATTTACCGTATTGTGCAGGAGATGGTCAACAATATGTTGAAATATGCAGGAGCAAGTAAGGTGACCCTGGATGTTATTTATGATGATGATATTGTTTCCATTCGGTTTGCCGACAACGGAAGCGGATTTAATGTGGAAGAAAAGATGAAAAATAAATCAATCGGATTGACGAGCATACAATCAAGGGTCAATTTCCTTGGCGGTAAGATTAACATAAACTCCAAAGAGGGAAGGGGCACAACTTTCTTCATTAATATCCCGGTCTGATTTTACCGGTATTAGTATGGGAAATTTTTAATATCTTTGCATTGATATTATGAAAGGTTAAACTCAATTGAATCCCGAAATGATAAAAATTCTTGTTGCGGATGATCACCAGTTGCTCATTGACGGTATTAAAACTACCCTTGATGGAGTTAGTGAGATTGCTGTTGTTGAAGAAGCGAACAATGGTGAACAGGTTTTGGAAAAACTCAAGGATGTTCAGGTGGATATCGTCCTTCTGGATATCAATATGCCTGTTATGGACGGACTGGAATGTTGCAAGCTAATAAAAAAACAGTTTCCCGAAACCAAAGTGATAACTCTTTCGCAATATAGCGAAAAACGGTTCGTAAAGCGAATGGTTAAAAACGGAGCTATGGGCTATGTGTTGAAAGACACGGACCGTAAGGAACTTACGGAAGCAATAAAAAAGGTTCATTCGGGAGAAACCTATTTCAGTAAGAAACTTACAGTTAACCTGTTTCCGGAAATAGCAAATAAAAAGGATAACAACACAAGATTATTTCCCAAACTTTCCGCACGTGAGCGACAGGTTTTAAATTTAATATGTCAGGAATATAATACCCAGGAGATTGCCGATGCACTGTTCATAAGTCATTACACCGTTGAGGGGCACCGGACAAGCCTGCTCAACAAATCCGGAGCCAAAAACATTGCAGGCCTTGTTAAATGGGCTGTTGAAAATGATTTTGTAGATTAAATATTGCTCGTTAAAGACAGAACACCCCCCTGAAAACCACCGTTTTTTTTTCCGGTGGTTTTCAGGGGGGTTTTTCGCTTTTCAATGTAGTACTTTTAAAACCTGAAAAATTTGTTTAATAGATTGGTGAAAGAAGTTGAAATTTATAAAGTTACGGAAATATAAAAAGCCAAATGAAATTAAAAAATTTAAAGAATAAGAAAATGAAAAATCAAACAACATCTTTTAAGCTATCGGGTATATCGCTGACCTATCTGGTGATATATATTTTAACGCTGTTTTTGTTGGTGAAATTATTAACCGGTGTTGGAAAAGCAACAAGTACCAACGATAGTACAAAAAGCAAAACGGAATTATTCTGGAAATAGACAAAGATAAAAAGGAGCGGCTAATTAGATAGAATATCCAATAATAACTTTCTTCTAACTGCTATACTACCGAGATTAACCTGAGTAAAAAAACCCGCCCTTTTTGGGACGGGTTTTTTAATGATAAAACATTTTAAATCTATTCGGCAAACACCTCAAAGTTTATGCTAGCCTTGATATCTTTATGCAGAATTATTTCGGCTGTGTAAGTCCCAAGTTCTTTAATACTATCTCCATCAACCATTATTTTCTTTCTGTCAATGTCGTATTTGAACTGTTTATTCAAAGCCTCCGAAATTTGAATATTATTCACCGAACCGAATATCTTGCCCGATTCGGCAGCTTTAGCGCCAATTTTAACGGTGATACCGTCAAGTGCTTTGGCAAGTGTTTCAGCCTCTTTTCTGATTTTCTCCTCTTTAAAGGATTTTTGTTTCAGATTTTCCGCTAAGACCTTACGGTTTGTAGGAGTTGCCAAAATAGCCATTCCTTTTGGGAGTAAATAATTGCGTGCATATCCGTTTTTTACGGTAACTATGTCGTTTGCGTAACCCAAATTTTTTATGTCTTGTTTTAATATAATTTCCATAACGCCCTCCCTATTTTAATAAGTCTGCTACATAAGGTAATAATCCGATGTGCCTTGCTCTTTTAACGGCTTTGGCAACTTTCTTCTGATACTTTGTTGATGTACCTGTAATTCTGCGGGGTAAAATTTTACCTTGCTCATTCAGGAATCTCATCAGAAAGTCAGGGTCTTTGTAGTCAATATATTTTATTTTATTCTTTTTAAACCGGCAGTATTTTTTCCTTTTGGTATCAACTGCTATGGGTGTCAAATATTTAATGTCTGAATTTGATTGTGCCATTTTATTCTAAATTAAAGGGTTAATAATTAATTAAGCTTCGGCTTTTTTAGCCTCTTTTGCTTTTCTTCGTTTCTTTTCGTTATATGCAACAGCGTGTTTGTCCAGTTTTACAGTTAAGAAACGAAGGATTCTTTCATCACGCTTGTATGTAATTTCAAGGTCGCGAATAATATCTCCCTCCGATTTGAACTCAATCAAATAGTAAAATCCTGTTGATTTTTTCTGGATAGGATAAGCCAGTTTGCGCATTCCCCAATTGTCTTCGTGGACAATTTCCGCGCCTTTTTCTTTCAGATACTTCTGATACTTTTTTACCGCTTCCTTTACCTGATCTTCAGATAAAACGGGAGTTAAGATGAAAACGGTTTCATACTGATTTAACATAATAAATTTTTTAATTAATTAACTCAATTTGTTTAACTTAAATCCTTTTTCTAAAAGGACGGCAAAAGTAGATAAAAATTGATAAATAGCAAAACCAAATTAATTATTTTTTTTGCCTTATTGAAATTTGAAGAAAGTAAAATTCACTTTGCCGTATTTTCGATGGTCATAATAGTTTGGATGTCTTGTGAAATCAACTGATGCGGGATGTTCAATAATAAATATCCCTTGTTTATCCAATAGTGAATTTTTGAAAATTAAATCGGGGATTTTCTCAATATTATCCATATTATATGGCGGATCTGCAAAAATCAGATCGAAAAGTCCGCCTGATGAATTGAGAAACCGGCGATAATCGGCCCTTATTACATATATATTATCGTAATTTAATTGTTGCGCTGTCTGGCTGATGAAATTTGTACATTTTATATTACTGTCAACAGATGTTACGGCAATACAACCTCTGGAAGCAAATTCGTAAGTTATATTACCCGTACCTGCAAAAAGATCAAGAACCCTTAGGTCATTGATAACCATAAGATTATTAATAATATTGAAAAGGCTCTCTTTTGCCATATCGGTTGTGGGACGCACGGGCAAACCTTTTGGCGCAATAATTTTCCTGCCTTTATTTTTACCGCTTATAATTCGCACCTGTTTAAATTTATTAGGTTAAGATAATAATGCTCGGGAATCTCCCTTATGACATAGCTATATGAAAAGGTATCGCTCAGTTTTTCAAAAGTAACATTTCTGATGTATTTATATGCAATTTCAAATAATTTTGAATCTTTACCGATTAGTCCCATAAAGCTAAGCTCTATCTCTTCCGGATTAATTTTCAACTGCTCCAAAACAAATAATATGTAATAAATGAAATCTTCATTACTTAAATACATAAATGAGTTTTGAAAAAGCAGTTTGTTACCTTCCGTAATCAGAATGTCAATTATATTTTTCTTGACATTTACAAATGCCCGTTTCTTTACAGGCAGGTTTTTACAATGAATCAAGATACTTTCAATCAGTATTGAAGTGTTACAATGAATTTTGCAGCCGGGAAACAGATTTCCAAGCATCTTTTCCAATTCCCCGGGTATTGAAAAAATATTAAAGGCCTCAAGATTAGCAAGATTGTCAAACAAGATTATATCTCCCTGTCCCTTTTTAAAACTGAATTCCGAAAACCGCTCAATATATTTTTCGTCGAAAAGAGGAGATGGAATCAGTGATGTTTTGGAGCTTTCATACAGAATGACAACCTCGGAATACTTTTGTGTAATGTACTCATTGCTTTCGGCAAATTCTCTGAAAAGATTGCAATAGTTGCTTATATTTTTCGGTCCTTTATATTCAAATGAAGCTAAACCGGCGAAGAAATTCTGCTCAGGATGAAATAGTGTAAAAGAAAATCCATTCTGCGAAAGCAGAATGGATAACTTATATTCTTCCGGACGAACTTTGCCGAAAGCTTCGTCGAACTTACCAAATATCTGGTTGAAGTGCCCGGACATCCGTTAGAGGTTACTCCCAGTTGCCGTCTGTCGAAGCTTCTGTCATCGAACCCACTTTAAGTCCGGGGAACCTGTCAATCTGTTCCTTGGAAGCTATCAGATTCGTAACCATTTGCTCATCCATATCCGCAAGATAATCTTTATAGAGAGCGGAAGCTTCAAAAACATTTACCGATACACCACCTCTGTCAATTTTTCCTGCATCCAATTTAAACTCTTTACCGTTTGTAAATGGGATATATTTTATTTTGGTAAAATCATAATTTGCACGTTTTCCGAATAATGAGTCGGCAACAGGAACATAACCTATCGTATCCCGGATGGTTTTTGTAAAAGTTGTATCGTTGGGATCGGGAACAATTTTTACTTCGGGGATTTGCCCGTTTTTAAGAAAATCAATAAGTGTATCATAACTTGCCGTGTAACGACCGTTTATTGATTTAAAAGTCATTTCGGCATTACGTATATCCTTTAATGCCTGAACTACGACAGCATTTCTTCTGTCAACTTCTTTATTAAACTTAACAGGTTCCATTATGCTGTCGTACACCATATATGCCAGAACCACAATGACTACTACAAGTAATACTTTGATTATATTATTTACCATAATTGATATATTTTTTTGTACGGCAAATTTATAAATAATTTTATACGAATATTATTTTATTTTAGGAAAAATTATATTTTTACTTTTTTTTGGAAAAATAGTTTGCTATTGTTTAACTTTGCAGCCTCATTTTTTATGAAAATGGAATTTGGGAAGTTCGGATCCTGAAATTTTCGGGATGGAAGTTTGAAAGGTAATTATTGAATATTCGGGGTGTAGCGCTCCCGATAGCTATCGGGAGGTTAGCCGCGTCGGATAAAATTTACGGGGTGTAGCGCAGCCCGGTTAGCGCGCGTCGTTCGGGACGACGAGGTCGGAGGTTCGAATCCTCTCACCCCGACAATTTTTTTAGTGATAAAAAGCTTTAAAGGTTACAAGTACTTTAAACTTTTGTCCAAATCTTTTATCAATTCACTGCTGTCTTCCAGTCCTGTATATAATCGTAGCATATTAACAGGCAGCTTGGAATTTTTTTCAATTGCCGGGTCATAGGTTGTAATAGCCGGGAATATAAGCGACTCATACCCTCCCCACGAAACGGCAAGTTTGAAATATTCCAAACTTTCGCTCATCAATTTAATTTTTCGGATATCGGTAGATTTAAGAAATACCGAGAACAACCCGCAACTATCCTTCATCTGTCTTTTCGCAAGTTCGTACTGAGGGTGGGAGGGATGATGCGGATAGATAACCTTTTCGATTTTAGGGTGAGAGTATAAAAAATCAACTACTTCATGAGCATTTTTACTGCTTTTATTAAGTCGTAGCTCCAGAGTTCGGAGCCCGCGAATCATGAGCCAGGCATTGAAAGGCGAGATAATTCCTCCGAAAGTCATAAACTCATTGGCGAAAATCTTTCTTATCATATCCGGGTTTCCGCAAATAACTCCTGCCACGGCATCGCTATGGCCTGTAAGATATTTTGAAGCGGAGTGTATCACAATGTCAATTCCGTATTCCAGCGGATTTTGATAAAGGGGTGTACTGTAGCTATTATCAATTACGGTTATTATTCCGTTTTCCTTTGCAAGTTGCGAAACACCGGCCAGGTCCTGCATTTCAAAAGTCCAGGAATTGGGAGACTCAAGGTAAATAAGTGCTGTGTTCGGCTTCAGCGCCGCTTTTAAGTTTGCGGTTAAAGTTCCGTCAATAAAGGTTGTTTCTATACCGAATTTTTTCAGGATATTTGAAAAGAAATGGTTGGTCCAGCTATAGGGCTTGTTTACACAGATAATATGGTCTCCCTCTTTGAGGTTAGCAATAACTGATGTAGTAATGGCAGCCACACCGCTGGCAGTCACCAGACAATCACCGGCTTTTTCGAGGGCTGCAAGCTTTTTGCGCAATATCCCGACAGTGGGATTGTTACCTCTGGTGTAAACAGGTTCGTCAAACTCATTGACAATAGCATTACGCATATCGTCCACCGACTTATAGCAAAAATTGCTGGTTTGTACTATTGGGGGAGCAACGGCATTGAAATACTTTTCGTGCTCTTCGCCAAGCTGATTTATTATTTTTGATAGCTCCATATTACAATGCAATAAATATGTGGCAAAAATAGACAAAGAATAAGAGATAATAATTTTATATTTTTGCAATTATGTTAATAATCCGTCGTCCCCATACAAATCCGTATTTCAACATTGCAGCCGAGGAGTATATTTTGAAGACCTTTAGTGATGATATATTTATGTTATGGCAGAACGAGCCGTCAATAATTGTGGGAAAACATCAGAACACATTAGCCGAGATAAACTACGAGTTTGTGAAACGAAATTCCATTCCGGTGGTACGAAGAATATCGGGTGGCGGTACTGTCTTTCACGATTTGGGAAACCTTAACTTTTCATTTATCCGTAAAGGAGAAAAGGGTAAAC
>JALSSR010000252.1 GCA_026984135.1 Bacteroidales bacterium
AGTCCCTATTGATTCAAATTTTATTGCCATAATATATAATGAGCAAGCGTCCACACTTGCAATAAAATACTAAACATTAAACAAACCAATGAGCAAGCGTCCACGCTTGCATCAAAATATTAAACATATTAAATCTTCCTTTTCAGCCACTCATACCACTCACTCATTCCCTCCCCTGTTTTGACCGACACCTCGAAAAACTCCAGATGATGATTAACCTGCAAGGCATATTGCTTTGCCTTTTCAACGTCAAAGTCAACATAAGGCAAAAGGTCGGTTTTGTTTATGATGCAAATATCCGACGACTCGAACATTGTCGGATATTTGACCGGTTTATCGTCACCTTCGGTAACACTGATTATCACCACCCTTGCTTCCTCTCCAAGGCTAAACAGAGAAGGACACACCAAATTTCCCACATTCTCAATCATTACAACGGAATTTTCTTCGGGATTCAGTTCTCTGATAGCCGTGTTGACCATCTCCGCATCAAGGTGACAACCGTTGCCGGTATTAACCTGAATTACAGGAGCTCCCGCCTTGTCAATTCTGTCGGCATCGTTCATTGTCTGCTGATCACCCTCAATTACGTAGAAATTGATATCATTCCCAAGCTCTTTGATGGTTTTTTCAAGTAAACTCGTCTTCCCCGACCCGGGAGAGCTTACAAGGTTTAAGGCAAGAATACTTTTTGCCTCGAAATATCCTCTGTTACGTTCGGCAATTAGATTGTTCTTACCGAGAATATCCTGCTCCACTACTATCTCCCTACCATGCGAATGGTCGTGAGAATGGCTATGGTCATGAGGATGAGAATGCACATGCCCGCCATGACTATGTTCGTGAGAATGAGTGTGAGCATCTTCCTGCTCAACATTTTTACCCGGCTTCCGGAAAGTTACATTTCCAGGTTCACCGCAACCACAAGTATCACACATAATTTTATTTTTTTAAACTATGAGCAAGCGTCCACGCTTGCATAAATAACAACCAATTAATTACTATTAAAATGAGCAAGCGTGGACGCTTGCTCATTCTCATTCCACAATTAATTTTTTCACTGTCAATTCCTTTCCTTGTACAATATCAGAGAAAGGGCTCCCGCATTCGGGACAGGGATCGAATGCGGTATCGGTGTCGAAAACCGTCCCGCATTCGGCGCATTGTGCCTTTCCCGCAATCATTTTATATTTGATTACCGCATTTTCCATCATTGTACCTTTGATTGCGGAGTCCATAGCTGTTTCAAGGGCTTCCATAACCACGCCCGATAATGTGCCGACCTCCAACTCAATTTCAGTAACCACAGAGGCACTCTCTTTCCGGGCATTCTCCTCGGCTATCTCCACAATACTCATTGCAATTGACAACTCATGCATAACTAACAAAAACAATTATACTCATAAATATTTAAAATCATATCCAAACCTCAAAACTTCATAACCTCAAAACTCTCATCCACCGAAGCTCGAAGAGCGAAGGCATATACACCACTAACAAATCCTCGGCAACTGCTCTCCCGCCAGCATATCAATTATCCTTCGGCCGCCAATTCCGGTTGTGAGCCAGGCTTTACCTTTGTGTTCGTTTGTCACTTCACCAATAATAGCGGCATTTCGTCCGAATTCATTTCTTCTTAAAACCGAGAGCACCTTTTCAGCATCATCTTTTCCGACAACCATCACAACTTTCCCTTCGTTTGCCACATAAAGCGGATCAAATCCCAACAACTCACAAATACCTCTTACATTTTCATTTACAGGTATTTTATCTTCATATATTTCCACTCCAAAATCTCTATCGGCAGCCAATTCACAAAGAACGGTTGCAAGACCTCCGCGGGTAGCGTCTCTCATAAACCTAACGTTTTCCGAAACATCAAGAGCACTCCTTATCATTCCGTTGAGGCAGGCACAATCCGACTCTATTTCCGTAGAAAAATTCAATCCCTCGCGTGCAGCCATAATTGACATTCCATGGTCGGCTATTGTACCGTTGATAATTATCTTATCTCCCGTCTCAATATTTTTACCGGAGCCAATATTAACCTTATCTTCGGGTAACAAACCTATTCCTGAAGTATTGATAAAAACCTTGTCACATTTCCCCTTATTCACCACCTTTGTATCACCCGTAACAATTTTCACTCCCGCTTTCCCGGCTTCATCTGCCATAGTCCTGACGATGGTTTCCAGTTCCGAAAGAGAAAATCCTTCCTCGATAATAAAAGAGGCACTAAGATATACCGGAGTTGCGCCGGACACCGCAAGGTCGTTAACTGTTCCAGCGATAGCCAGTTTGCCGATATTTCCTCCGGGGAAAAAAACCGGATCAACTACAAAAGAATCCGTAGTAAAAGCCACTTTTCCCGTACCAATGTCAAGCACAGCGGAATCGGTTTGCAATTCAAGAATATCATTGCTGAAATATTTGACAAAGAGATTTGAAATCAACTCGTGTGTCAATTTACCTCCGCTACCGTAACCAAGAAGAATTTTGTCGTCCATAATTACTTATCTGTTATATCTGTAATAAGCATTGCAAGCACCCTCGTTCGACACCATACAAGCCCCAACGGGATTAGCAGGTGTACAAACTTTTCCGAAAAGTTTGCATTGTTTCGGATTTTTCAAACCTTTAAGCACTTCTCCGCAAATACATCCTTTCCACTCTTTCAAAGGCTCAACTTCAACAGGAATCATAACTTCGGCATCGTGCATCTTGTACTCCTCCTTTATCTTCAAGCCGCTTTCGGACAAAATACCGAGACCGCGCCACCAATCGTCACGAAGTTCAAAAACCTCATACAATATCTGTTGGGCTTTAACATTACCCTCAGGTTTAACAACCCGTGTATAGGCAATTTCCACTTTCGGGTCATTATTCTCTATTTGTTCGACAAGCATTAGAATGGCTTTCAACAGGTCAACGGGTTCAAACCCGGAGACAACACAGCCCAAGCCGAATTTTTCCGGCATGTTTTTATAAATAGCTGTGCCTGTTATTGTTGTAACGTGTCCGGGTGCAATATATCCGTCAATTTTAACTCCTTCATCTATCAAGGCTTCCATTGCAGGCGGCATAATTTTATGGGAACTGTACAGAAAAAAATTGCGCAGTCCGGCCATTTGTGCTTTTATTATTCCGGCAGCCGAACTTGGGGCCGTAGTCTCGAATCCTATTCCAAGAAAAACGACCTTCTTTCTCCTGTTTTTCTTTGCAATGTTCAGAGCATCAAGTATTGAATAAACAATTCGCACATCGGCACCGGCAGCTTTTTCTTTATCAAGCGATGACGTGGAACCCGGAACGCGAATCAAATCACCGTAAGTTGTAATTATGACATCATCCAAACGGCTGTAAGCTATTGCCCGGTCAATATAACTTGTGGAAGAAACACAGACAGGACATCCCGGACCGGAAACCAGTTTCACGGTATCAGGTAACAAATAGGGTATCCCGAACTTCTGTATTGACATAGTATGCCCGCCGCAAACCTCCATAAAGGTTACCGGTTTTGTTGACCTCCTTTTGATTTGCGAAACAAGTTCGTCAACCAACTTTTTATCCCTGTATTCATCAATATATTTCATAATCAAACTATCCTTTCACCTGTTTTCTTTTCTTCTTCATCCAGATATTCGTTAAGTTCTTCAAACTCTTGAAAAACTTTTAACGATTGCTCCGCCTCCTCAGGATCAAGCTTCTGGATAGCAAACCCCGTATGCATCAAAATATAATCGCCGACATTAACATCATCGAGCATTTGCAGACTTGCTTCATATTTTGTACCACCCACCGACACGGTAGCAATTTCGCCTTTTATTTTTTCCACTTTTGCAGGAATACTTAAACACATATTTTTTTACTTTTATTTGTTTATTTATTGAACCTGTTATTTTTTCAATCCTGCAAGGTTCTTCCAACCCACTCGCTTCCACACAAACCTTACAAGATTAGCCGTACCAATTTACCAATCCTCCAATCCTCCAATCCTCCAATCCTCCAATCCTGCAAGGTTCTTCCAACCCACTGGCTTCCGCACAAACCTTACAGGATTAGCCGTACCAATTTCCCGATTCAACCGTTACTCCAACCTTTCGGGAGTTCAGCACACCGTCCGCCATCCACCCGAAAGGTTTAACCATTTAACCAATTTACCAATCCTCCAATCCTGCAAGGTTCTTCCAACCCACTGGCTTCCGCACAAACCTTACAGGATTAGCCGTACCAATTTACCAATTCAACCGTTACTCCAACCTTTCGGGAGCTCAGCGCACCATCCGCCATCCACCCGAAAGGTTTACCGATTCAACCAATTATTTTACCATTCTTCAATTTCCCTCCTTTTTGCCGCAATTACCAATTGTCCCAGTGCAATACCTGCATCGTTTGACGGAATACGACTTTGTGTATATACTTTAAAACCTTCCAAAGTTAAAATTGTTTCCACATTACTCAATATATACCTGTTTTGAAACGTCCCGCCGGAGAAAACCACTTTGTCAAGCCCTGTTTCCTTTCTCATCTGACTTACTACCGCTAAGATGCTATTTATAACGGTATTGTGAAACTTTGTCGAAATTTCCGACACAGATTCCCCATACAGAAGGTCATCAACAATATCAAACATTGTATTTCCGAATGAAACCGTATCACCGAAATCAAACGGATAAGCATGATGCATTCTGTAATCCACAACAGACTCAAGCCGCATAGGTGCTTCGGCGTGAAATTTCGACACTCCGCAAACACCGGTCAAAGCAGCTACCGCATCAAACAATCTGCCGGCACTTGAACTTAAAGGACAATTAATTTTTTTATCTATTGCCTGCAACATCACCTCCGCTTTTGAGAAATCCAATTCCTCAACAAAAGGTATTTGCAGGTTTAAAAATTCTTTCCCGATATACTTATAGAGATATGATACGGCCGTCCGCCAGGGTTCTTTAGTAACCGTGTCACCACCGGGCAAAGGAACATAATCAAAATGGGTATATCTTTCGTAATCTGCAAGATCGCAAACAAAAAACTCTCCACCCCAAATATTCCCGTCATCACCAAGCCCCGTACCGTCAAAGCTAACTCCGATAACCTTCTCATCCAAACCGTATTCGGCCATACAAGATGCGATATGTGCGTGGTGATGCTGAACTTCAATGACGGGAACACCAATATCATTAGCAAACCTTGATGAAAGATAATCGGGGTGCATATCACAAACGGCTACCGAAGGTTCAAACCTGAAAAGCTTTTTAAATCTGCCGAAGGCTTCGGAATAAAACTCAAGTGTTTCGAGATTTTTCAAATCGCCGATATGCTGGCTCATAATAGCCTGATTTCCTTTACCTATACAAAAGCAGTTTACCAATTCGGCACCGGCTGCAAAAATACCGTCAACATTCAGTTCCAGATTCACAGGTTCGGGTGAATAACCGCGTGACCTTCTGATTATCCTTTCGCGATTATTAACCACCATAGCCACGGAATCGTCAGTTCGATTGTATATTTCCCGGTTATATGTCAATACGGCTCCGGCAATTCCCGAAAGTTTTTCCAAAGCTTCCTCATTTTCAATTACTATCGGTTCATCCGAGATGTTGCCGCTGGTCAAAACTATTGCGGGCAAATCAAGATGTTCGAAAAGCTGATAATGGAACGGCATATATGGCAACATTGCACCTATCGTATCAAATCCGACACTTATTGAGGGTGCAAGTTTCTCTTTCTCTTTTAAAATCAATATCGGTCTTCGCCAGGAAGTCAATGATTTTTCTTCAACATCATTGATATAAGCAAAACGACGCAGCACATCCAAGCCGGAAAACATTACAGCAAAGGGTTTTCCTTCTCTGCTTTTTAATTTTCTAAGCCTTTTGACCGTTTCTTCATTTTGTGCATCACAAGCAATTTGAAATCCGCCGACACCTTTAACAGCTACGATTTCTCCTCTTTTTATGAGCAGGGAAATATTTTTTAATATTTCCGGCAAATCATCAATCTTTTCGCCGCTGATATCCAACTTATAGACAGGTCCGCAGGTGTTACACGCGACGGGTTGTGCATGAAAACGTCTGTCGAGAACATCTTCATACTCACTCCTGCAAGCATCGCACATCACAAAGGGAGCCATAGTGGTTTTTTCCCTGTCGTATGGCAAGTCTTTGATAATAGAAAACCTGGGGCCGCAATTTGTACAATTAATAAAAGGGTATTCAATTCTGTGCGGCTGAGTTTTCATATCATCAAGACAGGCGTCACAAACTGCAATATCGGGACTGATATCCGTTATAGCCTCCGAGAGATTTTTACTTTTTACGATTTTAAAGTCTATAAAATCCTCAAAATCAATCTTTTTTACATCAACCGAATCCACATTTGAAGCTACGGGAGCTTCAGTTTCAATTGCTTTTGCAAATATTTCAATATCCTTAAAGTTTCCCGTAACTCTCACAAACACACCGTCATTACTGTTCTCAACCGTTCCGTTCAGATGAAAACGATGCGCCAGACGATAGACAAAAGGTCTGAATCCGACCCCCTGAACCAGTCCTTTAACATGAATCAAATATGTTTCATTGTTCTTCACAAAAGAATTTGTTTACTTTTGCAGCAAAAATAATTTTATTTTTGTTAATCAATTAACAAATTAATAAATTTTTAACAAATTATGGAAAAATTACCGCCAAAAACAGTTGAACGATTGAGTCAGTACCGTCGTGTACTTTCAAAATATGAAGATGATGAAAATTCATATATCTTTTCGCACGATTTGGCACGACTGCTGAAAATAAATCCCGTTCAGGTCAGAAGAGACCTTATGTTAATAGGTTTTTCGGGAAATTACAGGAGCGGATACAGGGTTCAGGAACTTATTATGTTAATCAATAAAACCCTAAAAACCCCGAAAAGTCAAAACTCCGTTATTATAGGAGTCGGAAGATTAGGAAAAGCCATTATCCATCATATTTATCCGAGCAATGTATGTCCGGTTACGCTTAAAGCCGCTTTTGATATTGATCCTGCAAAAATAAACAAAGAGTATAACGGAGTATTTTGTTATGACGTCAGCAAGATACCCGAGATTGTCAAAGAGAACAATGTTAAAATTGCAATCCTTACGATTTCGGATGAAGATATTCAACCAATTGTTGATGCTTTGATAGATTCGGGTGTTAAAGGCATCATAAATTATGTTGCCGGGCCCCTTAAAATCCCAAAAGATATCTATTTTAAGGAATATGATATAAGAACAACTCTCGAGGAGATGGCATATTTTATTGAGTAATCATTTTTCAGATTGCTGACGGATATGCTTTTCAGAATCCAAGCCAAAGAATCCCTATTCCGCTGAAAAGGACTATAGCACCTGCAAGAGCGTGGGAATAGCGTTCCATTTTGCCGAAAAAAGCGAAACTTAATCCGTAAACGGATAACATCACAACGGCTACCATTGTCAGTATTGTGACAAGACCAAAAACAATTGCCACAATTACCAGTCCGGCATAGTTTTTCTCGGCAGCGGGAAACAAGAGTAACGGAATCATGGCTTCACAAGGACCCAAAACAAAAATTGTAAACAGAACCCAGGGAGTAATACTTTTATTATGAATATGATCGTGTTCATCATTATGGCTGTGATCATGTTCGTGCATTGTCCCGTCGC
>JALSSR010000253.1 GCA_026984135.1 Bacteroidales bacterium
TCAGACTTTTTTACAAAATTTTTGTAACGAAAAACGTTAATGTTGAAGCCGGAACATATTTAAGTTTAGGTGATTTGCCAACAGTTCACGAACAAACTTTTATATCTCCTACAAATTACAATATCGGAGGCTCTTTATCAATATTTTACGGTTGTAAAACAATAAAATTCGGACAAAGATTACAATTAGGGAATATTCACATAAAATATACCGATGGTATCGGTACAAATCTTTTATCGTTAGTATTAACACCCATTGTAGTTAGATTTTCCTGGTAAATTGTACTTGTCGGTTTTGCAATTGCATACACAGATTCCGTTTGTTTTGGCAACCGCCGGTTAACGGAAGCGCTTCAACCGGATGACTGCGCTTGATTCAACGGATGACTGCGCGCAAGGCCTAAGCAATGGCAAGTCATCCGTTGAATGCGGAGCGCAGGCAAGCAATCCGTTGAATACGGGCAGAAACCTTTCAGTTCGAGGTAAGCCCGTGCGGCTGCGAACTGAAAGGTTGAAAAATTCGTGACAAAACCCTTGGATCTCTCAACCTTTCGGGACTCAAACACACATGCTTTCCTCGTCCCTAAAGGTTCCATTCGCCGAAGAGCGTAGGAGAACCGTTAACTTGAAAAATCATACCGTTAACTTTTTTCTTTCAAAAAAAACTTGACTTTTCAATTTTTATTCTTATATTTGCCTGCGTTATTATCCCGAAAAAGAAGATCAAAATTTTAAGTTTAACAAAGGTGACCTAAAATGCCGATAAATATTGAAAATAGGATAGCCGTTTCAAACCTTTTGCGAAAGACAAAGATCGGTGTGTATAATTTATTGGGTATCAACAAGTTACACCGCTATCTATCTATCTATCTATCTATCTATCTATCAGGCGGTTACGGCTCTATCAATTAACATCTTATGTTTCGTTAAAAAACAATTCCGGAAACTACCGGAGCAAAATATACTATTTAATAAAATGCGTTCTTTTACGGAAAAGCAAACCGGAAATTTGGCTTTTCAGACTGAATTTGTTTTGACATAAGCTGGCAATTCAACGGATGACTGCGCAAGGTCGGCAATTCAACGGATGACTGCGCACAAGGCCTAAGCAATGGCAAGTCATCCGCTGAATGGGCATCCGTTGAATGCGCGCCGAAACCTTTCAATTCGAGGCAAGCCCGTGCGTCCGGGAATTGAAAGGTTGAAAACAACGAATCATCCGAATTGGAGAGATATATTCAGACCTACGCTATGAGGAAAAAGAAGAAATGAAGACAATAGGACGATGGTTGGGATAGATTGGCAATTCAACGGGTGACTGTGCGCAGGCCCAAGCAATGGCAAGCCACCCGTTGAATGCGGGAAGCTATATTTATTATTTGGTAACCGAATTAAAATTGAAAAAAAATGAAAAAAATAATAGTATTAAGTGTTTTTATAATGAGTGCGGTAATAATATTTTTTGCCTGCACCAAAGAGAATAATGAGATTTCAACACAAAAAAGTACTGACGAGTGTCAGAGTTGCAATGCGGGAATTGAAATTGCCAATAAGATAAACAATTTCAAACAACGCCTTGAATATGCAAGGGAAAACATTTACAAAGAGTATGAATTCCTGTTTACAATTCTTCCTCAACACGAAAGCAAACCGAGCAACTGGTTAATTGCGAGCCTTAAAATTTTTGGAGAGGAACATTCCAGTTATCCGTCTTCAAGATGGATAAATCACGAAAACAGAGTTAGTTACGGACTTGCATATTGCGTTAAGGATGAAGTTTTGGCTCCTCCGGTTAATCCGTAAAATTTTGTAACAAGAGATGCGGGCATCGTCCCGTATCTCTGTCATTAAAAACATAAGATATGAACAAGTTATTTATCGTATATTTATTAATATCTCTATTTAGCATTAATAACGGTTACACCCAAACAGGCCAAACCCTGCTTTGGGGTGATACGATGTTTATCGGACCAAGTTTTGGTGGGATTGATAGCAATGGAGATTTAATAATAGCTGGCAATGATGCAAATGCACAACCTATGAATAGAGGTTTTGTAATAAAAATAAGTGATAATGAAGTAATTAATCAATATTTCCATACAGACATTGATAGTACTACAGGTTCTTTATATTCAAATGTGGTTTTTTTGCAAAATAATAGTTATTTATGTTTTGGCTCACAATACGGAGGTTGGGATGTAAAAAAACCTGCTTTCATAACTTTACTTGATAGCAATTTGAATTTTATTTCAGAAACAATTTTTGATTTACCAACACAATATAGTATGTTTGGCTATGGATATTCCCTAATTGAAAATGACACAATTTTATATGCCTTTTCGCCATATATACAGAATGCAGGAGGTAGTCAGGAGTATGATTTGGGATTTCTGCGTGTAACATCATCCGGCGATACGGTTGAAAGCCGTTATTATCACTATGAATTCGGCGGGCAATTGGGAGGAGCTATAGAAGTTTATGACTTTAGAAAAATGCCGGATAGTGACAAATACGTTGTTTTTTGCGAATTTGCCCAGCCTTCAAGTGCCGCAGACTACTGGACATTCATTATCAACCCCGATTTAAGTATTGACACTATGTACAATTACGGTGAAAGCTTCGGGTTCAACACAAATGAAAACAGACCGATGGGGTATTGGAAAGAGGATAATACATTCATAACTGGCGGTATTTATTATATAGATAAAAGCGATTTTTCGCTTTTTGCGGCAAATCTTGACCTTAGCGGTAATGTTTTGGATTTGACTCTTCTTAATCAACCGGAAATAGAGGAGAAGCCCGGAATAACCCGCTCCATCACCGGTGCAAACGACAGCACAATTTACGTTGTGGGATATGATTTGTGCTTTACCTGCAATCCGGTTACTGACAAGGCAATACTTGAGGTTTATACCGTAAATACCGCATTGGATGTGCTTGGGTATAATGTAATAGCCGCCGACGGATATTACAGGGCAAGCGGTGTTTTGACTAATGATGCGGGTGACTTGATTGTTTACGGTACTAAAAACGTAGGAGATACTTTCAACTACAATCTTTTTGTCGCTCAAATTCCACGCGAAGAGTTGGGGTTGATTACTTCGGTTAAAACGGATAATGCTTTGGTCACATTACCTGCATATCCGAATCCCTCAACCGGAAAAATAAATTTTAGGATACCGGAAAAGATTCTAAAAGACGGAATACGGATATTTATAAAAACCGTTTCCGGTAAAACGGTATTGAACAAACCGGTAAACGGTACGGGAAATACCATTGAAGTCAACATCTCGGGATTACCCGAAGGACTTTATACATATCGTATAACACAAAAAGAAAATATCATTTCACAAGGTAAATTTATAAAACAATAAAAAACGAATAAAAATGAAAAAAGTAATTATAATAATCACGGCAATAGTATTTACAATAGGTTTACAGGCACAGGTAAATTATCAAAATAATACTGTAACGGGAACAAATGCCAGTTCCGTAGGAGAAGATAACACATCAAGCGGAGCACAAAGTTTCTCTTCCGGAAAAGAGTGTGTTTCAAGCGGAAATCAATCAACAGCATTCGGAAAAGGGTCGGAGGCAAGTAATTTTTCAGCAGTAGCTCTCGGTGCTTATAATACTGCAAGCGGATATATGAGTCTTGCACTCGGCTCGCGTGCTTACGGCGAACAAACAGGCTCGGTGGCCATTGGAAATAAAGTCAAATCAACAGCCTCATATAGTTTTGCCATAGGATACGGACTAACGGATTATTATTTGGAAAACAACATTCCACACAGTTTGATGATAGGTTTCAAAAGCAACGTTCCTACATTTTATGTAGGACCGGGTAACGGCAATCCTAACAGTCTCGGTAAAGTCGGCATAGGAACCACATCACCCTCCAAAATGCTTGACGTAAACGGCACGCTGAATGTTTCACAAGCCGCCACTTTCGGCAATAGCCTCACCGTATCCGGCAAGACAACCACCGCTCAACTGCAAATAACACAGGGTGCTGCCGCAAACAAAATCCTTCAATCCGACGCCGACGGCAATGCAAGCTGGGTTGACCCGATAACCGTCGGTGTTGACGACGGCGACTGGATTTTTAACGGAAATAATATCTACAGAATGGGAAATGTTAGTATCGGAACAAGCGATATACCTGCCAAACTAACTGTTGACGGGGATATTTTTGGTAGAGCAAGTTTGACAGTAGGTGGTACATATCCGGGAACTTATAAATTTTCGGTAAATGCAAATAGTACAAACTGGGCTTCGGTTATTAAAAACAGCAATACGGGCGGCAAAGGATTGTTAATTAAGGCAGGTCATACGTCATATTCGGATAATCCAATCTTGCAACTTGCCGATAATGACGGCGCAGTCAAATTTACCGTAAAACCCAACGGCGATGTTAATGCAATAAACCTAAATGTTTCCGGCACTCTTACCGTTGATCAGAATGTTGAAATGTCGTTCTTAACCGTATCCGATAAAATAGAAGCCGGAATGATAGAGGTAAAGGAGATATCGAAGTGGCAGGATGATGTTTTCAAACCGGAATACAACCTTCGCTCCTTGCGGGAAATAGAGCAATACATCAAACAAAACGGCCACCTGCCCGAAATCCCTTCCGAGGCCGATGTGCTCGAAAACGGCTACAACATGGGTGAAATGGATGCTATGCTGCTTAAGAAGATAGAGGAGCTTACGCTGTACGTTATTGAGTTGGAGAAGATGATAAAAGAGCGTGATGAGTAAGATAACTAAAAACATTGTGCGAAAAGTTTGTTTTATTATTTTAACAACTTTCCTTTGTCCATTACAATCTGTACAGGCTCAAGATAAATTAAAGGCTGATTCAATCACCCTATTATCAAAAGAAAGATACATCACAATCAGTTCTGATTTTCTTTCTATTTCTTTACAATATGAAAAGAAAGTTAATCCTACATGGTATGCTGGGGTTGAGGTTATGGGGGGAATGGGCTTTCGATACATAATAGGAAAATCAATAAAGGAAATTGATTATCAAAGTGGTGAATTATATGATGGAAATGTTTCTAAAATTATTGAAACCGGTAAAATTGATATTTCTTTTTCAAATTATCTTTCCAAAATATTTGTACAAAAGTTTGGTGTTTATGGTTCAGTAATTAGTCCAGGCGAAGGTAATTATTATTTTGCAAGTGGTGTGGAATACTCCTTATATTATGGGTTTAATAGGTTCAAAATTGGGCATAGACTACAACTTGGAATTGTTTTCCTGAGATTCAGAAATCATAGTGAGGTAAACTATAATGCCTTATACGGCAGTATTACCCCAATCATTATCCAGTTTAAATTTTAAATTTATTGTTATGAAAATACTCATTTATAGAATAGCGACAATATTGATTTTATTTTTTATTTACAAAAGTTCATTTGCACAGTTTCCTGAACCAACAGGTGATGATGGCCCTATAAATATGGGTTCAAAAACAATTAAAGAAGGAGACCATTATTGCCAACCTTGGGCGACAGGCCATAAGAAAAAAAAAAGGAACTCCACGCAGATTAAAATTTAGAGCAATGTTTCATCCTCAATGTTGGTATGTTGCAGAAATTCTCCCTGCACAACCTCCTGGTTGGAATAAAGTTGGAAAAATTGCAGGTATAATTGATAAACCAAGCCCTCTTCCAGATGAAGACCACTATAAGCTTCATGTCGGATGGAGAATGGTAACCATAGAAGGTGACAGATTTTAGGCATTGGGTTATATGGTCACATAAAAGATCAAGCTGTTGCTCATTGGCTTGATAGTATACCTTTTAATTATTATACGCATTTATGGATTGACATGTACTTAGGTCGAAATATTTGGGGATTGGTAGTTGGAGACAAAAGTATAGGCATCCAAAATGCATTTACAAGTGAATTCTGGGATTTCAGAACCCGGCTTAGGAAAACATTTTTTTTCGGTGGAAATAATACAGCACCCCATGAAATGTATTTAACTTATGACAATATCCATTATGACAAACCTGGCTATCAGGATTATTTTAATAGCAGGAATTATATGATTTGGAACTTGACCGAGTTTTGGAGCGGTAATAATTATACTTTTCATGCCTACAGGCAAATTGAAGGTTCTGCTGCCAAGAAAGTAACTGTAACATCTATACCTGAAGGCATGGAGAGACAATCATGTATAATTAATAATGGTGCGGATATAACATTTATTGCCGGCCAGAGGATATTGTTGCACAAAGGTTTCCATGTAAAACCAGGAGGGAAGTTCCATGCTATCATAGGCTCAAAGGATTTATACGATAAGTCGGTAAAGGACAAATCAATCAATGACTCATTCGCTGGACCTGAAATATTGGAACCTGATTGTAAAGAATCCAAAATAATCGATTTAGAGAGTGATGGGCTTAAGCTTAATTCGTTTTATTCACTTTACCCCAATCCCTCTCCCGGCATTTTCACTCTCCGTTTCAACGACGGACAAACGGAAAGCTATACTGTGGAGGTGCGTAATATGATGGGTAAAACGGTTTTTAAAAAGGAGAATATCCGTGATGAGGCTACCGTTATTGACATACGCAATGAAGCCAAAGGCATTTATCTTATAAAACTATCTGCAGGCGGCAAGGTTTATTCGGATAAAATGATAGTACAATAAAGTGCAAGTGCGCCCGCAATTCAACGGATGACTGCGGATAAGCCCAAGCGACGGCAAGTCATCCGTTGAATGCGGCGCAGGCAAGTCATCCGTTGAATGCGGGCAGAAACCTTTCAGTTCGAGGCAAGCCCGCGCGGCAGTGAACTGAAAGGTTGAAAAGCCACAACGACCAACTTTCGGGAATAGAGGTTTATAGGGTGTACGACAGTACGACAGAGGCAAGCGTGGACGCTTGCTCATATTTGAGTTTTTTATAAAAACAAATGATATGAATTTGCCGTACAATATAGATATCTTTGGAAACAATATGGATTTTATTCAGTATTTATTTTTACGTTAAATGGAGATATTGTTTATAACAAAAAATTTTTATCAGACAAACAGTCAATCATTGATATTAGAGATTCACCAAAAGGAATATATTATATAAAAATTATAACAAATGATGCAACAGTTGCAAAAAAAATTATCAAAAACTAATTTTAAAATCAAGTATGTCCTCATGTCAATTTATCTTTTTTGTGCTATGAGTGTTTTTGCGCAGGAGGGAAAGTCATACAATAGTGTTTATTGTGAATTGGGAGGTAACGGATTATACTATTCGATAAATTATGAACGTTTAATACTTAAATCAAAAATAGCAAATTATGGATTAAGAGGAGGGATAGCATTTTTTACGATAAATACTAACAGGGATTTACTGTCTTTTCCATTTGAGTTTAATATAATCTTCGGACAAAATAAATCTCATATTGAATTTGCGCCGGGATATACTTTGATACATGAACACCAGGTTGATGAAAAAAATTGGGGAAGTATATTGTTTTTGAGACTTGGATATAGATATCAAAAGGGTTCGGGAGGATTTGTCTTTCGGGCGGGATTTACGCCATACACTGATTTTCTTATTGATTACTGGGATACTCCCCAACTGTCACTATGGTTTGGTATAAGTGCAGGTTATTCATTTTAATTCAACGGATGACTGCACACAAG
>JALSSR010000254.1 GCA_026984135.1 Bacteroidales bacterium
CCGATTACGGATACAAGAAATAATTTCGTACTTGAATTTTTGGATTATACTTTAGATCCTCCCAGATATTCAATTGATGAATGTTTGGAAAGAGGATTATCTTACAGTTTACCTTTCAGAGCTAAACTGAAACTTTATTGTACCGATCCGGAACACGAGGATTTCGATACCGTTATTCAAGACGTGTATCTTGATCAAATTCCGTATATGACTCCTAAAGGAACTTTTATCATCAACGGTGCCGAACGTGCCATTGTTTCTCAATTGCATCGTTCTCCGGGTGTGTTTTTCAGTCAAAGTTTACATGCAAACGGTACAAAACTGTATTCTGCCAGAATTATTCCTTTTAAAGGTTCTTGGATAGAATTTGCTACCGATATAAACAATGTTATGCATGCTTATATCGACCGAAAGAAAAAATTACCCGTAACTACGCTTTTAAGAGCAATAGGGTACGAAAGTGATAAAGAGATTTTAGAAATCTTTGATCTCGCCGATGAAATTAAAGTAACAAAAACAGCATTAAAAAATGCCGTAGGTAAAAAGTTAGCAGCAAGAGTCCTTAAATCATGGATTGAAGATTTTGTTGATGAAGATACCGGCGAAGTTGTTTCTATTGAAAGAAACGAAGTTATTATCGATCGTGAAACGGTTCTTGAAGAAGAACATGTAGAACAAATTATTGATTCGGGAGCAAAAACAATCTTATTACACAAAGAATCATCAAGCCCGATAGATTACGCACTGATATACAGTACGCTGCAAAAAGATCCCTGTAATTCCGAAAAAGAAGCTGTTCTTTATATTTACAGACAGTTAAGAAGTGCTGAGCCGCCGGACGAATCAACAGCTCGTGAAGTTATTGACAATTTGTTTTTTTCCGATAAAAGATATGATTTGGGAAGTGTCGGAAGATATAAAATGAATAAAAAACTGGGACTTAATATACCGGAAGAAACCAGAATTCTTACGAAAGAAGATATTACCGAAATTATCAAATATTTAATTGAGTTAATTAATTCAAAAATTGATGTTGATGATATTGACCATTTAAGTAACAGAAGAGTAAGAACCGTCGGAGAACAATTAGCAAATCAATTCGGCGTAGGATTAGCCAGAATGGCAAGAACTATTCGTGAACGTATGAATGTGCGTGATAATGAGGTTTTTACGCCAATCGATTTGATTAATGCCAAAACATTATCCTCAGTTATTAATTCTTTCTTCGGAACCAACCAATTATCTCAGTTTTTGGATCAAACAAATCCTTTGGCTGAAATGACTCATAAAAGAAGAATGTCCGCTTTGGGCCCCGGCGGTTTATCAAGAGAACGAGCCGGTTTTGAAGTTCGTGATGTCCACTATACGCATTACGGAAGATTATGCCCGATTGAAACTCCCGAGGGACCGAATATCGGTTTGATTTCTTCTTTATGTGTTTATGCAAAAATAAACGATTTAGGATTTATTGAAACACCTTACAGAAAAGTTGTAACAGGTAAAATTGATATTACGGATAAAGGTGTCGTTTATTTAAGTGCAGAAGAAGAAGATAATAAAATTATAGGACAGGCAAATTCAAACTTTGATGAAAACGGTAATCTTTTA
>JALSSR010000255.1 GCA_026984135.1 Bacteroidales bacterium
GATCCGGTGGGATGAGCTCGTTCAGGGCGGCACCCTGAGATTCACGATGGGAGACAGCCCCAACAAAAAGTGGGGAACGGAGATACCTCCGCCATCTATGAGTGACGGGAGATAACCGGCGCTGTCAGGATGACTGGTACACTGACCGGTTGTTCCTGTTTATTTCAGTTGAAAAGTGTACCAGCATATTCATTTAAAAGCATGCTGTTTTCTTAAAAAGTAGTGTAATCTCAGGACTCCTGACCTGTATGCTGGCAATAAGTTAGTTAAAGTAAAAGTATCTCAATAACAATTGTCGTGAGATATAGTTTTTTGTTGTATGGAAATTTAGCCACCAAGACTCCAAGACTCCAAGTAACACCAAACAATATTAAACAAAGGAATTATAAGCCTTGGTGTATCTTAGTGCCTTTGTGCCTTGGTGGCCCAATAGCAGTATTTATGAGTTCAAGGCCGAAAGCACAAAATTTTTACAAAAAATAGAAATTGCGACAAATTGTTTACGATGAGTCAGGAGTTCTGAATTTAATAAGACTCTCGGAGCTTACCGGATTACCGGTGACAGAGAATCAGAAAGTGGATCTGGCGGCAATAACCGCTTTTAATATTAATGCCAGATATGATGATTATAAAAAGAGTTTTCAAAAGAAATGCACTCCCGAATTTACGACGTATTGGATCGGGAAGATAAAAGATCTCAGATCATGGATAAAAGAACAGATCAAAAAATAATCGATTTTATTACCTCGTCGGTAAAGGAAAATCCCCGGATTCTTAGAGCTTTTTTATTTGGGTCTTATTCCAGAAAACTGAACAAGCCCGGAAGCGATATTGACATAGCTTTGGTTGTAAGGGATTTGGAGGATGATGAGATATTTGATTTGCAGGTACAATTATTACTTTTGGCCTCAAGGTTTGATTCCAGGATCGAACCGCATGTTATTTCAGATAAAGATATGGACACGAATAATCCTTTTGTTATAGAGATCCTCAGAAAAGGTATTGAGATTAAACCGGAATCTTTCAAAAAAAGAAAATTGGCGGATAACAGATTTTGAAAATATCCGGGAAGAGTTGATCCCTGATTTATAAAGAGCTGCCTGTTGTCGTCCGTCCGGATGCTTCCCGGGGATTAGCCAATCTTTGCATAAGTTTTGTAGTAACTTATTGTTATCCACTCGTGAAAAATGGGCCGGGGAAGGAATGCGATGTGGGAAGAGAAATAATATTATGTTAACTTAATATTCTTTTTCGGTGATTTTTGAGAAAAACGTAATATTCAGCAAATCAATGGATAATATATAGAATGAATATAAATTGGCCGGTTGTTGAAAAAAACTTGCAAAAAAAGCTGGTAAAAAGGGGGTAAAATGGAACATGAATATAAAGGGTCAAAGGAGCAAGGAGCATGATAGCCTGAACATGGTAATGAATTTTCAGGCCATGGCATGAAAAAAGTTTACGTTCTCAGGAATGTTGGTATGAAAATTGTTGAACATAAATAAGATAGATGCTTTCTTCGGCAAAATGACAGAAAAGATGCCGGAATGTATTCCATATTGTTGTTATGAAAAGATCCGTACCGGGAGGCC
>JALSSR010000256.1 GCA_026984135.1 Bacteroidales bacterium
AAGGCAGCCGTAAAACGGTTTGTTTATATAAGCACGGTGGCTTTTCACGGCTTCGGCAAAACAAATATGAATGAGGATTCTCCCGTAGCGCAAAATCTTATTCCCTATGCAAAAACAAAATATATGGCCGAGCAATGGCTTTGGGATTTTTCGGGCAAAACTAAAATGGAGATAACGACAGTGCGTCCCGGAAATGTTTTCGGGATAAATGATCGTACCTTTATCTCTAAATATATTGATGCTATGCTGAATGGGAAATTTGCCGAAATCAATCACGGAAAAAGTAAAACTTGTCCCGTTTACATCGAAAATCTTACGGATATAATTATATTGGTTTCCGGCGAGCCGAAAGCCGTCAATAATGCCTATATTGCCACCGACGGACTGGATATCACCTGGCACCAATTCAACAGTGCCCTTGCTTCCGCCCTCGGTGTTGACCTGCCGAAAACTTCAATCCCTTTCGGTGTTGCTATGCCGGTTGCCAAACTTTATTACGGAATACATAAGACACTGGGAATGAAATCGGAACCTTTTTTAACTCCTTACAGAATTAACAACGGAGGCAGGGATTATCATTTTACCATTGCCAAATTAAAAGAGCATTTCGGATATAAACCTGCCGTCGGGTTGGAAGAAGCATTGCAACGAACGGTTAAATGGTATTTCGATGAGTGGAAATAAATTGTGGTCGGGGGCTTTGCCAACAGATAAGGTTGTTGCAATATATATTCTGATTACCGCTTTTTTACTTTTCTTTATACCTGATAAAAGTATAGGAATAACAGGTAAATTAACTGTTAAGATATTTATACTGACAGGAATAGTTGTACTTATAGCGGTTGATTTGCGACACGGCAGCAGGTTCACTCATTTTCTGCATCTTTTCTATCCGCTGCTACTTCTCGGATATGCTTACGGTGAAACGGCATTGCTCAACCATATCTTTTTCAGCAAAAATCTTGATCCTTTTTTTATAAATCTTGACGACAGAATTTTCGGTTTTCAACCTGCTCTTGAATTTTCCTGGTCATTCCCGCAAAAATGGTTCGGCGAACTTATGAACCTCGGTTATTTTTCATACTATTTTATGACTGTCGGCATCAGTTTGATAATCTATCTTTATAACGGACAATATGCCGAAAAGGCGATTTTCATTATCATAACGTCGTTTTTTATTTACTATCTGATTTTCATTATCTTTCCTGTGGTAGGTCCGCAGTTTTATTTCGAGCCGCCGTTATCCGATGTTCCCGAAACCGGATTCTTCGGTAATGCCGTCAAAGCCGTGCAGGAAGCAGGCGAGCATCCCACCGGTGCTTTCCCGAGTTCGCATGTTGGTATGGCATTGATATTCCTGTGGCTTGGTTTCAAAACCTCCAAAACCCTGTTTCGGATTCTGCTGCCTTTTGTGATTCTGATATTATTTGCAACTGTTTACATTAAAGCCCATTATGCAGTGGATGTGATAGGAGGAATAATGTCGGCACCGGTTATATTATTTTTAAGCAATAAAATACGGAATTTATTCTCAATTTAATTTGATTCTTAATAAAATTAATACATACATTTGTGAAATGATTCACAACTATTTTGTTATAGTTGTAATTGATTGTAATACAGATAATAAAATAAAAACAGCAAGAGATGCCCATCAAAAAGTTAAACAGCATATTCAAGCCCCGGCGCATTGCGTTGATAGGAGCTTCCAACAATCCCAAAAGTGTCGGTGGAATTGTATTAAAAAATCTTGTGGGAGCCGGTTTCAACGGCGTTATTTATCCCATCAACCCGAAACGTGAAGCAGTTATGGGAATAACCTGCTTTCCCAATGTAAAAAGTTTGCCACATACGCCTGATTTGGCGGTAATTATGACTGGAGCGCAGTTTGTTCCCGGTCTTATCAGAGAATGCGGTGAAGCCGGAATAAACGGTGTTGTAATCATCTCGGCCGGATTTAAAGAGTGCGGTGATTCGGGTAAAGAACTTGAAGAACAGGTGAAAGCCGAAGTTGCCAAATTTCCCGAAATGCGGGTCATAGGCCCTAACTGTCTCGGGTTTATTGTTCCCGGATTGAATCTCAATGTCAGCTTTGCCGACGGGATGCCCGAAAAAGGTCATGTTGCCTTTATTTCTCAATCGGGAGCACTTTGTACTTCAGTCCTTGACTGGGCTTATGAGGCAAAGATAGGATTTTCGTACTTTGTTTCCATAGGAAATGCCATGGATGTCTCTTTCGGCGATTTGATTGACTATTTCGGTCAGGATCCCAACACCAAATCCATCGTGCTGTATGTTGAGTCCATAGCTGATGCACGGGCTTTTATGTCGGCAGCGCGTGCCTTTGCGCGAAAGAAACCTATCATTGTTTATAAATCGGGACGCTTTCCCGAGTCGGCTGCCGCCGCAGCCTCCCATACGGGAGCTATGGCTTCGGAAGACTCCATCTACGATGCTGTTTTCAGACGTGCCGGCGTGGCAAGGGTTTACAACATAGGAAATATTTTCGATTTCACCGATCTCATCGGCAGAAAAAGGGTGCCGAAGGGTTCGGGACTTGCTTTGGTTACAAATGCAGGAGGCCCAGGGGTTATGGCCACCGATGCACTTATTGCACAGGGCGGTAAACTGGTGAAGCTTTCCGAAGATACAATGAAAAAGCTTAACGATTATCTGCCGCCTTTCTGGTCACACGGAAATCCCGTTGATGTACTCGGAGATGCTACGCCGCAAAGATTTGCGGAAGCCACAAGGATAGTTCTTGAAGATGAAAATGTGGATGCCGTGCTTGTTGTCCTGACACCTCAGGCAATGACGGCTCCTACGGAGACGGCAAAAGCCATAATAGATATTTCGGAAAAAACTTCAAAACTGATAATGGCAGCCTGGCTCGGGGGTGCAAGTATGAAAGAGGGAATTGACCTGTACAATAAGGCGGGAATACCTGCTTATACAACGCCGGAACAGGCAATTGATGCCTTTATGATACTCTCAAAATATTCCAAAAATCTTGACTTGCTGTTCGAGACTCCAAAAGAGATACCGGTTTCTTTTTCTTATGACAGGGATGAACTTAGACAGAAATATCTTAGTGATATATTTCCGAAAGCCGAAATATTATCGGAAGATGACTCCAAATTGCTCATTAATGACTACGGAATAACAACGACACATCCGTCTCTTGCAAAAAATGAAGAGGAGGCTGTTGAAATTGCAAACGAAAAAGGATATCCCGTGGTGTTGAAAATTCAATCACCGGATATTACACATAAATCCGATTCAGGCGGCGTGGCACTAAATATTAAAAATGACGAAATGGTGAGAGTGGCATATCGCTCAATGCTTGACACTGTTGGGAAGCGTGTTCCCGATGCAAGGATAGAGGGTATCACGGTTCAGAAAATGGTCAAGACTAAGGATGCCGTGGAGCTTATTCTCGGTATTAAAAAGGACCCCGTCTTCGGTACCGTTATGCTTGTGGGAATGGGTGGTACATCGGCAGAACTTTTTAAAGACAGAAGGCTTGAATTTCCTCCGTTGAACGAAAGACTTGCACGGCGAATGATCGAATCGCTGAAGATATATCCGCTATTGACAGGTTACAGGGGGACGAAACCCAAAAATGTGGAGAAACTTGTCGAAGTACTCATTCGGCTGTCATACCTTGCTGCCGATTATCCCGAAATAAAAGAACTCGATATAAATCCGGTATTGGTGACGCCCGACGATGTTATAGCCCTTGATGCAAGGATTGTGGTAGATAAGGAACTCCTCGGTAAGGAGCAGGAACCTTATTCACATCTTATTTTAAGACCCTATCCCGATACTTTAAAGGAGAATGTTGTTTTGAAAGACGGTACGAAAGCATTGCTGAGGCCTATAAAGCCTGAAGATGAGCCGCTTTGGCTCGAACTTTTGGGCAGTTGCTCAAAAGAGTCAATCTATTCAAGATTCAGATACGATTTCCACTTTAATTCGCATGAAGTTGCAACTCAGTTCTGCTTTATTGATTATGACCGTGAAATGGGAATAGTTGCCGAAATAGAACAAAACGGACGGAAGAGACTTATTGGTGTCGGTCGTCTGATTGCGGATCCCGATCTTGAATCGGCCGAGTATGCAGTACTCATTACGGATGAGTGGCAGGGAAAAGACCTTGGAAAATATCTGACGGAATTTTGCCTTGAAATAGCAAAGAAAAGCCGTGTTAAAAGGGTGGTTGCTTTAACAACAAATGACAACAAACCTATGATATCGGTTTTCAGAAAACTTGGTTTTATTGTTGAGTTTAAAGAGGATTTTACCGTTTGTGTAAGAAAAGAACTGGAGAAGGAATAATCGGCAATCAACCGAACTTATGTATTGAAGCAGGCCTTGTCGCCTTATTCCAAATACGGGAATTCAGGTCAATTTCTTTTAAAACCCGCAAGGTTCATCTTGCACATCAAGTTTGCCGCGCAATCCTTCTATTTCAGGTTGCACCTAACCGTGTACCTCCAGTTTAAATGTATCTGTCAATCACTTTGCAGATATTGCTGAAAATTTCATCAATGGTTCCTATTCCATAAATTGATTCGAATTTTCCTTTCTTTTTGTAATACTCTATAAGCGGTTCGGTTTGTCTGTGATATACCTTTAGTCTGTTTTCTATAACCTCTCTGGTATCATCTAAGCGACCCTGTTCTTCGGCCCTTTTCATAAGGCGGGTAATAATCTCTTCATCGTCAACCTTTAATGACAAAACAAGAGAAACTTTCTGATTTTTACTTTTCAGAAGTTCTTCAAATTCGTCGGCTTGCCTTATTGTACGCGGAAAGCCATCAAAAATGAAACCCCTGACACCGCTATAGCTGTTAATTGCATCTTTCAGAATATCAATCAACAGTTCGTCAGGAACAAGTTCACCGCTGTCAATAATGCTTTTAACCTTTAAACCGAGTTCGGTTTTCTCCTTTATATTTTTTCTGAAAATGTCGCCGGTAGAGATGTGTGCGAGATTATATTTCTCCGCAATTTTTGCCGATTGTGTCCCTTTGCCTGATCCCGGAGGGCCAAAAATGATAAAATTGAACATATAATAGATGTTAATGATTATTAAAAATGTCAGTTGCAAATATATGTAAACTGTTGGAATAACCAAATAGAAACGTTTTAAATTATAATTTTGCAAAATTGGATTACCTTTGCAACAGGTTTTAATTATTCACGGATTTTGGCACAGGTTCACATACAGCAGGATACATTATCAACTCCTCCATCCGATACATTGTTGTCGTTGGACAGTGTAGCCAAACCTGTTCCGGTCAGGGAGAAAACCTTTTTTACCGACGGCACTCTGAAAGGGGATTATTTTAATCCTGTGCCGATTCGTAAAACATCAAACGACTGGATTGCAATTCATCTTATTATTATTTTTGCATTGTTAGCCTGGGTACGTTTTTTTTACCGAAAGAGGCTTTATCAGGTATTTAGTTCGGCTGTTACAAATCACTCTTTTTATAAAATGACCAGAGAAGGAAATATTTTCAGAGAAAGAATATCAATCCCGCTGTTTATTATTTATCTTGTTTCGGTCTCACTTTTTGCCTACCTGTTGATTGTTAATTTCATTCCGCCTTCTTATACCGAACTTCAGGGCATAAAGCTGTTTTCCGCCATAATTCTTATTGTTTTGGTTGTATGGATTATCAAAAACGGAATTATTAATCTTTCAGGGATTATTTTTAAGGACTATTACTCTTCGACGGAAATGTTATTGACCAATTTTGTTTTTAATCTTGTTCTCGGCCTTGTTTTTCTTCCCGTTGTTATTATTGTTATCTATTCACAGTCGGAGATTGTTCTCTATGCAGGTGTTGTATTTTGGTTTGTTCTAACGCTTTACAGAATAGTCCGTGAACTATTTTCCGGTATTTCTTCATCAAATTATTCTTTATTTTATAGAATTTTGTATCTTTGCACCCTCGAAATCTTACCGCTTATAGTTGTTATTAAGTTGGTAGTCAGGATTATAGAGTAGTTTTTTACAGGTTTTAAAGTAGATTTAACTTATAAAAAGGGGATATGCCAGCAACAAAAATTAAGAAAATACTCGTTTCCCAACCACAACCCGGTGATGTAGAAAAGTCACCTTACGGTGAACTGGTGCAAAAGCACAAACTGAAAATTGACTTTTACAAATTTATAAAAATCGAAGGCGTTACTTCAAGTGAGTTCAGGAAAGATAAGGTTTATATTCAGGACCATACTGCCGTTATTTTTACAAGCAGAAACGCAGTTGATCACTTTTTCAGGATTTCCAAAGATATGAGGGTCGAGATTCCCGACACAATGAAATATTTTTGCATCTCCGAAGCTACTGCCTTTTATTTGCAAAAGTATGTTCAGTATCGAAAAAGAAAAATATTTTTCGGGAGACAGAATTTTAACGATTTGATGGATATCATCAAAAAGCATAAGAATGAAAAATTCCTGCTTCCCTGCTCCGACATTTACAAGTTAAGCATTACAAAGATGCTGGATGACAACAAGATTAACTATACAAAAGCTGTCATCTATAAAACTACCGCCAGTGATTTGTCGGATGTTGATATAGAGAAGTATGATATGATTGTGTTTTTTAGCCCTGCAGGAGTGAAATCTTTATTCAAGAATTTTCCAAACTTTGTTCAGAATCATACACTCGTTGCAGGTTTTGGCCCCACAACGATTAAAGCTCTTAAGGAAGCAGGGTTAAAACCCGATGTGATTGCTCCTACAAAGACCGCTTTATCAATGACTGTTGCTATTGACCAGTTTCTTCAGAATGCGAAAAAGAATTAGGGTTGCCGATGCAAACCTTTACAAAAGCGGAACGTTTATCGCGTAAAAAGATTATCGAAGAACTGTTTTCGAAAGGAGAGTCTTTTTTGCAGTATCCTGTAAAAGTTGTTTGGCTTGAGAATCCCCTTGATGGAGATTATCCGGCACAGGTATTAATCTCCGTGCCGAAACGTAAGTTCAAACATGCCGTTGACCGCAACCTCATTAAAAGACGAATCAGGGAAGCATACCGGAAGAACAAACAATCATTTTATGAATTTTTAACGCAGAGGAATAAAACCTGTGTGTTAGCTTTGCTGTATGTTTCAGTTGAAATTGTCTCTTATGCCGAGATTGAAAAGAAAATAATAGTAGCTTTGGAGCGTTGTAAACAGGAAATGAATGAAAAAACTGCTGGGTAATTTTTTTATTTTGCTGATAAAGTTCTATCAAACAGCAATTTCGCCGTATTTTCCGGCTTCGTGTCGTTATACGCCAACCTGTTCGACTTACGGTGTGGAGGCAATTAAGAAATACGGACCCTTTAAGGGAGGCTGGATGGCTCTTAAGCGGTTTTTGTCCTGCAATCCGTGGGGTGGAAGTGGTTATGACCCTGTACCATAATGTGAAATAGGGAATGTGTGATGGGAGATTGCGAGAATGAATGAAATATATGAAAAATAGTAATTTATAAAATATGAAACAGATTAAATTTTTTATTATCGGATTACCTCTTTTT
>JALSSR010000257.1 GCA_026984135.1 Bacteroidales bacterium
ATGGTAAATCAAGCCAATGAAGCCCCGCAGGGTGCCGCACGCTTTAACTTCGACAACCTCAATATGGATCAGATAAAAAGCCAATCTTCCGTTTGGCTTAGTACATTTACGGTAGTTGGTGAAAGAAGCCGGGGGGATGAGAGAGGCAAGGCTGGTGGGGGTGATAATTTAAATGATGGAATCACAATAGATGAAGCTGCAACCGGCGTGTCTGCATTTGGTTTTGCCAATGGTGTTAAAGGAAACTTAGTTGAATGGGGAATGAAAGGTGCTGACTGGGGCAAGGCTGGCGCGAAATATCTAAAATTTGTAAAACGTGCTGGTATAGTAGGTTTTGTAGTAAATGTTGGGATAAGTGGTTATGGCTCTTATGACTATTATTATAACCAAAATGGAACTGACTGGCAAGTCGGCGCAAAATCAGCACTTGATATTGCAATGGGTGTAGCATCATTTGTTTGGCCAATAGGAACTGCAATTAGTGGAGCATACTTTATTTTAGATGTATCGTCTGGTGGTTTTGGCGGTTGGGGAATTCCAAATAAACCTTAATCAAATTATTCAAAGTTATGTTTAACTACCTTTTTTATAGAAGTTATAGAATTCAGCAAAAAATTGGACATAGTGATGATCCTGCTTTTTTTGCTGCATTGGCTATTGCATTCTCTATCATAATCTACTCTATTGATTTAATTATGCTAACTAGTTTATTATTTGGAATTAATTTCCCATTGTTTGGAAATAAATTAATTTCTGGAGTATTGTCAGTTATCATTATATTGTTTTTCTATTTCCATTTAATTCATAAAAAGAAGTATTTATCGATTCTTGAAAAGTATGAATCAGAAAATAGGTCACAACAATTATTTGGAAATATAATAATAATAATCTATTTCTTATTAGCTTTTATCCTTTTTGTTTTGGGTATGTATATAAAAATGTTACAAAACCAAGGGGCACTATAACGTAGAGGCTAGACAATATTAAAAGTAAAAACCCGGCATTGGCTGGGTTTTTATAAATTCTTTGAGAAGAAGGCTCAACTGGTGGGAGTGAGTTACAGCCTTTATATGGTTGGTCAATTGATTTTACTTTAACGGTCACCTTAGGCTGGACAATAGAATTTGGAGAAATTTATGACCCCAATTCGGGCAAAACATTTCAATTTATCACAAAAGGACCGGCATTTGGTATTGAAGCAACAGCCGGATTAAATGTTATTATAATAATACCAAAAGACAATTTTGAATTTTCCGATTTGTAAGGAACGAGTTGGGGTTTTTCTTTAAGTAGTATTAATAGTGTCTTTTCTGCATCTATTTCCGGAAATAGCACACCCGGATTCGGCGGAGGCACTCTATTTGACAGTTACTATATGAATAAAATTGGAGTTGGCCCAGGTGCAGGTTTTAACAATACACCGGAAAGTAATACTCATTTTATTGACTGGATACCTTCACGCTTTTGGTGGGATGGATTCTAATAAAACAATCAAATTAAATATGAATAAAAATGAACTATTATATTTTTAATATACTGGTATATAGCATAATAACTATTGGTTCAATATTTACAACAGTTACAATAATTAGTAAAATTGTTTTAAAGAAAAATGGATTTAAGGTTACATTTTTCTTAGGTATGACTAATGAAGATATTAAAAACATGAATAAACTTTCTAAAGAAAAAAAAGATATTAGAATTCTCTATTACAGCATGTTATTTTCAACAATTGCTGCTCTTGGTCTGTTTGTAATAATTTTATTTGTTGTAATATCGGAAATTGTGTCACGAAGTTAAAAGATAAATATGGGGATTTAAAAATAATCTCGAAAATTTCCGTTTTCTGGATTTAATAATGAATTCCCTTTCAAGGGATTTAGTGTCATTTGAGTTTTTGTATTTTATTTTTTTCACCGTGAAAACACGAAAACCACAAAAATGTTAGCATTACTTCAGATGTTTCATTTTTACTGGTTCTTATCAGGTTTGCAACGCAAAGCTGCTTAGAACCAGTTAATACTCGAAAGAAAACAAGTTTGCTTTTTGCAAACCTGTTTTCTTTCGGTATTTCGACAAATCTATCGGTAGTCTCACCTTCAGGGGAGATTTAGAGGGGTAAGATACCCGAATTTCAACTTCGCCGGTCATTCAAAAAGCCCGAGGTAGGTTGATGTGTCGTAAAATGTGCTGTGTGGGATTTGAAATCCCGAAGATATTTATACTAAACGCATAAACTTTACTATGGTGAATTTTTATATCTTGCTGACTAAATTCTGTATGATATATAGTATTTGTGTTTTCTCGTTCAGTATCAGTTTATTTTCGGATTATCCTGCGCTTTATACCACCGCCAAAATCCGAAAAAGTCCGAAGTGTGAGGCCACCTCTTTCATAGGGCTATTCGGGATTTAGTCTCTTTTGAGTTTAAATTTTTTTATCACAAAAACACAAAGTTCACAAAAGTGCTTTATTACCAGTTGATTGAGTCCTGTTGGAGATGTAATACGTGTAAAAAAAATTGAATTGAAGTAAAACTTGAAGCAGTTGATTATGACGATTGCTGTTTTGTTGCCCTGCCCGTTAGTTTGATAATGGCAAAAATCATTATCAGTGCAGCTACCCATTGTACGGCGGACAGCATTTTCCCATTGATGAAATAATCAAAGAAAATGGCTGAGACCGGAAAGAAAAGTTCCGCTATTGTAGCCATTATCGCTCTGATTCTCACCAATCCGTAGTAATAAAGATAAATTGCCCCTGATCCGGTTGTGAAAGATATTATCAGAAAGAAAAGCAGGTTCTCGGGTGTAACTTTACCGAACTGATTGAAAGTCCCGGAAAACAGGACAATAAAAAACATAATAATGGTTGTAATCCCATATCTGAAAAATGTTGCAGTGGGGAAACTGTATTTAATCAGTATTTTTTTGCTGAATACCGTTGAGCTTCCGAATGAGAAGGCTGCAAGAAGTGAAAGTAACACAGCGTAAATGGTATTCTTTTCCTGATTAAAATCGGGAAGATGAAATCCGAATGTTAAAAAGTAACTTGCAACAACTGCTACTGAAGCCCAAAGTATAAAGCCTTTATGCAACTTCTCTTTAAGAAGTATTGCTGCCAAAGAAATGGCAAAGACAGGTTGCAGTTTTTGTAAGAGTACAATGACCGATAAATTGTGAAAATTAACGAGAAACAGAGCTTTAACAATGGCGATTGTACCGATGGCACCACCGAAAAGGGAAATAAGAAAAAAAGTAAACCAATCCTGAGTTGTTATGGATGTTAATTTTTTATACTCTCCGAAAAAGAAGATATTCATAAGTGCGAACGGAATGAGATGAAGCACAAAAACCACAAACCGAACGTCAAGATTATAGAGTCGCGGTGTAAGTACTACTCCGTCAAGTCCCCACATTGCAGCAGCTATGCTGACCGCAACCACTCCCGTTATCTTATAATTCCGGTTTTTCCCGTCCGCCACTTTAATTAATTTTTGCAAATATATCTATTTCTCTTCTTTTGAAGCCTGATTTAATAAAATTACAACTGTTTTTATTCCATATCTCTCTTTTCCTTCGGCAAAACCGATACGTATGGTAAAAATATCATCTTTTTGCGAAATTATTTCTCCATTTTCAATGCCGGTTATCTTCTCTTTGCAAAAAAGTTTCATCTCATACTTTTGTCCCGCGATTCCTTCAATCGTTATATAATATTTACTATTTTTCAATTTATCTGAAATGATTCTTAATCCTTTGGATTTGTCTCCGGGAAAGGGATTTGAGGCTACAGGCAACACTTTTATTCCTCCTGAAATTTTGTAGGTCAAAGTGGCATTCTTTGAGATATAGAACTCCGGCAATTCATCAGGTTTAAGTTTTTTTGATTCAAAATCACCGGAAATTACCATTGAATTGATTGTTGTTCCGTCGGGCAGTTGCGGGTCAAACTCGATTTTCAGGTTTGAACTGCCGGTATGTTCAAAAGAATAAGAAATTGTATTGCCATTGCGTTTCATTTTCATACTGAGAATGTGATTGCCTACTTTGATATTGGTTATTTCGGCTCTGTCCCAATTTGCCGGAAAGGCGGGAGAAAGTTTTACCGTGTTATGCATGGCATCCGGTTCAAAGCCGAGCATACCCTCAACGGCAGGTTGCAGCACCATTGTCTCCGACCAGCATTGATGAGGGCAAACACCACCCGGCTTGTATGTCTCGCCGTTTAGCACCTCCTCAACAAAACCGAGTCCCCAGTCTTTATAAACCTGAAGATTGTCCATTATTTGGGAATAACCCTGAACGGGGTTGCCGTAATTGTATTCCGCCAGTGCCGACCATCCCGTGAAAAGAGGCCATACGCTTCCAGTATGATAACCGTTGGGATTGAAATGTTTACTGCTTTCCATAATGATTCTGCTTCCCCAATCCGTTGAAAATTCATCACCGGAAAAGAGAGGAAGTATTTTGCCGGCTTTGCTGTTGTCTGCTTGCTTAAAGAGCATCGGAATTGCCGGCATAATGGTTTTATCAGTAATAAAAGAACCGTCTTTTTTTAAGCCGTGATAATAGAAGTCAGCTTTTTTATTCCAGTATTTACTGTTTATAATTTTTTTAACCGTTTCGGCATCAGTATGATATTTAGATGCTTCTGCTTTAAAATTGAGAGCTTCAGCCATGTATGCAGCTTCGTCGAGAGCCGCTGCCCAACAGGAGGCAAGATAAAGTGATGTGTGTGAGCCGAAAAGTGCTCCGCCTTCAACCCATCCATGTCCCACATTTGTATTCTCAATGAGCAGATCACCGTCGCTATCGGTTGAATAACAGTAATCAATTGCTTTTTTTATTTCAGACCGGCTTTTTTTAATGAATTCAATATCGCCCGAGTGTTTCAAATATCTGCCTGCCAGTACGATATAGAGGGGTGTTGCATCGGATGCATCGTAATGAACAAAGCCTGATGTGCTTACTTCGTGAAATATCTTACCGTTTAAATCCTGAAACTTTTGATAAAATTCCAATTCCGCTTTCACCTTTTCAAAATCACCGTAATCAAGCAGTGCAAATCCGCTCCATTCCCCGTCGCGACCGAAATACCAGCCGTATCCGGGTCTTCCGCTGATTTTATGACCGCCGTCCCAGCCTCTGTCGGTGGTGGAATAGCCTGCCACAAGAGATCTTCCGAGTCCGGGTGTATTTACGAAAAATCTGTCCGTTGCTACAAGCGCCCACTTATAGCCTTCATTAAAAACAGTATCGGGAGTTTGAATGGTCAGTGAGTTTGCAAGCAAAGAATCATAGTGGTTTTTTGAATTGATATGGATCGTTTCGGGTGAGGCGGCTGCCTTGCGGAATTCCTTTCCGGTATTTTCCGGCGACCTGTTGTCCGCAGAAAACAGAATGTCTATCTCTTCTCCGGGCAAGAGAATAAACTGAAAGATACCCGTAGCCTGAAATTTTTCGGATAAAACGGGTTCTATCTCAAAATAGTTGCTGTCAAGCTCATTGGGAATCCATTTGATATTGAAATCCGAAAAGGGACCAATCTCCATATAGCGAGGTTCTGCATTAGAACCAATGGCTGCGGAGAAATTGCCACTGTTATCTTTAATAACCAATGCATTCATTCCTTCGTCAAGTCCGCAATTAATTGTCTTTATTACATTTTCGGAATAGGGCCACATCAAACGCAGGTTGCTTTTGAACTTTATGAAAAGGTTTAAAGGTTCCTTTCCGTCGTAGGAATAATGAATGACTCCGGTCGGCGATGCCGGTGAAACGGCTATTACCTCTTTCAAAACAAAATTATTACCTGAATATATCCTTGTGAAAGATTCCGGACGGACTTCAATCCCGGGTGTCAGCATTTCAAGTGGCATTATCGTATCTGAACTTTGCAATTTAAAACTAACTTCATAGTCTTTGAAAGCCATAAACGGATGCGACCAAATTTCGTCAATCCCGCCTCTTTCTTTTCCCATTACCAACATTCTTTCACCGGCCACATCCCAAAAATTATCTGTTGCTTCCGCTCTCTTTAATAACATATCACTCTGTGGAGCCTTCCAGGGTTTAGGAAAGTATCTTGCCGGTTTTGCTCCAAAGTTATCTTCTCTCATAACAAGCTGCTGATAATACTGCCAGTAGTTGATATTAAGGAATGAACCGGGGCTTTTCAGGTACAAAAAGGTGTTGTTCAAAAACTTTTCAAGATGCAGACGGTTTAAGTTATCCGCCGTCAAATTAACATATTCGCCGAGAGCCAGCACCCTGCCTTTTCCTGTCCAATACTCGAGCATCAGTCTGGAGTTTTCCCTGACAAAAATATAATCCCAGTCAACCGCAACAACGGCTCCGTTAAGTACCGGAGAATCTTCAAAATAGCCAATCTGACGGACAACGGTGTCACGTAAAAGTTTTAAAATGTATGCGCCGCCGTTCAATCCGTCAAAGACAGGATGACTTTTGAAAGCATGAAGGCCGAGCATCCTGCCGTAACCGTTATCCGAAGCCTTTTTATATCTTATTTCAGGGATGTTGGGCTCAATTCCGAGAGTGTTAATCATTCTGAAGGCTTCAAGTGTTAGCAGCATTTTCCCTCCTTGTGTCAGGTATTGGTTTAGAATCTTAATTGTTGCTTCGGAATACTCTTTCACTTCTGTTGTGTCGGAATAGTGATACCAAAGGGCATCAAACTTTTTTAATGAATCGGCATTTGTAATTTCGAAAAGATATAATTTTTCAACTATGTACCGGGGGTTCTCTTTAAGGAACTTATAAGCAGCATTTGTCTCTGCGTCAGTCTTATCATTAAACAGTAATCCCAAATGAATCTTTTGTGCGTTTGAAAATCCATTGATTAAGAAGATTAAAAGGAATGTAGCCAGGATTTTGCAATATCTTATCATTTTTAAGATTTTATATTATTTAGTGATTCATATTCGGATTCAAAACCCTTCTCTTCATAACTTTATAAAAGCAGTCGTAAAAGTATAAAATTTATTGATGCTGAGAAAACTCAAAAATAACTTGACATTTTCCTTAAAAAATGATATATTACCCGCTTAATATATAAAAAATGTTTGCTATGAAAACTTTAATAATTATTGTGGTGTTTTTATGTTTGGCTTTATTTGATCTGACGGCATTCGGTCAGGTAAACAGAAGCAAAAACATATCAATATTAAATAGCGGGGTCACCAATCCGGAGGATCCTGCGTTAGGACAAAGTATCAACAATGATGCATTCACAACATCCGGAGCCGAATATAAATTTGATTATGGAAAAGAAACGGGAATGTATCTGAACCGGGACTGGTCTTCCGGCAAAATTGAACTCACCGACGGAACCATCATTAATGACCGAGTTTTACGGTATAATCTTTACTCACGGCAGATGGAGTTTGTGGTTAGCGGAGATACTATGGCGATAGCAAATCCTTCAGAAATAAAGAATCTTACAATTGGTGACAGGAAATTTGTTTTTGAGAAGTTTGTTTTT
>JALSSR010000258.1 GCA_026984135.1 Bacteroidales bacterium
TTTTTGGCCGAAAAAATCGTGCTGAACCATATCGGTTCAAGGCTCATCAGCCAGTCAATGGCTGCCATAATAAATGTAAATGCCAAAACAAAAATAGTTATTTTAGAGTAATATTCGCTTTTCTTGAAATATTCCATACCGCCTTCAACATCTTCTTTCATTGATAGTTTTCTCAGATACCGGGTCAAAATGATCCACAAAACAAAATAAATCACCATTCTTGCAATAAAAAACGGAACATTAAGATATGGAGCTTTGTGGTGAAGCAAATGAAGTTCGTGGTCGTTAAATATTCCCGCTTCGTGAGGGTTTACCCAGGAGTATAGATAATTAATCCCTAAAGCCGTTATAATCATAACTATGAAAGCTATGGGGATATAACTTGCCATTGCTTCGGGTATCCGCTTAAAAGCTGAGGACCATCCCGACTGTGAGATATATTGCAGTGTCATAAAAAACACGGCACCTAAGGCCAATGCAAGAAAATAATAGTTGCCTATAAGCATATTTGCCCAGGCTCTGTCCGGATTACTTAAAAATCCGATAATAATGGAAATAACTCCTATTGCCATCAGAGCAAACGAAAAATATTTTAGTTTCGGTGAAAATGTGAACTTTTCTTCCATTTTTAAATTATTTTTGTATTAAACAGATATTCTGTAACTTATATTAAAACTTGTTTTTGATGTACGTAACTATTTTCCATCTGTCTGCAGGTTTTATCTGCCCGCCGTGAGCACCCATAAGACCCGATAAAGATCCAAGAGTAATGATATGGTATATCTCCCCGTCGGGTTTATCCTGAATGTAAGCACTTGTCAAATCCGTTGGTTTAGCGGGAAACAGTTTACTTGTATAAAGATGTCCGTCTCCTTTTCCCTGTAGTCCATGACAATCGGAACAGAAAATCTTGAATTCGGCTTTTCCGCGTGCAAGATTTTTCTTTGTAGGTTTCATCGGATTAACAAGCTCAAGTCCTGCTTTTAATTGATCATCATAGGTCTTTTTGTACTGATAGGGAATCATCTCTCTCGGTACGGTTCCTTCAACAGGTGTCTGCATTGTCCTGCCGTTGGGAAAAACAGGATTTGCAGTATAAGCGTTGTAAGGAACGGAGTATGCCATATCCGGGAAATATGCTCTTCCCGGGTCGTTCGGGTCGTACGAACAGGAACTCAACAAAACTGCCGATATGATTAATATTATAAAACTGTATTTCATCTGTTTAGTGTTATATTATTTTTCATCTATTTTAATTGCACCGTTATCGGTCATTATCTTGCTTAAACCTTTAACATCACTTTCGGAAAGACCGGATTTATCAACAAGGATCAAAAAAGTGTCGTCCGTGATACCGGGATACTGAAAATGCTCTTTAGCTCCGGGTCCTTTTTTATCTCTGATAAAGAAGGTTAGCAATGTAAAAAGTACGGTTACAAGTATTGTCCCCACAAAAATGATAACGACAAAAGTCAACGTTAAAGAGGGCTTGCCGCCTATATTTAAGGGATAATCTATTACAAAAGTATAGTAGAGAAACAGGAAAACACCTATAACACCTCCGAACAGACCATATAAAAAAGCGGCAACATTGATTCTGGATTTTAATTTCAATTTTTCAAAAACCTCTTCTATTGCAAACGGAGTGATGACATCGGCTATTTTGTATCCATTCTGCTGAACACTGTCAATGGACGATAGCATCTTTTTTTCATCATCATAAACTCCTATTAATCTTTTATTTTCCATTTGAAATATATTTTAATCTCTGCTTGTTTCTTTGTTAACCATTTTTAGCTCGTTCATAGCCATCATAGGAATAAAGCGCATAAAGAGCAACACACCTACGATAAATAATCCGAGAGTCCCAAGATAAATAAGTACTTCCGTTGTGGTAGCATGATATTCAACCCAGTTTGCAGGGAGGAAATCTTTACTTAAAGAAGTAATAACAATGTTAAATCTCTCAAACCACATTCCTATATTGATGATTATTGATATTATGAAGAGCCATGTGAGGTTTGTTCTGACTTTTTTGAACCAGAACAGTTGCGGGATAATAGCGTTGCAAGTTACCATTGTCCAGAACTGAACTGCATAATCACCTGTAATTCTGTTATGGAAGAAGGTGTACATTTCACCTTCGGATCCCGAAAACCATGCAATGAAAATCTCAGTTGCATAAGAGGAGCCCATTATCAAACTCACAAAGATCAGGATTTTTCCTATGGCCTCAAGGTGGCTGTCGGTAACAAAATCCTGAAGTTTAAACTCTTTTCTGATAATGATCATCAGGGTCAAAACCATTGCAAAGCCCGAGAAGATAGCTCCGACAACAAAGTACGGAGGGAATATGGTTGTGTGCCATCCGGAGAAAACACTTGTAGCAAAGTCCATTGACACGATTGAGTGAACTGCAATTACAAGAGGAGCTGCAAGTCCACCGACAATTACCGCAGTAACTTCAAAACGTAACCAGGATTTTGCAGAACCTACCCATCCGAAACTCATTAAATGATATATCTGTTTCTTGATTTTAGATTTTGATCTGTCTCTGACGGTTGCAAGGTCGGGAATCATTCCGAGATACCAAAAAGCGGCGGAGGTGAACAGATATGTACTGATGGCCACAACGTCCCAGAAAAGGGGAGAGTTGTAGTTAACCCAAAGGCCGCGTGTGTTGGGGTATGGGAAGATGAAAAAGGCATCCCATATACGTCCCATGTGGATCATCGGGAAGAGACCGGCTGCAAGAACAGCGAAAACGGTCATAGCCTCTGCCGCACGGTTGATAGATGTCCTCCATTTTTGCCTTAGTACGAGAAGGAAAATGGAGAAAGCCGTACCTGCGTGTCCAATACCGATCCACCAGACAAAATTGATAATTGCCCAACCCCAGGCAACGGAGTTGTTGTTACCCCACAAGCCGATACCTTTGTAAATGGTCATTCCGATTGCCCATATTCCCGCCAAAAACATCACGGAACCGACAAACATTGCAGCATACCACCATAAAGGAGCCTTTGTCTCCTGTGAGGCAAGCACTTCCCTGGTAATATCTCCGTAAGATTTATTACCTTGTATTAATATTCCTCTGACTTCTTTATTATACATTTTCGTATATATTTATTCAAAAAAATCTTATTTCATTTATTTTAAAAGACATTTATAACTAACTGCATCAGGGAGCAAATTCGTCCCATACTCTTTCCGTATTGTTGTTTCCCGTTTCTTTCGTATTCCTTACCTTTGTCATATAAACCACAGACGGAAGTGTGTGAAGCTCCTCAAGCAGACCGTAAGAACGCTCATCCTCAAAGTGTCCGGAAACTTTCGAGCCTTCTTTATTCAGGTCTCCGAAAGTCAAAGCTTTAGTCGGGCAGGCCTGAACACAAGCAGGTTGTACCTCACCGTCACGCAGTTCACGTCCTTCGTTCTTGGCTACAAGCTTCTTCTCCTGTATCCTTTGGACACAGAATGAACATTTTTCAACAACACCTCTCTCCCTGACAACAACATCGGGATTGAGAACCATCTTGCTTATATCGTCATTAAAATTATAATCGAACTCATCGTTATTAACATATCTGTACCAGTTGAATCTTCTGACACGGTACGGACAGTTGTTCATACAATACCGGGTTCCGATACAACGGTTGTATGCCATAGTGTTCAATCCTTCTTTGCTGTGTGGCGTTGCAGCAACGGGACAAACGTTTTCGCAGGGAGCATTATCACCGTGCTGACACATCACAGGCTGGTGCAGAACTTCCGGGTTTTCGGCTTCCACATCTTTATTTAATCCTTCGCCGTCGGTTGAGAAATATCTGTCGAGCCTGATCCAGTGCATTATCCTTCGGTTCTTGACCTCTTCTTTTCCGATAACGGCAATATTATTTTCAGCCTGACAAGCTACGATACAGGCGTTACACCCGATACATTTATTAAAATCAACACTCAATCCCCAACGTGCACCCGGCATTTCATGCTTGGGATACATTGTCGTTAGTTCTTCCAGTAATTCGTGATGGTCTTCGTTACCCGCTTTCGGATCTTTTTTATATTCCGATAGAGTGGTTTCTTTGATAATACGTCTTCCCTCCATTGAGTGGTGGGTTTGGGTGCTGACAACTTCGTAGGTTTGGCCTGTTTTTTCAATTGTAACACCATTGATGAGGTATTGCCTGGAATTATTTTTTAATTGCGAAAGCACATAAGCATTTTTACCTGTTCCGTCTGCAACCTTTCCCGCTTTGTTTCGTCCGTAACCCAGTGCGATTGAAATAGTTCCGTTGGGTTGACCGGGCTGTATAAATACCGGCAGTTCCAGTTTTCCGTTAACTTTTACCACATCATTTTGTTCAACACCGAGTTCTTCGGCATATTTGGGATTAACAGCCACATAGTTATCCCAAACCACCTTTGAAATAGGGTCGGGAAGTTCCTGCAGCCAAGGGTTATTGGCAAAATTTCCGGCTCCAACTGCAATAGACTCGTAAAGCACAGCCTCAATGCCATTACTCTTCTCAACTTCACCAAGTTTACTTCCGGCTCTGTCGAAGAAAGTAAAATCGTAAACCGGACATTCTTTTTCTTCCGGGCCCGGTTCAAAAACTCCTCTTTGCAACGAATGATTCCAGAAATCGTTAAACGAAAGGAATTCCGTTTGTTTCCCGTACAGATTCTCTTCCCAGAACTTTTGAATAAATGAATGATAATCTCCTTCTATTCCAGCCCATTTCATAAGACTTGCCTGCGCTTGCCGTGTATCGAAAAGCGGTCTGATTGTAGGTTGTGTCAGACTGTAAAAACCCGTATAAGGCTCGGCATCATCCCACGACTCAAGAAAATGATTGTCGGGACAAACATATCCGGCAAGTGATGCAGTCTCATCGTTTTTCTGCGACATAGCAACCGACAGTCCCACCTTTTTCATTCCGGTTACGAATTTTGATCCGTTATAATAGTCATAGGCAGGATTCACGTTGTACATAAGCAATGCTCCGACTTTTCCGCTGTTCATCTCTTTTACAAGATTTTCAAAATCCCTGTCATTTCCCTGTTTGGTCAACAATTCTCTTTCATACTCCATAGTCGTTCCGAGATTAGCAAGCAGAAAGTTAATAGCATTGACAACAGCTTGAATATAAACATCATTGGTACCTGAAACTATGATGGATTTTGAAGGATTTCGTAAAAGTTCTTCAGCAAGATTCTTAATTTTTACGGGCGACTTTTTAACCTTTACGGTCGCCATTGCCGATTTGGCTGCAATGTAGTTATAAAGATTGAGTAAGATAACCTTTTCATCCGACGGCTTTATGGGGATGCGCTTATCGGCATTGCTCCCTGTCACTGATAAATATGATTCAAACTGGTAGTGTTTCGACAGTTTTTTTCTGCCGTTTGTCAAATCCCTTGTTTTGGCATATTGAGCAGCAAACTCAATGGGCGAAAGCCAATTGCCAAGAAAGTCGGCATTGAAAGAAACTATGATGTCGGCTTTGTCAAAATGATAGGAGGCAATATTGTCTTTTCCGAATGTAAGTTTATTTGCTTCACGCATAGCCGAATAGGAGATGGCATCATAATAAACAATTTCGGTAGTTGGATATTTTGCCTTGAAATCTTCAAAAAGTTTTTTTGTTGAAGGACTTATTACCGAAGCCGAAAGGATAACGATTTTTTCATTTGCAGCGGCAACTTTTTCAAGGCCTGCAATTACATCCTTGTCAATTGTTGCCCAATCGGTTTTATTTCCGTTTTTCAGCGGGTGTTGCTGTCGTCCGCCGTCATAAAGACTCAAAACCGAAGCTTGAACTCTTGCGCTTGTTCCTCCCGGAGTGATTGAGGAAAGCTCGTTTCCTTCAATCTTAATGGGTCTCCCTTCTCTGACTTTTACGACAACACCGGCATAATCATGACCGTCGTAGAAAGTTGATGCATAATGATTTGCAACTCCGGGAATAACCTCTTCAGGTTTTTGCAGGTAAGGAATTGCTTTTCGCACCGGCACTTCGCAACTTGAAGCTACTGCCGCATAACCTACTGAGAAACCGAGCATCTTTAAAAAATCACGTCTGTTGGCTTTGACACCCGATTTAACCTCCTCTTTTGTTAAACCGTCAATTGAAAACTCCGGTTCCGATACTTTCCGTACCTGATCCTGATTTTTTATTTCAAGTAGTTCTTCGGTACTTTTCCAGTATTTTTTCATATATTATAAAAATTGTAATACTCTTTGTTAAAACTTAATATCTATTAATAATGACAAGCCGAACAATCCGTTCCGCCGATATCTTCAACCGTTACTCCCGTTCTTTTACCCTCCTTAATCTCCTGATGATATTTCTCAAAACTATCGTAATAGTTATTATCCTTAAATTGAACATCGGTTTTTCTATGGCAATTAATACACCAACCCATACTCAGGTCGTTTACCTGGACAACTTTGTCCATCTCCTCAACTTTGCCGTGACACTCCTCACACTGCCGTTTTCCTGCATTTACATGCTGCGCGTGACTAAAGAAAACATGATCTGGAAGATTGTGAACCTTAATCCACTCGATAGGCTTCTTATCTTTCCACGATTCCAACACTTTGGCTATCTCTTTTTCACCTGTCCGTTTTCCTTTTTTAACCACACTGTGGCAATTCATACAAACATCCGTACCCGGAATTCCTGCATTTTTGGAATCCTGTGCCGAAAAATGACAATACTCGCAATCAATCTGATTTTGTCCTGCGTGAACCTTATGTGAAAACCAAACCGGCTGGTCGGGAGAGTATCCCTGCTGACGTCCAAGCTGTGCAGCTTCAACATAAACTATCTCACCGATGACAAACAGGGCTGTCAAAATAATTATATAATGTATGAATTTTGCTTTAACGATTTTCGTTAATCCGAGATCAATTAGTGATATTAGCAATAAAGCAAGAAAAATGTAAAATGTGGTTTTTGTATTTCCGGGTCCATAAATTTCCTTTTGAGACGACACTGTTGTTTTGGGTGTTCCTCCTGTTTCTCCTGCGACTGCCGTTTTGGGTTCTTCTGTTTTGGGTGCCTCTTTATAATATTTAATGTATTCGAGAATTCCGTTGATCTGTTCATCGGTATAATTGTGATCAGGCATTGGAATTTTATATTCATTAAATATTTTAACCGCCTCTTTATCACCGGCTTTAACCATCTTTTGGGAAGCTCTGATAAAGTTAACAAGCCATTTGTTATCATATTTTTCAGTGACTCCTTTTAGGTCGGGGCCGACAAGTTTACCTTTGCCGATTGTATGGCAGGCAGCACACTCTTTCCATTCTTTAGGCTCCTGAACCGTCTTGCCGGAAGCACCAGTTTCTGCCGCAGCTTTAGGTTTTTCACCCTTGATATATGCCAAAATCCCCTTAATTTGATCATCTGTCAGATTATTATCCGGCATAGGGATTTTATACTCGTTAAAAATCTTGACGACTTCTTT
>JALSSR010000259.1 GCA_026984135.1 Bacteroidales bacterium
TGTCGGTGCATATTTTCTTACGGCATTTCCGAGTTCATTTCTTGCTGTTTGGTTTTTATAAAAATTGTTAATTGAAACATTCGGAACATTGCTGTTATTGTTATCGTGTATGCTTTTCCATTGCAATCCCCAAAGGTCAATGCCGTCAATCGGTCTGTTTTCGGCATAATTGTACGGGCTTACCCATACAAACTTATCGGCTTTTGGGTCAATGCTCGGGAAACGCCCGAGTTGCGGGTCGTACATTCTCGCACCGTAATCGTACCAATCCAAATCAAAATCGTTTTGTAATTCTTTTCCGTTGTAAAGGTACAAATTTTTTTGATTATCGGGAAGGGTTGTGTAGGGTAATCCGTTTTGGGTCATGCCGTAGGGGTAGTAAATAAATTGATTATTTACGATTGTTTATTATTGTTTTCTCTTTTACTTTTGTCTTGATACAAAAGTAACAAAAAATCAAGACTGAAAATAATTTCCTTGTTTTCTACACTTCACTTCGCAAAAATAAAAGAACTCATTCCCTGCGGTCGTTCAAACAGCTTTTATTTTTTAACGCTTCGTTTCGTTTGAAAACTACGGAATTTATTTTAGGTCGAACCGGCAACTTGCCGGTTTCCTGCTTATTTATATTGCACTTATTTTTTATAAATGCTTTTTGGTTTTTTATAATTGAAAACTATTGTGATAATAGGGTCGAAGTCACAGACTTCGCCCAGCCGGGCTTGTTCGGACAAAAAGGATGCTAAAATTAGTATAGTTGTTAATATTTTCATAATGTAATTTTTTTTAATCTGTAGTGTATTCCTTTTTTTCATTTTTTGCTCCATAATGAAGAGGAGCTGTAATGATGAAAAATCTCATATGTGGCATGAGTTTAAGTCCATCATCTCTTGCATTCTTATCTTCTTGCGAAGCTCTTGTTCTATCTGATGTACTATAACCTGTACTTGGATGTGTATGGTAAAAGGCTTTTAACTCTTTAAGCTTTAACCCACTTTTAATACCTGTAATATGACCATGACCTTTTGTTCGTGTTAATGTGTTATTCTTATACTTTCCAATAGTCATGTGTGTAGTAGCATCAGAACCCTCTTTTGTAAAATATGCTCCTCCAATTTCAGTACCAACATATTCAGATAATTTAAGAGAAAAATCTTCAACCCCTTCAACTGTTGATTGTCCTTCTCCTCCTATTTCAATTATGTTGTCATTGGTTTTAAAGTTTTGTTCATCGTGTAATATGCCTTTTGCTATACCGTCAATATCAACTTTAGCTTCTCCGTTTTTTTTATATTTTATTTGCCCTTTTCTTTTCCCATGTTTAAAAGTCCTAACAATTCTATCAGGATCATCATTTTTATCTCCTACTTGTTTAACTTTACCGGTTTTTTTATCAAATGTAAAATCAGTTAACCCAAACGGATCAATACGGAAAATAGGATTATTAAGAACATAGCTGTATGGAGAATATGTAATTCTTTTCTCCGCCAAGGCATCCGGGACATGCCACCTCCCCAATTCCGCATCATAAAACCTCGCTCCGTAATCGTACCAGTCCAAACCAAA
>JALSSR010000260.1 GCA_026984135.1 Bacteroidales bacterium
GGTGCCGGATATCCCAGCCATTGGTATTGGAACGATGTTGGAATAACACAACCTTACCCGCCGGTGCATTTTGATAATTATCAGAGCACGACACTTGAACTTCTTATGCAGTTGGATGATTACTATCTTGGTTATTATTATTTCATCTCCCCACTTGGAACATCAAGAACCATAACGGTTACAGCTGATACCTCCTATATTCTTGACGTTAAAGTTATTCCCGAAGGAGCATATAGCGGAACATTCCTTGACACCTCACTTTACCATTCGGGACTTATTCCTGTTGACCAGCCTTTCGGCAGGCATCCCTGGAACTATTACGGCTACGAATGCGTATCCTCCATCCCCGACAGCGTGGTGGACTGGGTATTGCTTGAGCTCAGAGACGCACCCACAGCTTCACAAGCAGGAAGCAACACCGTAAAGGAACGGAAAGCTGCCTTCCTGAAATATGACCATACCATTACCGGACTTGACGGAATAACTCCGGTGCAATTTGACTCAACATATGCCAATGGTTTGTTTTTAGTTGTATATCACAGAAATCATATTCCCGTGATGAGTTCATCTCCTTTATCAATTCAAAACTCTAAATATTCATATGATTTTACTTTACCGGGACAGGCTTATGGCGGTGGTGAGAAAAATATTAATGGAGTTTATGTTATGTATGGCGGTGATGCCAATGCCGACGGTAAGGTTAATGATGATGACCGGTTACAGTGGAAAACGGAAGCCGGAAAACAGGGCTATTTGCAAAGCGACCTTAACGTTGACGGACAAGCGGACAATAAGGACAAGGATGAGATTTGGATTGAAAACAACGGAATAATCTCTGTAGTACCGGAATAAATCTCGAATGCGATTTTTACAAAACCGTTTATGGGATAAATACAACCGTTTAAGAAAAACATATAGCCACTTATAAATCTTCCTGTTTTATTTCATCTTTTCCTCCTATCTTTGTTAAGATTTCTATATTACGGCAAATGAAGGAATTTTCCATATTTTTTAAATTAAAATAAAAACAAGATGAAAACACTTTACACAAACCTTTCGCTTATGGCTGTTGTTTTGTTTATGCTTTCCGGCAGCTTATTGTTTTCTCAAACAACCATTCACTCAACTTCCGCAGGTGGTCCTTGGGATAGTACATGGACATGGGTCGAAGGATGGGTGCCGACAAGTAACATTGATGTTGTTATAAACGGAGCTGTTTATACTTCGAATGATGCTTGTCATAATCTTACCATTAATCCGGGAGGAGTCTTGAGTCATATGAGTTGGCATTATACTTTAGATGTTGGAGGAGATGTGGTCAATAATGGAGTAATCACTCAAAACGGATACAATTTAACGCTAAATATTGCAGGAGATATCGTTAATAACGGAACTTGGGATAATAGCTATACCCATCTTACAGGTACAGATATACATTATCTTTCTTGTATGAACGGCCATAGTTTCTCCGGCTATCGGTTTGATAATGCTTCAACCGGTAATGTTATTCTTGCCGGCGACACCTATTTTGACAATGTTCAGGTTGAAATGAATAATACTCAAATATCAATACCGGCCAGTACACAATTGAAATTGCATGGTGGATATTTATATCAATGTAGCTTGATTGCAGGGGGAAATAATTCGGTCGTTTTCGGTGCAGGAACCAATGATAACGACTCTCCCTATTTTCAGTTTGTTAACTTTACGGATATGGAAATGCTGGGAACCATTCGTATTCACAGTGATTGCTATAGTTATGGAACGCTTACTAATAACGGCAGGATAATTAATGCCAACTGGTATTATGCATTCTCCATTAAAGGAGATTTTATAAATAATGGCTTGTTGGAAAATCCGACATACAATTTTGACATTAATTTGGAAGGGAACTTTATCAATAACGGAACAACGGATTTGCATGCCATTAATTTTTACGGAACTGCCAATCAGGAGATTACAGAACTCAACGGGCATACTTTCACTCCGAATAATTTCATCAGTTACAAGCCGTCGGGCAAACTTATTGCTCTAACCGATTTGGATTTTAATAATTGTATATTCGATATGCAAGATGATACGATAGTGTTGCAAGATAACGGAAAACTTAAATTATATAAAGGACAATTAAACAATAGTGTTATTGTGGCAACTACGGCAGGAGAGCCTGTTCAACTGGAAATGGATGCCAATTCTTATATTGCCAATTGCGAAGTGTATAATCCGAATATACAAAACAGGATAAGAATATACGGTAATGATAATGTGTTTTACGGAAACACCGTTGTTACCGATACTTTAGACAATTATGGTTGGTATTACATTCTGACAACTTACGGCAACTTTGTTAATAACGGTGTTGTGCAAGACGATACCTACGATCTGGATTTGCAAGTATATGGAGATGTTACGAATAACGGGTTTTTCGTTAATAAAGCCATAAGTTTGTACGGAGCAAGCAATCAGGAGATTACCGAACTTAACGGGCACACTTTTACTCCGCTTTACTTTACCAGTTACAAGCCCTCAGGCAAACTTATCGCTTTAACCGATTTGGATTTTAGTAACTGTATATTAAATATGCAAGAAGATACCATTGTACTGCAAGATAACGGGAAACTAAAAATAAATCAGGGAGAAATAAACAATAGTGTTATTGTGGCAAATACAGCAGGCCAACCCATTCAACTGGAAATGGATGCCAATTCTTATATCTACAACTGCGAAGTTTATAATCCTGAAATACTTGACAGGGTAAGAATATACGGTAATGATAATGTGTTTTACGGAAACACCGTTGTTACCGATACATTGGATAATTACGGATGGTATTATTTGCTTCCGATAAAGGGGGATTTATTCAATAACGGAATTATTCAGGATGATTCTTATGACTTACAATTAAATATTGAGCATAACATAGTTAATAACGGAAAATGGGAAAACAACCTAACGTCCCTTGCCGGAACTACCGACCAACACATAACTTCGTTGAATAATCATACATTTAACGGATATAAATTTGAAAACAGCAACACCGGTAATGTATATTTTGACGGGAAAAATATTTTCGATAATGTTAGAATGGAATTCCATAATAATAAATTAATTCTAAACGAAAATGATTCTATAATTATTCGTAAAGCTTATTTATATGAATGTCAGATTATCGGAGATACAACATCGGTTGTATATGGAGCTAATGAGAATGACGCTCCTTATTTTGAGAGTGTTCAATTTCATAATGTAAGTCTTGCGGGAACAATTGTTATATACGGAAATAGTTGTTCTTCGTACGGACTATTGACAAACAATGCGGTTTTGCAAAATTACGGATGGTATTATGCATTTAATATTCATGGAGATATTATAAATAATAATACTATAAAAAATCCAAGTTACACATTTACCCTGAACATTGATGGTAATATTACAAATAACGGCTCCTGGACCAATTCAAATACCTATTTGACCGGAACAGCCGATCAAACCGTTAGCATTGAAAACGGTCAGATTATTCAATGTCATTTGAATTTTGTTTCCGATATTCAAACCGAGCCGTATCAATGGGTCTGGAATGGCTCTCCAATTAACAGTTCTTCTCCGTTTTTCTCGGGTGAGGACTGGTCAACGCTAACTATTGATGCCGCCTTGACAAATTACTATAACGGAATCTATTATTGTGTTACCGGCGGTGGTAACTCCAGAAATATTATTGTGAACGATCCGTCGAATCAGGTAATTATTTATGCTATGATTGAAGGCGCTTTTAATGGTGCAAATATGAATACAACGCTAAATACAAAAGGGCTGATACCTTTAAATCAACCTTTTAATAAAGCACCTTGGAACTATTCGGGGCACGAATCGGTTGCCGGTATCCCCAATGGTGACATTGTGGACTGGGTTCTTGTTGAGTTTCGTGATGCCGCCGATGCCCAGAGTGCCACTTCCGGTACGGTGATTTCAAGGAAAGCGGGATTCCTGCTTAAAACAGGTCAGATTGTTGATGTTGACGGTGGAAGCAGACTCTCTTTCGCAGGAACGGTTACACAAAATCTTTTTGCCGTTGTATATCACCGCAACCACCTTGCCGTGATGTCTGCGAACCCTTTGACATTCGGCAGTTATTATTACTACTATCAATTTAACACAGCCGTTTCACAGGCATATCAATCGGGACAAAAGGAGATTAACGGCACGGCTGTGATGTATGGCGGTGATGCCAATGCCGACGGTACAATTGACATAAATGATGGAATTGACAATTGGAATCAGGAAGTTGGTCAGGCCGGATATTTATCGAGCGATGCCGACCTTAACGGTCAGTCCGACAATAAAGACAAAAATGATATTTGGCTCGGTAACACCGGTATTTCAACGACGGTACCCAATTAAAAACGAACGTTCTTTACATCTTCGCAGATAATATCTTTGACAGGATGCAGTGCTAATTGCATCCTGTTTTTTTATGGAAAATGAATCCTTATATGATAGCCACATTTCTGTCTCAAAATATGATTAGTCGAAATATTATTTGACAGTTTGCACTCCCCAATCCTCTTCTTTTGTAAGCATTAGTTTGGTTTATTCTTTAGCACTTTTCTCCGATAACCTAAATCCGTTTTACGATGTGGTAATCCTCTGATAATTGTTTATTCTTATTAATTTTATGTTGTTCCTACTTGTATGGTTTTCCGGATTCCACCGAGTTATTTATTTTTGTTCAAGTAAAAATAAATACGCATTAAAATTATGATGTGTGGCAATATTATGGCTTTTTTCCGGAAATTTCTTAAAATATTTATCATTGGCATACAGCACTATAGTCCTCCCTGTCCTGACATAGTTATTGCTGTTAAAATATTCGGGTGGTTCAAAGTCCGGTAATTTTTGTCGAATCAGTTTTGATGTCATTTCACCTAAATATTTTTCGTATTTCTTTTGTGCATTTTCGGTGGGTTTGCTCAGTTGATTATAGACTCTTTTAAGCACCAGATTTTTAGGAAATTTTAGTTTTTTGATTTGTTCCTTGGCATCTCTAAATAAATTAGTTTCATTAAAATCGTTAAGTGTTTGGATAGAGATTGGTGTTTCGGGAACCCAATCGGCAGAGTTTACAACGTTAAAAGCCCAATTGTTTGTGATGTTTTCGTAGTAATATGCAAAATATAAGTTACCCGGTTTTGGTGCTGCACTACAATAGGTCTTGAAGCGAATATCTTCCGGCAATTTCTTCTGTTTTTGCAAGCTATATAAATACGCCGTAAGCAAATAATTTATGGCACCTCCCTGGCTATGTCCCATTAGGATAATATTTTTTACGCCGGACTGATACAATGAGTCTATTTTGGGGACGATATCCTTTGATAAAAAAGCCATGCTTAACAACCAACCCACATGAACAGCGGCTTTATCATCCGGAGCCAAACAATAGTTAAAGGTATCCGCTTTACTCAATACCAGTGTGCCTTTAGCGGAGACCATTGCTGCATAAAGATTTCCCAGCGAGCTTTCAATATTTCCCGTGGTAGCGCGAATACTCACCACGGCAATGGTATGTTCATAATTTATCCATAAATCCCAACGGTTGTCCAATCCCAAAATTTTTGACCTGTAAATCATTGTATGATGTTCGGGAGCAGGAATTTTAAATACCACACTATCGGGTGTATTTGTCTTGGCAGAAATATAGAGTAATTCTTTATACTCGTCTTTATCGAAATAAGGTTTTAGCTTTTGGCCAAAGCCGGAATATGTTGTTAATAAGTGTATTAATATAAAAAAGAGATATTTATTCAACTTAATCACCGGTATAATTTTAAAATTTCATCATAATGATAATGTTATTTTTCATAAAATATTGCCAACAGAATGCAGGCTTCACGACCAATTCCGAGAGCGTCTCCTGTGCCAACCACTACTTTTATTTCTGCTTTTCAGTCAGAATATTATTGTTTGCGACAGGCAAATATACAAAGATTCCGGGGAAACAAAAGTGTAAACCGGTTTTTGTGAGATGGTGGATTTTATTGCCGGGGAGCGGACTCTATTTCCTTTTTCTTTTTTTTCTGTTTTCCTCTCTGTCTTCCGTCACCTCAATTCTTACTTTGCGTCCTTTGAATTTCACATTTCGCATAGAGCCGAGCACTTTTTCTGTGAAACGGTCGCCCACCTCAAAAAACGAAAAGCTATCTTTGATGTCGATGGTGCCGATATTTATATCACGATCCTGAGCATTATCATTTATCATTCCGATAATGTTTTTCGGAAGGACGCCATCCTTTTTCCCGATGTTGATGAAGAACCTTGTAAAACTGCCTTTGCCTCTGCCTCCTCTTTTATCACTGCGGTTATCGCCCCATTTCTTATCCCGGTTATCTCTCCTGTCTTTTCGATCTCTTCTTCCTCTTCTGTCGCCTCTGCCATCATCACTTTCAGCTTTTTTATTCAGGTCGGGAGCATCTTTATAATACTCAAGGAATCTGTTGAATTCAATAGAGACGAACCGTTTGATAATATCTTCCTTGGTCAGCCAGCTAAGCTTTTTATTTACGGCATCCATAAACGGAGCAATTTGTTCTTCGTCCACTTCTACTCTCTCCATCCGGTCAATCATTTTAAAAAGCTGCTTTTTACATATCTCGGGTCCGTTGGGGACAGGAAGTTTTTCAAACTTTTTGCGAATGATCTTTTCAATTTGAGGTATTCTGTTTTTTTCGCGATAGTTTACAATAGCAATGGAGATACCCGATTTACCTGCACGGCCGGTACGTCCGCTTCTGTGGGTGTAAATTTCAAGTTCTTCGGGTAAGTTATAGTTTATGATGTGTGAAATATCATTAACATCTATACCGCGTGCTGCCACATCCGTGGCTACCAGCATCTGTAAAGATCTGTTTCTGAATCTTTTCATTACTTGGTCGCGCTGGGGCTGGGAAAGGTCGCCGTGAAGTGCATCGGCGTTATAGCCGTCTTTAATAAGTTTGTCGGCAACATCTTTTGTCTCCGCACGCGTGCGGCAGAATACTATTCCGTAGATGTCGGGATTTATATCTGCAATTCTTTTGAGAGCCGGATAGCGATCCCGTGCATGTACCAGATAATAGATATGTCGTACATTTTCAGCTCCCGAGTTTTGTTGTCCGACTGTGATCTCAACAGGATCATCCATGTATGTTTTTGCAATTCGTGCCACTTCTTTTGGCATAGTTGCCGAAAACAATAATGTTCTTTTCGATTCGGGTGTTTTTTCCAGAATGCCGTTAAGTTCTTCACGAAAACCCATATTGAGCATTTCGTCGGCCTCATCGAGCACCACGGTTTTTACATTGGATATGTTTGCCGCCTTACGTTTTATAAGATCAAGCATTCTGCCCGGTGTTGCAACGATTATCT
>JALSSR010000261.1 GCA_026984135.1 Bacteroidales bacterium
GGTTTCACCGAGATGCTTGTATTTGAGGAGGACGATAAGGATAAAAAAATGATGCTTAAAATGGTTGAAAAGTCCGGTAATCATTTGCTGGATATTCTTAATGACCTGCTTGAGTACTCCAGATTTGAATCGGGAACAATTGAGCTTGAACTGGCCGGATTTAATATTTGCAAGGTGCTAAACGATATAGAAAATTATTTTATGCCTGTTGCAAATTCAAAAAATCTTATTTTTGCACTGAAAACAAATTGTGTTGGGGATAGGATTGTTATCGGTGATGAGCTGAAAGTAAGGCTGGTGTTAATTAATATTGTTAATAATGCCGTGAAATTTACTAATGAAGGCTCGGTTGAAATTGAAGCAAAGATAGATGGTAAGGGTGATGATTTGTTATTAACAGTGGTTGTTGCGGATACGGGTGTCGGGATAAGTAAAGAGCAGCTAAATGATATTTTTGATGAGTTTAAGCAACTTGATTTTTATTTGACAAAGAAAAATAAGGGCACAGGCCTGGGACTGGCAATCACAAAGCGGTTGGTAGATATGATGGCCGGGACTATTAATGTTGAAAGTGAACCAAATAATGGGAGTCGGTTTATAGTTGAAATACCGTTAACCTCCGGATTATTAACTAATGGAGAAATGAACATGGAAATGAGTGGTGAACAAAACGGATCAGAATTAAGAAAAGTAAAGATTTTACTTGCTGAAGATAATGAGGCAAATCAGTTTCTTATTAAGGCTTTGACCAAGTCAAAGGATTGGGATATTACTGTTGTTGAAAATGGCCGTGAAGCTGTGGAAGCTTTTAAAAAGGATGAATTCGACCTTATTTTAATGGATGTGCAGATGCCTTTGATGAATGGGTATGAGGCTACTAAAGAAATCAGGGAAATTGAAAGAGAGAAGGGAACCCGCATTCCTATTATTGCACTCACGGCTTATGCGATGAAATCGGATAAGGATATGTGTATTGAGGCGGGTATGGATGACTATATCTCAAAACCCTTCAAAAGACAAATTTTCCTTGATTCAATTGAAAGGTTTTTAGCCGGATAGATAATTTTGCATAAAACTAATATCTCTTAATCTATTCTAAAGTAAACTCTGATGAAAAAGCTTATCTTTATATTTTTGGGTGCTCTCTTTCTTCTTTCCTGCTCCAGAAATAATGACAATGTTGAACTCAAACCCGTTAACGATAACAGTTCAAACGGAAGAAATATAATCTTTATGATTGGTGATGGAATGGGGCTTGCACAAATATCGGCTGCACGAACGGTTAACGGAGATGAACTGAATATATTACGATGTAAACACATTGGATTGGTTTCAACACGAGCTGCAGATAAATATGTCACCGATTCCGGCGCTTCGGGAACAGCATATTCCTGCGGCGAAAAGGTAAATTTTTACACCCTCGGTATTGATACTGAGGGAAATCCTTTGACAAATATCTTTGAAATCATTTCACCGCTCGGTTTTTCAACCGGTCTGATAACTACCGATCGTATAACCGGTGCCACACCCGCCGCCTTTTATGCACACCAGCCTGACAGATTTAAGTTTGAACTCATTGCTCTTGACATTCTTCATAAAGATATTGACTTTTTTGCAGGTGGCGGCAGAGATAATTTTGATAACCGTTCCGACAGTCTTAATCTGATAGATTCTCTCACCGCCGAAAAATATCAGGTTGTAACAAATCTTTCCGGGATAGAGGGTGACAAAAAGGTGGCAGCATTACTTTATGCCGGAGAGCCTCCCAAAATGTCGGAGAATAGGGGAGATATGCTTTCTTCCGCTTTAACTGTTGCACTTAACAGATTGTCAAGGAGTGAGAAAGGATTCTTTATTATGGCTGAAGGTGCTCAGATTGACTGGGCTGGTCACGATAACGACCAGGAATATTTGTTGAAGGAAATGGCCGATTTTGACAAGGCTGTGGGCGTTGCTCTTGATTTTGCTCAAACGGATGGCAATACGCTTGTTGTGATTCTTGCAGACCACGAAACCGGAGGATATGCATTAGTTGACGGTGATGCGGCAAGCAATACTGTTGTAGGGGAGTTTGTCAGTAATCAGCATACGGGAATAATGGTGCCGGTTTTTGCTTACGGACCGGGTGCTGAAAATTTTACGGGCACCTATGAAAATAATGAGGTCTTTTATAAGTTTTTGAACTTTCTCGGTGTTAAAAAGAACAATTGATTAATGATTTTTTATTTCAATATCTTTCAATGATTTCTCAAATTCTTTATTGAGTTTTTCATCATTTCGCAGACTTTTTCTCTCCTTCTTCATTGCCTCCTTTTGTTGCTTATTACTAATTCCTACAGTTGTCAGAAGTCCGCTCATAGTGCTTTTCCAGATGTAATTCAAAATTGATTTTTTTGTATCTCTCTCAAAATAGACTTCTCCTATTTTCGGTTTGCCAAGAGTTTTGGGATTGTTGGAACGCAGTTTAATATCATTAACTACAAATGAAACAAAAGGACTTAATATTCCGGTGACCTCTTTTGCTTTATTACGGTTATATAGAGCAAGTTTTAAGTTTTTGTACTTGAAAAACAACTCACCTTGCGCCACTTCATTATTTCCTTGTATTCCGTTAATGTCGAGAGTTCCTTTTCCGCTTTTAATAGTAAGTCCGAAAAGATTTTCCGTCATAGAGTTCATTTTTGTCAGATCAAAGTTGTTCAGATGTCCCGAATATATAAAATAGTCTTTCGGATCGTTTAGGATAAACGTAATGTCAAGATTCATATTGGCATCATTCATTAGTTTTGTGGAAAGTTTTATATCCATTCTCGGATTATCTTCAATGACTTTTTCTACATTGGAAATATTACTTATTCTTAGATTGAAATTATCGAAATAGACTTCACCCGGAAGCTTTGATTCGTCAACATATTCTCCGTAAAGAATATATGAATCTTTAACATAAAGCGAATCAACGGTTATTTTAACCGGAAGGTTTTTTAATGCGTCTTGAGGCATCAGTTTATAATCTCCCGGCTTCCTCTCATATCTTTTATCTCTGTGATCACTCATCTTGATTGCCTCTGCCGTTATCTTGTCGAAATGGTAAATCCTATCTGTAAGTATTGACTCAAAGTCAATTCCGTCAATGAATACTTTTTTGCCTTGTAATGAAATCCTGTCTGTTTGGTAAACAGCGCTTTTGAAAAACTCGTTTCTGCCAAATCGCGGTAATAAATAAATCGAATCGAGTATTAATCTGTTCTCCTTGTAAGAATAAATAATGTTATTTGATTTTATCAGGTACATACTGTCCTTTGTTATCATTTCCCTTGTATTAAAGGTAATATCCATATCATCAATAATGGATTTGTGACTTGAGAACATCGAAGAATCAATATTAATACCTTTAATGACTACTGACATTCTCGTTATATCGAGTGGTTTTTTATTTTTATCCTTTGTTATATATTGAAAATGCAGATTTCCTATTTTTGTTGTAGCAATAGTAAAATGACTGAGGAAATTAAAAACCGGTTTCAAGGTTGTATCCTTAAAGTTTAAATGTTTGGCAACGGTTGTCTTCTCTTCTTGTTGATACAAATTAATATCCACTTGCGGAGTTTCTACGGTTATTAAGTCAATATTTGCAAGCCTGCCCATTCTTTTGTGCAGCACGGGATGGTCAATAAGTATTTCAGGGACAATAACATTATTTGTTAGCTCTCTTCCTTTACTTTTCCGACGGTACGAAGATTGTTCATATCCTTTAACAAGGATTTTAGTGCCGTTAACCCTATGTTCCACCTTATTGATAGTGATTTTTGTTTTGCTGTTTGTCAGAGAAAAACCCGAGATGGTAACATCAGCCTTGTGCATTTGCTCATGAGCCGTAAAATAGACGTTATTTTTGGATTTGGGAACATTTTCAAACCATGTAGCCGATATGTTTTTTACCTTAATATCCGTGGTGTCTTTTTCCGATGCTACCGAAATGCTTATTTTAGCATTGTTCAATCTGATATAATCTTTGAAAAAGGAAAACGGAATATCAGCTGTTAAAGCTTTGCTTTTTTTTCTTTTTTTCTTTTTGTTGTTTATATGCAGGTTAATGGTCGGGTTGTCAATTGTCATTGTTTTGAAACTCATCGGATGGTATAGATAGGCATTGAAATCGGGACCTGTAATATCTATTTCCGGAATAACTGCGTGAATCCGACTTTTATTATCATATGGATTGTTTGAATTATTTTTACTTAGAAGTAATGCATTGATAAAGGATATTTTGTCCTGCCGCGTATCTATAATAACAGAGTCATATTTCATCGAGTATTTTTCCGAATTGAAATTGGCTTGTCTGAAAAGCAGCCTTACCGACCCAACTGATAATTCATCTTTTAAACGTACATCATTTTTGTCGAATTTTATTTTTTCTAACTGCAATGAAAAATCGCTTTTAAATGAGGTGCTATTTTCCGGTTGCTCAAAGCCAATGATACCTTTTGTTAAAGAAAGGTCTCCAATATTAACTTTAGTCAGGTATTTTTTGATTTTAACGGCTCCTTTTTGTCGCAGCATCTCGAAATTCAAGCTGTCTTTTTTTGATCTCTTTGAGACAGATCTTGCCGTATGAAATATTTCCGGTTGCCTTAGTGATATGCTTTTGGCAGTAAACTCTTTTTTGTTTACGACCTTTCTGATGTCAAAACCGGTAATGCCGAATTCATTGAATGAAATTTTTGTGTTGTCTTTCTTGTCGGTTATAAAATTGATTCCCGAAATATCCAGACCGGTATTAGTTATCCTTAAATTGCTGACATTTAGTGATATTTCCTTGTCGGGCATAAAATCAAGCTTGTCAAATCCTGATTTTATTTCCTTGTAATCTAAAATTTTTGAATATTTTGACCTGTCCGTAAATATCGTCATTCCTGTTGTTGAAAAATTAAAGTTGTTAATGTTTAAAACAGCGGAATCGGCTTTAACAATTTTTATATCTCCGTTTTTCAGGTCAACGATGTCAAAATTAAGTTTTTCCGATAGTTTGAAGGAAGTGTCGCTTTTCTTAGCAAATTTTATCTTTGAAGGGTTTTTGATATTTGCTGTCCAGTTTTTGATATGAACAGATAAAGGCTTTCCTTCGTTTGAGAACAATGCTTCGGGTGTCAGGTTGTTGAATATTGCCGACCCTATCTTAATATTGCATCTTGCTATTGTGTCGGCATCAGCCGGGGAGCAGGTAGCTCGAAAAATGAAATTCCCGATATGGATTGTAGAATTTTTTCCACTATATTCAATGGAGTCATAACTTACTTCAACTTCGGGTTCGGAAGACTTTACATAAACAGATTGGGATGAGACTTTTAGCCCTTGAATCAGGTCGTTTTTAGTTACTTCCGAGAAGGTGGTTGAATCAAATTTAATGTTCTCTACTTTCAGATTCCCAATTTTAACCTTTCTTGATGTATCAAGCCCGGTAACGGATGTAAACTTAAAGTTATACAGGCTTACAGAACCGATATTATATTTTGAGAAAAGAGTAAACAGTTTCAATGTGTCGGGTTTATTACCGTATGAATCGGGAACGGAATTTTTATTGCTTACTCGCAATTCCGTTACCGAAGCGTTTTTTATCTCTATATTCTTTAAATAAAAGTCTTTATGCATCAGAATATCTTTAAAATTTACTCCTTCTACATAAAGATTGCCGTTTGACAGCCGGTACATCACAGGATCAGCAGTGTCAGGCATCTTTAAAGGTGTTAAATTAATTCCTTCTATTGTTAATTTTTGCAATCTCGAGTCAATAATTAATTTTTCAACATTTGTTTTGTAGTAGTTATCCGATATATTCTCAACTCCGGTTAGTTCAAGTCTGGCCTTGAAATCAAAAAGCCGGTCGAGGTCGTCTTCATTGGCCGTAAAGTTGCTTTCCTGAAGGTCGGTAACCAGAAGACTCAGATTTTTAATGTTTATCTCACGTTTATTCTTATCCTTATATGTAAATGCACCTTTTTTAATTTCAAATTCATCAATATGAAAATGGAATTTAGCACTCTTGCTTTCTGAAGTTTTTGCTAACATCTTTAAAAGAGTCAAGTGACTTGACATCTCCTTTTTGTATATGGTGTTGTCCTTACCGAGCCATAATACCGGAGTGTCCATTATGAGTTTATGAAATTTCAGCCTGTTGTTGAAAAGAAGTTCGGCAAGGCTCAGATTTTCCATCGAAAAAGTGTTAAACGACAGTTTTTTTAACAGAATTGCCGAAGCGGAATCATAATAAACATTGTTAAATAAGAACGTTACCGAATCAAATGAGATGGTCTTTGTGAAAATATTTGTATGCGAATCCGAATACTCAAAAGTAATCCCGCCGTTGCTGAATTTTGAGATTTTGGATTTTACCAATGGTCCAAGAATCAACGGGATACATGAAACAGCAATTATCAGGATAATAATTACAGTAATTAATATTTTATAGATAGTCTTCAATTATATTCTTTTAAACTGATGTTGAACGAAAATGTAATTTTTTTCGAGTTATATCTGCTATAATTCAGGCAATTACCTTAAAGATAATATGCAAAGTTTACGACCGAAGGACGTCCGTCCGGATACGTCTTAGTATATTTCTATTTGTAAAAACAACAAAAATACAATTTATGTATAAATATACAAAAATAATTATCAAATGTAAAAACCTGAATAAGTTAAAAATAATTAACACATTTCGCTTTTACTGTAATATTTCTACTTTTGCCGGCTACTAAAAGATATGTTGAGTGGTGATGAAGAGAGATATATTACTGAGTATTTTATTTTATCTTATTGTTTCACCGATAATGGCACAGCCTGCCATTAAGGGGAAAATTACGGATAAAGAAACGGGAGAAACACTTGTAGGAGTTAACATATTTCTTCCCGATTATTCAAAGGGTGCTGTGTCTGATGTGAACGGAAATTATATTTTAAAAGGTTTGCATAAAGGCGAAGTAATTGTGAATTATTCCTTTATGGGATATAAAACCGTCATTAAGAAGGTAAAGATGGACGGCAGGGAAATAACTTTGAATGTGGCAATGCAGCCCGCCGTCATTCAGGGTGAGGAGGTGGTTGTTACCGGAACTTTTGCAGGGTCACAGCACGAGAATGTGATGAAAATCAGCACAATGAATCCCAGACAGTTTCTCCAATCGGGGAGCCCTTCGTTCATTGAAGCAATGAAGGAGGTACCGGGCGTTGACATAATATCAAAGGGACCGGGAGTAGGCACTCCTGTCATCCGCGGACTATCACTGAGCAATATTCTTTTTCTGAATAACGGAATACCGATGCAGAATTTTCAGTTTTCCGAAAATCATCCTTTTATGGTTGATGCCAATGGCGCCGACA
>JALSSR010000262.1 GCA_026984135.1 Bacteroidales bacterium
CCAATAAGTACATCGTGCCGGCCAGGTTAAAATATGATGAGTCAACCGAATTTCCCTGGGAAATTGTAAAAAAGGCATACGATGAAGGAATTATGAACGGTCCTATCCCGAAACAGTTTGGAGGTAATGGCTTTAACCTTGTTGAAAGTGCACTTGCTTCCGAAGAACTGGGAGCCGGATGTGTCGGTATCGGAATATGTATTGATGCAAATACCCTTGCTTTAACACCTCTACTCCTTGCAGCAAACGATGAGCAGCAAAAGAGATTTTACGGGCAGATCGTTGAGGAAAAAGGTGTTGCGGCATATTGCCTGACCGAACCAAACGCAGGCTCCGACGTGCAGGGAATTAAAACCACTGCAATACAGAAAGGTGATAAATATATCATTAACGGACATAAAAGATTTATTACAAACGGTGAGGTTTCATCATTTATGACGGTCTTTGCTCTAACAGACCCCGAAAGAGGATCGCGTAGCCTGACGGCAATAGTTGTCCCTACGGATGCTCCCGGAGTTGAAATGAAACCTCATCTTCAGAAAATGGGACAAAGGGCATCTGTTCAAAATGAAATTCTTTTCCACGATGTTGAAGTGCCTGTGAAAAACAGGATTGGTGACGAGGGCTATGGCTTTATTATAGCAATGAAAACATTTGACAGAACACGTACGGGAGTTGCGGCTCTCAGTGTGGGTAATGCAAGGTCGGCTTATGAAACGGCACTTGACTGGACAAAAAACAGAATTCAATTCGGCAAGCCAATATTTGCCAATCAGGCTGTTAGCTTTATGCTTGCCGATATGGCAACAAAAGTGGAGACAGCACGCCTTTTGACCTGGTATGCTGCCTGGGCTTACGACAATAAGAAGAAAAATCTGAATAAGCTTTCGGCTATGTCGAAACTCTATGCTTCGGATATAGCAATGGAAGTTACGACTGACGCCGTACAGGCTATGGGTGGTGACGGATATTCGCGCGACTTTATGGTTGAAAAAATGATGCGTGATGCCAAGTTGTGCCAAATTTACGAAGGTACAAATCAGGTTCAGCGTCTTGTTATATCAAAGAATATTGGTAAAGAATAAAAATATGCATTAAATTAATTAAAAGCCCGACTGAAATTTCAGCCGGGCTTTTAATTAAAAAATGACAACTAAAATATAGTTTTTTCGTACTACACAATGTAGTTTACCTTGTAGTAGAGTTAATGAATTAATAACCGCAATTATGAATATTAAATTAAATCCGGCAAAGGTTCTGAAGTTTTTTATCATTGTAAATATTATTTTTTTCTTTTTACATATTATTACTCAATATCTTTTTTATGTTCAGGCAATTAAGATTCCCGGTTTAAGATTTTTCAATTTGGATGACGAAAAAAGCCTCCCTTCATTATTTACTGTCTTTGAATGGAGCGTAATTGTGGTTTTGTTCTATGTTATTACTATTATTTCCAAAGATAAGAAATCATATTATTGGTGGGGATTTGTGATCCTTTTCTCATTTTTGACTCTTGATGAGTTCGCAAGTATTCATGAGCCTATGGCTCAATATTTCAGAAAAACTTTTAATACTTCCGGTGTTTTGTATTTTGCCTGGGTAATTCCTTATGCATTCGGGCTTATTGCATTACTTTTGATTTATGGGAAATTCCTTATTTCACTCAATAGAAAAATACTTTTTCTGTTTATTGTTTCCGGAATTGTCTTTATTTCCGGGGCAGTAATCATGGAACTTTTTGAAGGTAGTTATGTTGAATCAAATGGCTTTAACAATGTTTATTATTTAGTGTTTGTACCTATTGAGGAGACATTGGAAATGATTGGGCTGTCACTGTTCATATATTCATTGCTTCAATATCTGAAAATGGAAGCCGGTAATTTTAATTTTATTTTTTCCGAACCGAATAAGAAGGATCAGCAACACCCTCCGCCGTCATAAAAATATGTTGAACCGGAAATAAAGATATCATCCCTGTTCAGTGATAGCAGGTCTCCGGCAGTCTTATCGCAAATGGCAAGCGGTTGATTCTGCAACAGAACGTGTCCTTTTTTGTCATCAAAATAATCTTCTTTGCCAAAATATATTGCTGTTTTCCCCGTGAAAATACAGGCTCCGTCATCAGGAACAGGATCTTTTATGGCACATACTTCAACACTGTCTATAAATATATTTTGCTCTATGTCATAATGCAGCGGCGATAATACCCTGTAAGCCCTTTTTGCTCTTACTTCTATCGTTCCGAATCCGGTTTCTTCAAGAAGTTTCAAGTACTCGGCCAAAGGAATTGCACCCGAAAGGCACAGCGCCCGCAAACGTTCATCCTCTTTCAGGTTCTCAGGCATTTTTGTTTCACAAACAGGGTCTGAAAGTACCAGCCGTCCATTAGGCCGGAGTACACGGTGCATCTCGGCAAGTGCTTTTTTCAAATCTCCTGCCTTAAAGATGTTGAACAGGCAGTTTTGTGCAGCAACATCAATGCTGTTATCCGCAACCGGCAGATCCAAAGCATCACCTTTCCTGATTTCGACAAAAGAAGGATCGAACCACTTATTAAGTCTCTCAGCCACTTTGAAATTCTCTTTACAGGCTTCTATCATCTCGTCAACAATATCAACGCCTATAATTTTTCCCGGTTGTCTGCCGAAATATGCAAACTGCAACAACTCCATACCTCCGCCAACACCTATATACAAAACAGTTGGATTGTTCGAGAGATCTCTCGGGTTTACGGTACTGCCGCATCCGTAATTCATTTTTTGCATTATTTTGGGTATCTTAAGATCGGGAAGTTGCCATATTGGGGTTGTTGTGCAGCATAATCCTTCCTGAGGTTTTTCAGCAGCATCTTTATAAACATCTATTGTAGTTTCCAAGTAACTCATAATTATCCGTTTTGAATTGTTTTATTGTAAAGCGATTCCATATCAATTAAATAGCCGACATCATCAAGGGTGTCAAGGTCGGTCAGTTCGGGCAGAGAATAATATTTTGATCTGCCGAAGTTTTTAATTGTCTGGCCGTAAACTATTTCAGAGCTCCATTTTTTATTTCTGAAAAGATCATAATTCATTTTGTTCATTCCGAGAAGATAGTAGCCTCCGTCTTTTGCCGGCCCAATGACAAAATCATTGGATTTTAGTTTATAGAATGCCATATTTATTATTCCCGTTGTAAGTCCGAAGATATCGGTTCCGGTAACCACCACACTTTGGTATCCATCGGAAAAAGCTTTTGCAAATGCCGCTTCCATTCTCATTCCGATGTCTCCTTTGCTCTGAACGGCTTTCATAAAAAGTTCCTTTTCCCAAATATCGTTGTGAATTATTTTATCGGAGTAATAGACGATTTTATCACAAATGGCATATTTTGCTACTCTGTGAGTGTGTTCCAGCAACTTAACATAGACCTCATAAGCCATCCTGTCTCCCACGTCATTTGCAAGTCTGGTCTTTGTTTTACCCAAAACCGGATTCCGCATAAAAACTATCAGCAGCCGTTTCTTATTCATAAACTTTATTTCCTTTTTTTAACCAAACGCCCCATTCTTTTGAATAGGCAAAAACATCTTCGGTCTCTTCACCGGAATTATCATAGACCTGATAACCCTTGTTTTTCCAATCGAATATTCCACCGTAGAGATTATAAACATTTTTAAAGCCTTTGGATAAAAGCTTCTCGCCAATATTTTCACTGCGCGCCCCAATTGAACAATAGACAATGATTTTTGCATCTTTCGGCAATTTCTTAACCTTTTTAAAACTGAATTCCGAGAACCCTACATAGACGGCATTCTTCAAATGACTTACATCATATTCTCTTTTCTCGCGGGCATCGAGAATCACTATTCCCGTATCGTTTTGCATATCCTCGTAAAGCTGTGCAGCCGGAATAGTCTCCACAGTTCCTTTATAATATTTTTTAAGCATTTCATCAAATGCCGTATCATTTTGTGAAAATGACGATATGGAAAATGCAATAACCATAATTAAAAAAAACATTGTTTTCATAGTAATAATCTTTTTATTTACACAATCGCTCCCTGACAACTTGAACCCTCGCCGGCAGTACACCCGAAGCAATGTTGATTTAGTGTTATCTTTCTGTTTAACAATTTATTGATGTCGAAATCTTTGATGTGTTGCGACACGGTTTTATCCATCCCGAGTTTTAATATCTGATTGAAATCGCAGTCGTATAAAATGCCGTCCCAACCCACCGAAACCGTATTTCTGCACATAACACCCATGGCAGCCGAAGGATTGAAAGCGTTTGCCAGCACTGTCATATACTCCTCAAATCTGTTCAAAGCAATAAGATATTCAAGAAACCTGTTGATAGGCAAGTTTGTAATGGTGAAAAGTTTGTTGAAAAAGATATTGTGGTCTTCCGCAAGTGCTTTTTTGTAATCTCTTTCAAGTTCAAGTTGGTTACCGGGTAAAGAGATGCCTCCCGGATTATAAACAAGATGAAGTTTCAATCCCGAACCCTCCATACCGTACCCAAGTAAATTGAGTTTTTTTAGTGACTGAATTGACTTTAAAAATACTCCGCCGCCCCGCTGCTTATCCGTATTCTTTCTTGTGTAACAAGGTAATGATGCTATTACGGTAACATTGTTTTGTCTGAAAAACTCAGCATAATCTTCAAATCCCGGCTCCTGAAGAATGGTTAGATTACTTCTGACAATTATTTCGTCAACATCCTTTTTCCTTAGCTCCCTGACGAACCATTTAAAATGGGGATTCATTTCTGGAGCTCCCCCGGTAAGGTCAACGGTTTTTATTTTTGAACTTCCGACGGCTTCAAGGCAATACTCCATTGTCTCCTTCGTCATTATCTCTTTTCGTAAGGGTGATGCATCTACGTGGCAATGTTTGCAAGTTTGGTTGCACATGTACCCCACGTTGATTTGCAATATCTCAATCTCATAAGGTTTCAACGGATAAAGGCCGATGTAACGTAATTTTGTAACAAAAGACGGAATTTCGCCAATTGTTGATTCCAAAATCTCTATCTGTTTGCCGGTATCCTTCGAGAAAGTCAATTTTTCTATTGTGTCGGTTAAGCTCATAGTTGTTATTTTTGTTTATTTAAACGCCAATCATATTCCAAATAATCCACCCGGGCATCAGCAGATATCTTCACATCACTGTATTTATTCAGAAAATCAATAAGTGAGCCCTCTTTGTTAAAATCGTCGCCGTACCATTCAAATATCCGGGATATCCTGATCTTGTTTTGTTTTAAAATATTTTTATTCTTGTTATTGATGAACTCTTTGGCAAGAATATTCAATCTTTCGTTTAAATCCGAGGCTACAAAAGCTTTGTTGTAGAGTTTCGGACAAGAGTATGCCCCGCAGTTTACAGCAAAATGTATCCGTGGTTCCCGGAAACGTTTTCTCAAAATGTTATTTTCAATATCGTTAAGTGAGTATGTTTGCCCTTTAATTTCAATGAACTTAATATCCCAGGCTGTTTTTTCTCCCTCTTTAATATCCATAATGCTTTTAAGCGGATAATGCTCCAGAATCAGCCAAACCGTATTAACATTATATGTGTTAATCCAGTATGCAAGTTTTTCAGGTTCACTCCAGCTTTTCTGCGGAGCGTTATCTTTCAAAAAGGAGATATATTTTTCAATATCCCGTTTCTTATCAAGTAGCCCTTCGTAATTTACCAGCCCCCGGTCAGATACATATTCCGAGAGCAAACTATTCCATATTTCGGAAAGGTTATTCTCCGATTGTGCCCGGGAATAATTCCTGTTAAATAAAGTGCTTAATGCGATGACCAATATTAATACTATCTTTTGTTTCATAATCTTTATTTGTTTTTTGTTAACGGAAAAAATGCCTGTTTTACAAAACCTTTCGGCATTTCCGGGTTATTTTGAAGTCCTATTTCTATTTCACCGTCAATTACGGGAATATAGTTTGTTTTAAACAGATAGTCCCATAAACTAAGGCTTATACCGTAATTAACTCCATATTTGTTCGGCAGGTCAACCGCATGATGCCAAAGGTGCATTTGAGGATTGTTAAATAAATATTTCAAAAAACCGAGGTTGACCTTAATGTTGGAATGATTGAAATGTCCGATACTCAATGCAAAAAGATGAACGATTATGAAATCGTTTATTCCGAAACCTATCATCCCCAACGGAATGTATTCGAGAGTACGGTACACAATATTTTCAGCCCAATGATATCGAAGATGTGCGGCAAAGCCCATTTCAGTAACCGAATGGTGTACTTTATGAAACTGCCATAGGAAATTACTGCGATGCAACAACCTGTGAATATTAAAATGGATAAAATCGCGCAATACGAACATTATCAACAATTGTACGGTGTATGGAAGTGAGGCTATGGAAATAGCAACAAGATTGGTGATGCCAAAGTATGCAAGAATACTATTAAAAAACTCGACAAATACATTTGAAACCGCATAAAATCCAATTAACGAAAAAAGAAAAAAGTTGAAGAACATATAAAAAGCATCCAACCAGAAGTCTTTTCTGAAAACAGATTGTTTTTTACGCCAAGGGAAAAAAATTTCCAACATCCAGAAAAATAAAGATATGCCGATGAGCCAGTAAAAATAATTATGCCACGACGGATGTGTGATTTCAGATACAAGATAATTGTAATAGCCTGAAAAAGAGTCAATAAATATTTTGTAATAATCCGAAAACATAATATATATTTTTTGCAAAACTATTTGAACCCCACATATTTTTTTGTCATATAAATGACATATTCCGTTATTTTTTGTATTTTGTCGGCAATTGTAAGGACAATTGAACCTTTATGACAAAAAATTGTAAAATTTTCTATAAATTTTGTCGTTGATTTAATTCAAAACTTACACAAACGGAAAACAGAATGGCTGATACTAACTCAAAACTTTGGTTTCTGGAAAACTTTAATCTGTTCGACGAGATGTCGAAAGAGGAACTGATGGAAGTTGAGAAGAAAACCAAAATGAAAACCTATAACAAGGGCGAATATATCTATTTTCCCGATGACCCGTCAAATAAAATTTTCTTTCTTAAATCCGGAAGGGTGAAATTATGCACCTATTCCGAAGACGGAAAAGAGATCATTAAAGCTATTATGTGGCCCGGTGAAATTTTCGGGGAAACAGGCTTGATTGAGAACGAAAGAAGGACAGATTTTGCTCAGCCTCTTGATGATGATGTTCTTATCTGCTCAATGCGAAAAGAAGATATGCTGATGATGATGCAGATGAAACCCTCATTGAATTTTAAAATAATGAAACTTATCGGGCTTAGATTCAGAAAGATAGAACGCAAACTGGAATCCCTCATCTTTAAAGACACCAGAACAAGAATTATTGACCTG
>JALSSR010000263.1 GCA_026984135.1 Bacteroidales bacterium
AATTTGAATCAATAGGGACTGTTCATACACCGTATGCGGATGATACGCCGTTCGGGAGTTATGAAGATGCGGAAGGGGAATTTTATCTTGAACTGAATCCGGAACTGGCTGAAGGATTGTATTTGCTTGATAAGTTCAAATATATTTATGTGATTTTTCATATTGACCGTCCGAAAAAGAAGCCCAAACTTAGAGTTCATCCACCAAAAGGTGACGGTAGGGAAGTAGGTCTGTTTGCAACTCGTTCTCCCCACCGGTTTAATTCAGTTGGCCTGACCATTGCTAAAATAAAAAAGATTGAAGGAAATAAAATCTACACTTCGGGACTTGATATACTTGACAATACTCCGTTGATAGATATTAAACCTTATGTGAAAAGTTTTGATGCCAGGGAAGATGCTAATGACGGGTGGATAAAATAGGGTTTTTCTTTTATTCATTGCACTACAAAATAACTTTTCTGTTTTTATAGAATTCTGTTTTTCCAATAACCAGGCTTTCTATGCAGATGCATTATTGCCATAATGATTATTCTGTTATCAACAATTCGATAAAGTACACCAAAAGGGAACCTTGACATTAGGCAACGTCTTGTTTTTAAATCAATCATTTTCCATGCTAAAGGATATTTGCAAATCCTATCTATTGTTACATAGAGTTCTTTTGAAAACCTTAATCCTAAACCTATTTGACATTCTTCATAGTATTCTACTATTGATAAGAGATCTTTTTCCGCTTCTTCATGAAATAGATAGTTCATTTTGAATATCTCAAATGAATTTTTTCAAAAACTTCCTTACCTTCAATCAGCTTTGTTTTATTATTCTCAAGATCTGAAAATCGGTTTTCAACCTCTTGTGCCCAGGCATCGTCAATTTCTTTCCGACTTACCAAGTTTGAACTTATAAGTAATTTATCAATTAAATCTAATCTGTCTTCTATTGGTAAATCAAGAGCTTGCTCAAATATTTTTTCTGTTAGACTTTCCATAATATTTTTTTGTTTAGAAGAACTTTCTAAAATGAGAAACAAATTTACAAAAATATATTTATATTAGAGCATTTAATGCTATTTTTTTGATGAGTACGTCTTGTTATAAAAGGAAAGGAAGTTGGTATTGTTATAAAAATTATGTAATTTTGCTTTTTAAAAATAAATTATTCTTAAAAAAATTACCGGTTATGAAAACTATTTACATCATTTTCTTATCGCTTTTATTAGGTGTGCTTAACATTGATGTGTCCAGCGCACAATGTACTCCCGGGGATTCCATTTCCTGTCCCGATCCTGAAAACAACGGGCAAATTTGTCCTGAAAATCTGCCTCCTGCTGCTGTTAATGTGCTGTACAGTCAGGATTTTACTATTCTTATACCTTTGGATTATGTTTTGGACAGTGCTTCAGGTACGTCAATAACTTTGCATCACGTCAAAATTGTTGATGTGGGAAATCTTCCTGACGGTATAACCTGGGCGACCAATGCAGAGGACAGTATCTATTATCCTGAGACTTATTATTGCGTTAATCTCGAAGGTACACCGTCCGATACGGGTGCATATCCCCTGAAAATAGCAATTGACGTTTATGCTTTGGTCTTCGGGCAGCCTGTTTTTGTGGGAACAGTCACTGATTCCACATCGCTGACAATGAATGTTGTAGGAGAAATTGGGATCAATGAGTTTGAAAGCAGGTCGCTGACCATAGCCGGCGCCACACCTAATCCCTTTTATACTCAGCTTGATGTGGTTTATTATGTGAGAAAACCTGAAAATGTTTCATTTGAGCTGTTTGATATTTTGGGAAATAAAATTTATTCTGAAGAAAAGCTTTCAAAAACAGGCGAAAATCATTTTGTGCTCGATGGGTTTTCATTTAAACAGGGACTCTATTTTTATTCAATTCATAATTCGGATAGCTTTTATACCGGGAAGGTCATAAAGTCTGAATGATAAGCGATGCTTTACGTTTTGCATAGTTCAAAATACTTTTTGATCACCGGGTTTTTATCCCTGGTATGTTTATTTGTTTCATATTCTGTTTATTCGCAGGAAAAAGGAACTGTTCATGGTGTTGTAAAGGATGGTGATACGGGAGAGACGCTCATAGGAGTTAATGTTATTGTTGACAGCACCACCGGAGTGTCAACTGATGTAAATGGTTTTTATTCCCTTTCTTTACCTCGGGGTAAATATCAGCTTGCCTTCAGGTATATCGGATATGAAACTTTGAAAAGAAATATTACCGTTGTCGCATCCCGTGATCTTGAAATCAATATTTCACTTAAAGCGGAGGCTGTAGCTTTGCAAACTGTGGTTGTTTCTGCCGGAAAGTTCAAGCAAAAACTTTCGGATGTGACGGTGTCAATGGAGATAATTAAACCCGGTTTTATTGAAAATACAAATACCGTAAATATAGAAAATGTATTGACAAAGATGCCTGGAATTGATGTCCTGGGTGACCAGCCGAGTATTCGTGGTGGCAGCGGATATAGTTATGGTGCGGGAAGCCGGGTTTTGGTTTTGGTTGATGACTTGCCAATACTGACAGCAGATGTGGGAGAGGTGAAATGGAATTTTTTACCTGTTGAGAACATCGAACAGATTGAAATATTAAAAGGAGCCTCCTCTGCTTTGTACGGCTCTTCAGCTCTCAATGGGGTTATTAATATACGTACAGCCTGGCCCGAAATTAAACCGGAAACAAAAGCCGTTTTATTCAGCGGATTGTATATAAAGCCCAAAAGAAAAGAGATGGCTTGGTGGTGGAAATCCGCTCCTGTTTTCGGTGGAGCAAGCTTCTCCGACTCAAGAAAAGCGGGCCGGTTTGATATTGTTTCGGGAATAAATCTATACTCAAATCCCGGGTACAGGGAAGAAAGCTATGAAAAAAGAGCCAGGGCAAATGTCAAGCTGCGGTACAGACCGAAAAATACGGAAGCATTATCTTGTGGACTGAGTACGAATATTCAATGGCAGGAGAGTTCAGACTTTTTTATCTGGCAGGATGCCGACTCGGGCGCTTTCCTGCAGAATCCGGCCGGTATTACCCCAACGCGAGGATTCAGGTTTAATGCCGATCCCTGGATCAATTTTTATGATAAGGGTGACGGTAAGCATAGTCTCCATACCCGCTTTTATCACGTTGATAACCGTTTTGATGATAATCCCGATAAAGACAATGGCTCCGATATGTATTACGGTGAATACAGATATCATAAAACTTTCAGGCAGAAATTGAACTTGACAATAGGTATGATGGGATTGTACGGTGTTACTAATGCCAACCTTTACGGCGACCATACTAATTCAAATCTTGCGTTGTTCTCACAGTTGGATTATAATTTTCTTAAACGGTTTTCAGCATCACTCGGACTAAGGTGGGAAACCTACACCCTTGACAATTCAGACAGACAGTCGGCTCCGGTTATGCGCGCCGGGTTAAATTTTCAAGCGGCTTCTTACACCTTCCTGAGGGCGTCTTTCGGACAGGGTTTCAGATATCCTTCAATAGCTGAGAAATATACGGCAACGAGCCTTGGCAGTCTGAATATATTTCCTAATCCTTCTCTTGAGCCGGAAACAGGCTGGAGTGCCGAATTGGGCGTGAAGCAAGGTTTCAGAGCGGGAAAGTGGAAGGGTTTTGTTGATTTGGCTGCATTCCGGACGGAATATCAAAATATGATTGAATATACTTTCGGTATTTGGTTGCAGGATTCAACACAGATTCCCACACTTGACGACCTTGGGTTTAAATCGTTGAATGTTGGCCATGCCCGAATAACCGGTGTTGAACTTGATGTCTCGGGAACGGGTGCTTTCGGAAAATCTACCGTTACTTTTTTTGCAGGATACACCTATATGAATCCCATAGACCTTAGTACAGATACACTGGAGGATAATATTCTGAAATATCGCTACAGACATTCTTTAAAAGGTGATTTTGAAATCACTTACGGAAGGATGAGTCTCGGAGCTAATTTCATTTATAACAGTTTTATGGAGCGAATTGATAAGGCATTTGAAGAAACAATTCTCGGACAGGAGATTTTTCCCGGATTAAAAGATTATCGTGAGAAAAACAATAAGGGGCATTTTGTTCTCAATCTGAGAACATCTTATCAATTTCCGAAATTATTTAAACTTTCTATTCTTGTGAATAATCTGCTAAATGAGGAATATATGGGGCGTCCGGGCGATATACAGCCCCCGTTTAATATTGTGTTGCAATGTGTTATGAAGATTTGAAGTAATTAAATATATGTTTAAATTAATTAAAATTAATATTATGAAAAAAGTTTTTATCGTACTGTTAATTGCAATATTTGCAATTCCTGCTGCCAAAGCACAAATTAACAAGGGTGCAATATTATTAGGTGGTAGTTTGGGATTTTATCAAAGAAAAACCACTGATGAAGATCCGATTTTTAATAACCATACCAAGTTTAAGCAAAATGAAACATCATTTTCGTTTTTACCTGAATCCGGCTTTTTTATCTCAAATTCATTTGTTTTGGGAATAGGGTTGGGATATCAACATAATAAAAGTGAGTTTAATGTTTATACAGATAACGATTTGGATTACTTGCATGAAAAAAATACCAATAAAATATTGGTTAATCCATACTCCGAAAAGTACTTTAAGATAGGAAACAACATATATATTACTCTTGCAGCAAACATAAATCTCGGATTTGGAAAGAAAAATGAAAAATTCCACAATAATGATACTATTGAAGATATTACCGGGAATACTTTCTCCCTTGATATTTTCATAACCCCCGGAATAACATATTTTATTTCTAAAAACTGGGCATTAAGCGGTAATGCCGGAAAAATTTATTATTCTTATAACTCAACAGAAATGATAAAAAACGGTAACGACAATAATTATAATAGTAACACAAATAATTACGGAGTAAGTTTTTCCTTTAATACTTTTTCAATAGGTATAAGGTATTATCTGCGAAACGGCACTAAAGAGTAGATATTTTGTGTGGTATGGATAATTACGGATACTTAGCCTTTGTTTTTCCTTAAATTTCATAAGAGTATGTTAAAGTGAGATTTTTTATCAGGTTTATGTGAATTTTTTTTATTATTTTCGTAAACGGTTTTTTTTGTTTCCCGCTTTATGTCAACTATTAAAAATAAGGAATATAAACTGTTTGATGACCCGTTGCAATATTATAATGCAATGCTGGAGGATATACGCAGAGCAAGGAAATATATTTATCTGGAAACATTCAGGTTTAACAACGATTCCATAGGTGTTAAATTTCGGGATGCTCTGGTTCAAAAAAGTGAGCAGGGTGTTGAAGTAAAGTTGTTACTTGATTCATGGGGTACGTCACTACCCTCCAACTTTTTTGCGGGATTGGTTGAAAACGGAGGTGAATACAGATATTTTCAGAAAATAAAGTTCTTTTGGGATTTCTTTACGAAAAATCACCGCCGTAATCATAGAAAACTTCTTATAATTGATGATGAAATAACATACATTGGTTCGGCAAATATTACCGATTACTCTTTGAACTGGCGTGAATCTGTTTTGAGAATAAAATCTGACGTTGCACTGAAGTTCAAAAAGGCTTTTCTTGAACAATATGAGATCTATAATAAGTATGTTTTTGAAAAACTGATAAATATACGTAGAATTGTTTGTGACGACTGTGAGGTTATCAGGGATTTTCCGTCATTGACTAAGCAGAGGGTTCGAAAAAAGTACCTCCGGTTGATTAAGGATGCAAAGAAGGAGATTGTTATTGAAACGCCATATTTTTTACCCGGATATATTTTGCGAAAAGCGCTGATTGATGCTGTCAGGAGGGGGGTTTCCGTAAAGGTAATTATTCCGAAACATTCTGATGTCAGGTTGATTGATGTTATACGAAACAAGTATCTCGGAATGCTTTACAGGGAAGGCGTTATTATTCGTTATTATGTTACTAACAATTTGCATGCAAAACTGATAATGATTGACGAAAGTGAATGTGCCCTGGGTTCAGCCAATTTTGATTACAGGAGTTTCAGATACCAGCACGAAATAGTTCTGGCTTTTCGGGAGAAAAGTGTTGTAAGTCAGGTGAGCAGGCATATAAGGACGACACTGTTGAATTGTGAGGACTTTGATTATGAAGGATGGAAAAACAGGTCGCCTTTCCAGAAATTCTTTGAATGGATATTACTTCCCTTCAGGCATTTGTTGTAACTTACGATACATTTCGGGTAATTTCTTGATCATTACCAATTCCCGCCATTTTTTTGTAGCAGGTTCGGCAGGTGCTCCGAAATATGTGACACCTCCCTCAAGGTCTTTGTCAACTGCCGATATAGCAAGAACAACAGCCCCCTTTCCAACGGTAACTTCTTTATTAATAACAACTTGTCCCCAAAGAATAACATCATCTTCAATATGGCTTACACCTGCAACAAGAACAGCTGATGCAAACAGACAACGCTTCCCGACGTAAGTGTCGTGGCCTATCTGAATATGATTGTCAAACTTAGTGTATTCATCAATGATGGTGTCTCCCGACACACCTTTATCAATAGTGCAAAGAGCACCAATCTCAACATTATCCTTAATGATAACCCTACCGCAGGATTCAAACTTTAATGTTTTGTTTTCACGTTTCTGAAAATAAAAAGCATCTGCTCCTATAACCGTACCCGAATGGATTATTACATTATCTCCTATTACCGAATGGTCGTAGATATTAACGTTGGAATGAATAATGCAGTTTTTACCTATTTTTACATTATTTCCGACAAAAGCACCCGGTTGAATTACAGTTCCTTCACCTATTTCGGCCGAATCGGAAATTGTTTTGGTTGCCTGTTCAAAGGGTCTGAACTTCCTCACGAGCTTCATATAGTCTGAAAACGGATCATCGGAGAAAATCAAAGCTTTTCCTTCGGGCCGTTCAACCTCTTTGTTTATCAGGATTGTTGTGGCTTTGGAGTTGAGGGCTTTTTCATAATACTTCGGATGGTCAACAAAGGTCAGGTCACCCGGCTCTACCATATGTATCTCATTCAGACCTTCAACGGGAAAGTCTTGGGGCCCGTTAAACTTTGCATTAATAACTCCGGCAATTTCCGAAAGAGGTATTGCTTTTAAAAATTTCATCTTATTCTTTTACCCTTTCCGAATATGCTCCGTTGCGAGTATCAACTTTAATTTTTTCGCCTTCATTAACAAAAAGAGGCACCTTAACAACTGCTCCGGTCTCAACTGTTGCATCCTTAAAAGCATTTGTTGCCGTATTTCCTTTTTCGCCAGGTTCGGTGTATGTAATTTCTAGAACAACATATGCAGGAAGATCGCAGGTAAGGGGAGTTTCGGTATCGGCATGGAAAAGTATTTCCACTTCCTGTCCGTCTTTCAGAAATTGGGGAGCGGAAATTATATCTTCGGGAATTGTTGTCTCTTCCCAGGTATCTGTGTTTAAGAAATGATATCCGAAATCATCTTTATAAGAAAACTGGAACGGACGACGCTCAACACGTGCCGTTTCAATTTTTACACCTGCTGTAAATGTATGAGGTATGACTTTTCCGGTTTTTAAACTTTTTAGCTTTGTCCTTACAAAAGCAGGTCCTTTTCCCGGTTTAACATGCTGAAATTCAACAATAGTCATCAGGTCGTTATTCATTACAATTGTTAATCCGTTTTTAAAATCTGAAGTTGATGCCATAATTATAATTTTTTATTCAATAGTTATAATATTCGGGTTATCCGTTTCCCTGGATTTTCCCGTATCCTTTCATTACTCCTCTCGTTGATTTTGCAATAAAATATAGTATGTCGTCTCTCTCTTTACTTGACGGCCAACTCGCCTCAATATATCTGACAGCCTGAGATACATTATGTCCTTTAACATAAAGTACGCGATAAATATCCTGAATTTCATTAATTTTTTCATTTGAGAACCCACGTCTTCTCAGTCCGATGGAGTTTATTCCGGCGTAAGACAGCGGCTCCCGTGCAGCTTTAGTGTATGGAGGAACATCTTTTCTTACGAGTGAGCCTCCTGAGATAATAACATGTGCTCCGATTTTTACAAATTGATGAACGGCAGATAATCCGCCGACGATAGCATATTCCCCAATCTCAATATGTCCCGCAAGATTAACGGCATTTGCAAGAATCACATTATCGGCAAGAATGCAATCATGAGCAATGTGGACGTAGGCCATCAGGAGGCAATTTTTGCCTATCACTGTCTTCCAGCTGGCTTTTGTACCTCTGTTAATCGTTACAAATTCCCTGATAATGGTGTTATCTCCTATCTCAACAGTCGTATCTTCGCCTTCATATTTTAAATCCTGAGGGATGGCTCCTATAACAGCTCCCGGAAATATTTTACAATTGTTTCCAATACGGACACCTTCCATAATTGTAACGTTTGAACCTATCCAGGTTCCCTCACCTATCTCAACATTTCTTTCAATGTTGACAAATGGTTCAATGACTGCATTCTTGGCTACTTTTGCCTGAGGATGAACGTATGCAAGTGGTTGATTCATTTATTTAAGTGTCAAGATTATTTAGTTCCGTTTTTTACTATCTGTGCAAGGAGTTCACCTTCCATAACAACATTGTTGCCAACATACGCCTTACCACTCATATGACACAGGCCACGACGGATTGGTGATATCAACTCGCAGACAAATACTAATGTGTCACCGGGAACAACTTTCTTTCTGAATTTGACGTTTGTTATTTTTGCGAAATAGGTTGAGTAATTCTCAGGGTCTTCCAGTGTGTTCAGAATAAAAACACCCCCGGTCTGAGCCATCGCCTCAATCTGTAAAACGCCTGGCATTACAGGTTCATTTGGAAAATGTCCCGTAAAAAAATGTTCATTCATAGTAACATTCTTTACTCCCGTAACTTTTGTCTCGTCAATATCAAGAATTTTATCAATAAGAAGAAAAGGAGGCCTGTGTGGTAACAACTTTTTTATTCCGTTAATATCGTACAGCGGTGATTTATTTAAATCAAAAGGCGGTTTAAATTTGTCCATTTTTTTATTTTCGATATGTTTTTTAATAATTTTGGCAAACTCAACATTTGCTTTGTGTCCGGGTTTGCGTGCTATTACGCGTCCCTTTATATGTTTTCCAATAAGAGCCAAATCTCCAACAAGGTCAAGCAGTTTATGCCGTGCAGGTTCATTTTCAAAATATAGTTCTACATTGTTAAGGATACCTTTTTTGAGTACTTTAACGGAAGGTTTGTTGAAAAGCGCAGCAAGTTCATCAAGCTCCTCCTGAGATATCACTTTGTTTACAAATACGATTGCATTACTCAGGTCGCCACCTTTTATAAGGTTATTATGTAGCAGATATTCGAGCTCGTGCAGAAATACGAATGTGCGGCAATTTGCAATTTCCGTATTGAACTTTTTTATGGAATCCAATGAGGCGTTTTGAGTGGACAAAACTTCCGTGTTAAAGTCAATCATTACCGAAAGTTTAAATTCATTATCCGGTACGATGATTAATTCCACATCGTTTTTTTTATCCGTATATGTTATTACCTCTTCTATCTCAAAAATCTCCTTTTCAGCTTCCTGCTCAACAATTCCCGCTTTCGTCAATGCATCCGTATAATATTTTGAACTGCCGTCAAGAATCGGGGGTTCGCTGCTGTCTATCTCTATCAGGGCATTATCAATTCCCATCCCGGCAAGAGCTGCCATAACATGTTCGATGGTATTTACCGAGTATCCGTTCACCCCTATGGTGGTTCCTCTGTTTGTATCTATGACCTGGTCGCAATCAGCATCAATAACCGGCTGACCGTCAATGTCAACTCTTTTGAATTTTATTCCATGATTCTCCGGTGCAGGATGAAATGTAAGACTCACATCCATTCCCGTGTGAAGTCCCGTACCGGTTACTTTTGCAATAGCTGCTAATGTTTGCTGTTTATTTCCCATAATTAGCCGGCAAAGATAATCATATTATAAAAACTACATAATAATATGAGTAAAAAACTATTAACCGAAAAGTTCAATATCTTGTTAATAACTTTGTTATCAGGGGATTTGAATGGAGATATATGTGTCCCGATTGATGAGTGAGTTTTTGGTACTACTCCTTAATTTTTTTCTCCAGCTCATTAACTCTTTCCCATAAATTCGACAGATTACGGAAAACGGCGTACGACTTATTATATTTGACATATTCAAATGCCGGTGAACCCTGAACAATACTGCCTTTTCTGAAGCTTTTGGAAATTCCCGATTGAGCTGCAATCTTCACTTCGTCACCTATGTTAAGATGACCCACAATTCCCACCTGGCCACCTATCATCATATTTTTGCCAAGTTTAGTAGAACCGGAAACTCCTGTTTGTGCTGCAATGACAGTATTTTCTCCTATTTCGACGTTGTGGGCTATCTGAACCAGATTGTCTATTTTAACTCCTTTATGTATGATTGTTGAGCCGAGAGTGGCTCTGTCAATTGTAGTGTTCGATCCTATTTCTACATTATCTTCTATTATGACATTGCCTATTTGCGCCACTTTCATATAATTATCTCCCTGTGGAGCAAAACCGAATCCGTCGCTGCCTATTACAACACCTGCATGTATTGTGCAATTATTACCAATCAAATTATCCGAATAGATTTTAACACCTGCAAAAATGGTTGTGTTTTCTCCGATTGTTGTGTTGTCGCCTATCCAGGTTTGCGGATAAACCTTTGTGTTGTCGCCGATTTTAACATTGTCACCGATGACTGCAAACTCTCCGACATATACATTCTTTCCAAGTCGTGCAGAACCGGAAATGTGCGCCTTATCCGAAATGCCCGACTTATTTATCTTTATTTGATTATAGGCGTCAAGTAATTTTGCAAAAGCCTGATAAGCATCCTCCACGCGGATAAGTGTTGCTGAAAAATCTTTTTCAGGTGTAAAATCTTTATTTACGATTACCACCGAAGCTTTTGTGGAATATAGATGGGGTTCGTATTTCGGGTTGGCCAGGAAGCTGATTGTTCCCGGTTTTCCTTCTTCAATTTTAGACAGATTATTGACTGAAACTTCAGGATTTCCATCAATTGTTCCGTTTAGTATTTCGGCTATTTGCTTTGCTGTGAATTCCATTGATAAAATTTATTATTTGATGTTGCAAAAATAGATAAAATTGTTGGAATGGTTTTATGCATTACCGATAGGGTTGGTATCATTGTGCAAAATGAGAATTGTTAAATGGAAAATTTATATATCTTTCGGATAACAGATAAAATGCTTTGTTACTGCTTCCGACAATACCGAGATGTTAAGCTGGTCGGATGCTTCCACAATATCCATTACCTTACCTGATTTATAGAGGATATTTATTTTATCGGCTTTAATGTTGTATGCATAATTGGATGTTGTATTGATATATAAAAAGTACTCCATATCTTTTTCCCGAATATTGTACTTTTGAGTTATTCTATCCTTGATATTTTCGATATAAAAATACTCAAAGGGTTCCGATTGTATCTCACACCTGAAAAGTTTTCTGTTAATGAGCCTTTTACTCAGGCTCGACAAGATGAAATCGTCATGTCCTGTCCATACTTTAAGAGATGTAAAAATATCAAAATCGTCAATCTTTGTGTATTTTTCCAGTATTTCATTGTCCGACTCCATATCACTTTTCTTAATAATGTTCTCCAGAAAGAAACGAAGCGGGGGAGTAGCAAATAAATCTTCGCCGTTGCGGGCAAGGTACTCAGCTCTCTGTAAAAGTTTGATTAGCATATTTTCGGCAGCGAGAACAGTTTTATGGAGATATACTTGCCAGTACATCAGTCTGCGCGCAACTATAAACTTCTCAATGGAATAAATTCCTTTTGCCTCGGCAACTATGTGGTCGTCAGCGACATTCAGCATTTTTATAATTCTTTCCGTACCGATAACACCTTCGGAAACACCGGTAAAAAAACTGTCGCGAGTCAGGTAGTCAAGCCTGTCAATATCGAGTTGGCTTGCAACAAGTTGTGAAAGGAATTGTTTTTTGTAGCTGTGTCTGAAAATATCAATGCCCGTCGAAAGTTGTCCGCCGAAAAACTCGTTTAACCGTTTCATTATTATTAATGAAATATCTTCGTGCATAATACCGGTCACAATTGATTTTTCGAGTGCGTGAGAAAACGGGGCGTGACCTACATCGTGAAGCAATATTGCTATTAAGGCACCTTGTGTTTCTTCCGGGCTAATAGCAACACCTTTTGCCGAAAGAACCGAAAGAGCCTCGCTCATCAGATGCATAGCACCAAGAGAATGATGAAAGCGGGTATGCAAAGCTCCCGGATAAACAAGATGTGTGAGCCCGAGTTGTTTTATGCGCCGAAGTCTTTGAAAATAAGGATGCTCGATTATGTCAAGTATGAGTTCATCGGGAATGTTAATGAATCCGTAAACAGGATCATTAAAAATCTTTCGCTTATTTGTTTTTAAAGTTGACAAAAATATTGTTTTGCACAAAAATAATATTCTTAATGAAATTATGACCTGAATAGAGAAATTTATTTGCTGCTATTTCCGCTTTTACCGTTGCCGTAAATGATTGTCATTTGCTTTGCATCAGGTGAATATGCAATAGCAGGACGAGGTGCGGGGCGGTATTCGGGATGAAAATTAGTTTTTGAAATCGTAAATTTTAAAAATAGTTATTACCTTTGAACAATAAAATTTAACTTTATCCTTTATTAATAATAGTTTAACCGGTTTTAAAAATAAAACGAAGATGAGTATGGAGAATGCAAAAATTTTATGGGTTGATGATGAAATAGATTTATTAAAACCACATATTTTGTTCCTTGAGCAAAAAGGATATTATGTCGTAACGACAAATAATGGTACCGACGCCATAGACCTGGTAAAAAGCCAGCCTTTTGATATTGTTTTTCTGGATGAACAGATGCCCGGTCTTTCGGGTATAGAGACTTTGGAGCAGATGAAAGTTGATTTTCCGAACCTGCCTATTGTGATGATCACAAAAAGTGAAGAGGAGGCCATTATGGAAGAAGCAATAGGCTCTAATATAGCCGATTACCTTATCAAACCCGTTAATCCGAAACAGATATTACTGAGCCTGAAGAAAAATCTTGAAAATAAAAAGCTGATGAGTGAAAAGACAACTTCGCAGTATCAGCAAGCTTTTAGTAGGCTTGGGATGGAAATCTCCGGTGGTCTTGATCATATGGAGTGGGTTAATATATACAAGCGTCTTGTGAGATGGGAGCTTGAACTCGGGAAATCATCGGATGAAAGTATCAAGGAAATATTGGCAATGCAAAAATCGGAGGCAAACCAGGTTTTTGCCAAATTCATTGAGAAAAATTACGTCAACTGGGTAAATACAAACAGTGAGAGCAGGCCTGTTCTTTCACATACTCTGCTGAAAGAAAAACTTTTTCCCATGTTACAACCAGGACGTAAGGTTTTTATGCTGCTTATTGATAACTTGCGTTACGATCAGTGGAAGATGATACAGCCGATTATTGAGGAGTATTACAGGGTGGTTTCCGATAACATTTATTATAGTATTCTGCCGACTACAACACAGTATTCAAGAAATTCGCTGTTTGCGGGACTGATGCCGCTGGAGATACAAAGGAAATATCCTCAATACTGGATCGGTGAGGATGAAGAGGGAACAAAAAATCAGTTTGAGAAGGAGTTGCTTGGTGAGAATTTGAAAAGGTTCGGGAAGAATATCAAATATAGCTACAACAAGGTGCTGAATCTGAACGTGGGCAGGAAGCTGGTTGATAACCTCGGTAACCTTATGAATAATGACCTTAACGTCATCGTCTATAATTTTGTGGATATGTTGTCACATGCCCGTACCGAGATGGAAATTATCAGAGAGCTTGCCGACGATGAAGCCGCATATCGTTCGTTGACTGTTTCCTGGTTCAGCCATTCACCATTGAAGGATATTATTGAATATATCGCGTCGAAAAAGGCAGACCTTTTTATAACTACCGACCACGGTTCGGTTAAGGTATCCGACGCGGTGCGGGTGCTCGGCGATAAAAATACAAATACTAATCTGAGATATAAAACGGGAAAGGCGCTTAAGTATAACAAAAAAGAGGTGTTTGAAGTAAGAATCCCTGCCGATATCTTCCTGCCGAAAACGAACATAAGTTCGTCGTACATCTTTTGCAAGAAGACAGACTTCTTTGCCTATCCTAACAACTTTAACTATTACGTTAATTATTACAAAAACACATTCCAGCATGGTGGTATCTCGCTGGAAGAGATGATGATACCGTATATTGCGTTGAAAGCAAAATAAACTGATGCCGAGCGGTTTGCATTTCTGTTTAGATTAATATAGGATGCAGGATTATAGCTCCCCATTCTCAATTTGCTGCACTATAAACTCAATTTCCCGGTCCTCTCCTTCGGGATCGTAACCGGATTTCAGGTTATAACCGAAAAGACGTGCAACGGACTGCCAAAAAAAGGCAATTACCTTTCCGCGTAATTCCTGAATCAGTACATAAGAAGAGTTACCGGTCTCCCTGTCAATTAATTTTATAAGAATTATACCTTGCGAAAAAGTTAGTTTTGTAATATCTCCCTCAAACTGTTCTTTCAGTTCTTTTTCGGCTTGCTTCATCAACTTCCGTCTCTCCCGATCGCTTGATGCATTTTTCAGAAGGTCTTCATATTCATGCAACTTTAGTCCGGCAATTTTAGCATAGGGATAAACTTTTTTTACGTTTCTTACCAGCTTGTCGTGCCGGCGGAGTGCAGCCCTGAATTTGCGGGGATATTTTTTTACTATGGTAAAGGCAGGCAGACTGGCAAAATAGAGAGTGTCGTTATTTTTAATATTTGCTCTAAGGATGGTGATATTATCCTGCTCCTGATAAGAGCTGTCCGGTTCCGGATCCACAAGCCTGACTATAACCTTGCCTTCATTTTGTGCTGTCAGCAGTTGATTAGCAGCTATAACCAATATAATTATGTATATGACTCTTTTCATATTTTCGGGAGACTTAACCCAAACATTGTGCCATTGCAAAGATATTCAATAATACTGAAAAACCCAATCCGAAAATTTGGGATTGGGTTTTTTAATTTGTCTTACAAAAAGAAAATGAATATTAACAGCAAGATTCTGAGAGTGCACCTTATAGCTCTATGCTAACTATGCAACCTTCAGTTTTGCAATATTCGTTTTATTAAACTGTTCTTCGGCGTAAGGCAGTGAGATTGTGAGTTTCTTAATCTTTTCGTCGGAAGGAAGATGAAACATTGCATCATTCAAAATCCCTTCGAGTATTGATCTGAGACCGCGTGCGCCCAGTTTAAACTCAATTGATTTGTCAACAATGAAATCAAGCACCTTGTTTTCAAACTCAAGTTTAATTCCGTCCATTTCAAAGAGCTTGGTATATTGCTTAATAAGAGCGTTTTTCGGCTCGGTCAGAATCAATTTCAAAGTTTCGCGCTTCAACGGATGCAGATAAGTAACTACCGGCATTCGTCCGACAATTTCAGGTATCAGCCCGAATTTTTTCAGGTCGGGAGGAGCAATATACTGTAGCATATTATCTTTATCCACCGATTCCTTCTCTTTTTGATAACTATATCCGATAACGTTTGTTCTTAACCTTGAGGCAATAATTTTATCAATCCCGTCAAAAGCTCCTCCTGCAATGAAAAGGATATTTTTAGTGTTGATCTGAATCATTTTTTGCTCCGGATGTTTTCTGCCACCCTGAGGTGCAACATTAACTACCGAACCTTCGAGAAGTTTTAGGAGTGCCTGTTGTACACCTTCACCCGACACATCGCGTGTTATTGACGGATTGTCGCCCTTGCGGGATATTTTATCAATTTCATCAATAAAGATAATTCCTTTTTCGGCGGCGGCAACATTATAATCGGCAACCTGCAAGAGACGGGTAAGAATACTCTCGACATCTTCACCCACATAACCCGCTTCGGTCAAAACCGTTGCGTCGGCAATGGCAAACGGTACTTTCAACATTTTTGCTATAGTCCTGGCCATCAATGTCTTGCCTGTTCCGGTTTCTCCTACCAGGATGATGTTGGATTTTTCAATTTCCACATCATCTTCCTTCTTGGCGGGCGGTTGCGTTATCCTTTTATAATGATTGTACACGGCAACTGCAAGTGTTTTCTTGGCTTCATCCTGCCCTATAACATATTGATCAATGTGTTTCTTGATCTCAAAAGGTTTCTGAAGTTCAATTTTTGAAAGCTGGCTTTTAGCTTTGGATGAGAGCTCTTCCTTAATGATAGCTTGTGCCTGAGTAACACAATAGTCGCATATATGTGCATCAAGACCGGCTATCAAAACATTAGTCTGGGATTTCTCCCTGCCGCAGAATGAGCATCTCTCAATTTTTTTTGCCATAGTAATTTATTATTTAGAGTTTCTGACCAGCACTTCGTCAATCATTCCGTATTCCTGAGCTTCCTGTGCCGTCATCCAGAAGTCGCGGTCACCGTCCTTCCAGATTTTTTTGTAGGTTTGTCCGGAATGTTTTGCAATGATTTCGTAAAGTTCCTTTTTAAGTTTGCTGATTTCTCTCGCTGTTATTTCAATATCGGATGCCTGTCCCTGAGCACCACCCATAGGTTGATGTATCAGAACCCGTGAGTGAGGCAGAGCCGTTCTTTTACCTTTTTCGCCTGCACAAAGAAGAACAGCTCCCATTGAGGCAGCCATTCCCGTACAAATAGTTGCAACTTCGGAAGCAATGTATTGCATCGTGTCATAAATGCCAAGACCTGCATAAACACTGCCTCCCGGAGTATTCAGGTAAATCTGAATGTCTTTTCTCGGGTCAATTGATTCCAGAAAAAGAAGTTGTGCCTGGACAATGTTTGAAACATAATCGTCAATGGGGACACCGAGAAAAATAATTCTGTCCATCATCAGTCTTGAAAAGACATCCATTGTAGCAACATTTAGCTGCCGCTCTTCAATAATTGTCGGCGAAATATAATTTCCGGTTACGGATGTATATTTGTCAAGGGTTATGCTGCTGATACCCTGATGCTTAACTGCGTATTTCTTAAATTCGTTATTAATGTTCATGATCGTGATGTTGTTTGTGATGTTCCTGTACTATTTTTGCGAATTCATCATAAGTTACTGTTTTCTTATTGAGCTTTATCTTATCTTTGAACAGCTCCCGCATCTGATTATCAAACAATTCGTCGTAAACTTTATTTACTTCTTCCTGATTTTGCAATACCGAATCTGCTATTCCGTCTAATTGTTTAAGCATCTCTTCGTTGTCGGAATCAAATCCGTAATACTTGGCAAAGGATTGTTTTATGTGTGAGCGAATATCCTTTTGCTCAACCTTTATATTATAATCCCTTGCGAGTTTGTTAATAATAAGTTGTTGTTTGAGCGACTTGAGGTATCCGTCGAAGTCTTTCTCAATTTGTTCTTTTGTCAGTTTTTGATCCGATTCGAGGAGCCATCTTTTCAGAAAATCTTCAGGAAATTCAATATTTGTTTCATTTTGAAGTTTTTCCAGGGTCATATGGACGAAATAATTTTCACTTTCAACCTGATAGTGTTTCTTAACTTCCTCCCTCAGTTTTTCTCTGAACTCCTCTTCGGTTTTAATATCTTCGGTTGGATAGACTTTTTTATAAAGTTCTTCGTTGAGTTCGGCGGGCTGATTTCTGGATATTTCGGAAATTGTAAATTCAAAATCCGAATCCATTTTCTCGGCCTCCTCTTTTGATATACCCAGCATTGATGCGGTCTCCTGAACATTCCCGCTTGCTTTCAACGGATTGAAAACAATTTTGTCACCTTTTTTCTTTCCCACAAAACTTTCCTTAACCTTTTTATCCTGAAAATACTTTGGAATAAAGGATGTTTCGTGCATCAGGCCTCCTTCGAGTATGCTTCCGTCTTCACCGAGTTGAACAATATTGCCCTTTACCAGGTCTTCCTCTTCAACCGTATCAACAGGTATTTGGGTGCCGTTACGTTTTTTTACATCATCAATGTAAAAATCAAGTTTTTTGTCGTCAACGTCAATATCATAATAATCAACTTCAATTTTGTCGGAAAGCTCAAGCTCAAACTGAGGAGCAACGGCAATATCAAAAAAGAACTCGAAGTTGGTGTCGTTTTCAAAATCTATTTGTTTGGTTTTTTCAACGTTCGACAATGGGTGTCCCAGAAGTTCAAGGTTATTTTCCTTTATATAATTATTCAAAGAATCAGAAACCGTTTTGTTAATTTCATCGGCAAGAACCTGAGTTCCATACATTTTCCTGATTATTCCCATAGGAACTTTCCCGGGTCTGAAGCCTTTCAGATTTGCATTTTTTTGCAAATCTTTCAGGGTTTTATCAATCTTGTTCTGATAATCTTCCTGAGTTAGCTCAACTTTTATTGTTGAAGTTAAATCGCCTGTCTTTTCTTGTGTTATGTTCATTATCCAATTATGTTTATAAAATTTGGGGGTGCAAAAATAGATAAATTATTAAAACCCTGTATTTTTCTTTATATAATATGTAAACAATTCAAAGACAGTAAAAGTTGCAAAAAGGTTTGATAGAATTTTGTGCGGATGAAGGGACTCGAACCCCCACGCCTTGCGGCACCAGATCCTAAGTCTGGCGCGTCTACCAATTCCGCCACATCCGCAGATCTGTTTTGAAAACGCTGCAAAAATAAATAATTTTTATTAATAAAGTTTGTATTTGGGATTTTCTTTTGATTAATTTTGCCAAAATCAAATTATAAAATAATATGTATTATGAAAAAGTCAGTTAGTTTTATTAGTATCTTATTGGTTCTGTTAACAGGATGTTCTGTCTCGGCACAAAAGAACGGATATGTTGAAGAGACCAGGGGTAGTATGACCAGCAAGGGTTTTTATATTAATGATAAGAAAGACGGTGTTTGGATTACGGAGCAGAAAAGCGGTGCTATTACCAACATCGAATCGTACAAAGAGGGAGAGAAACAGGGTGTGTTTATTACTTTTGACAGAAGAGGCTATGTTTCGAAACAGGAGTACTATAAAAATGGAAAACTTGATGGCTGGGCTATTGAATATTCAAGTGCAAACAAGCCCAAATCAAAAATGGAATATAAAGACGGTGTTTTAAATGGAAAGAAAATTCTATATTACGACAACGGCCGGATGCAGGAAGAATCAAATTATAAAAACGGAAAGAAAGACGGACAGTCGAAATGGTATGATCAGTCACAAAAAGTAATTGCAATATATAATTACAAAGACGGGAATTTTGAAGGACAAAACAAAACATTCTATCCAAACGGAAATGTGATGAAGGTGGAGACTTATTCCAATAATATTTTGAACGGTGAGTTTAAAGAGTATTACAAAACCGGTAAAATGAAAACAACAGGCAACTATGTAAACGGGCAAAAAGATGGAGAATGGGTTGAATATGACGAGCATGGTCAGGTTGTTAAAACTTCAAAATTTGTTAAAGGAAAAGAGAAATAAGGCTATTTATTATGGGTGAGCATCGTCATATTAGAAAGATATTAAATCCTTACACAAAACTTGAAGGCTATAACTGTTTCGGGTGCTCGCCCAATAACTCTTTCGGGCTGAAACTCAATTTTGTCGAAGATGGTGAGTTTCTGGTTGCTGAATGGGTCCCCGATGCTAACTTTAGCGGTTATAAGAATATTTTACACGGAGGGATACAGGCAACATTGCTTGATGAAATAGCAAGCTGGGTAGTGCAGATTAAACTTAAAACTTCAGGTTTTACAGGCAACCTTAATGTCAGGTATCGCAAACCTGTATATGTTGATGACGGAGCAATAACCATAAAGGCAAAACTGGAAAAAAAGGTCAGGAATCTTGCCTATATTCACGCCCGGCTGTATAATTCAAAAGGGGAAATCGGAAGTGAAGCCGACCTTACATATTTTGTTTATCCTGAAGATATTGCAAGGGAAAAACTGTATCTTCCCAAATACGAGGATTATTTTGAAAAAGAGGATTAGACTCTTTATTTATACCTTACTGTAGAGGCATTTTTTTACCTCGGGTTGTTGTAGTAATCCGTTGAATTTTCTCCCCAGCCATCGGGAAGTGTTGTTCTGTCAATATCCCAACCATCATCAACTCTCTGGAAAAGAAAATATTGCCAGCGATAGTTCGACAGTTCACCGGTTACATCCGAGTGCAAAAGAGAGAAATCGTTTGTGACTATATCCTTGGTGTAAAAAACAAACTTTTTGTTTCGCTGTCCGTTTTCCAGTTCATAGTAATGCCATATTTCGTAAGGGTAAGCAGCAGGTTCGTTGTAGCTTTCCGAAATGGAATTGGGAGGTCCGTATTTTAAATATACTCTGCCACGGTCCGTTTGATATCCCTTGGAAATCTGTGTCGAGTAAGCCATATTTACCATATTTACCCTGTCGAGGTAATCAAGCCATGACTTTTCGGGTTGCAACGGGTCGCGTTTTGACCAAAACATATAAAAGAATTTTTGAAGTGTTAACAAATCGGCCTTTTCAAGGTGTGACATGGAGAATGCTATCTCCTGATTGTCAGAGATAGGCTGCAGATACCTGATATATTCCCTGAGTGTGTCAATATCCGTTATTCTTCCGGCAAATGAACTGCTGACCTTATTGGTGGCTATATTATCAACCGTAAGCTGAATCTTTGGATTGCTCCTTTGAAAAAACAGTTTGTTTACACCTATAAGTTCGTTATTTTTATCATGTGCTTCAATAACAAGATTGTAATTGCCCGACGGGAGCATTGAAATGTCAAATTCTCCGAAAACAACGGATACGTCCGAACTGGTTTCCTTTTTATACCTGATATAATCCTGAAGTGTTTTTCCTGTTTCCAGAATTTGGATATATGATGATATCAAATATTTCTGATCAATACCAAGTGCTTTTTTCGTATTGTAAACCTCGGAATAGTAAATCAGCTTATTAGCATTCGCAGGATAAAAATTGGAAATGTTCGGTACAAGATCGTAACCGGCTCTTGAAATAATGCTCGGAGCTTTAGTAGTTGAGTAAGATTCAATAAGCTCTATTCCCGATACCGAAACCTTGTTATTGTCATAGTCTATTGTTATCGGCTGAAGTGTTACGTATGGTTTTGAAAGCGTGTCGAGCATATCCCATATTTGGATCTCAAAATTGTAGTTTCCGTTTTGCAAAGAGAACCTTTGCTGGTCAATAAAACTCGAAGTATTGCTAACCGAATCTAATTCCGGACTTGTCAGTTCATATTTGTCAAAATTAATAATCGAATCATTCTTTTTAAACATCATTATTACCTGTACCTTACCCTGATACTTTCCGTTTTTAGTCTTTTCAAGATGAATACTATTGTCGGCAATTCTCAGATATGTCTCAATGTATGGTCCGTCCTTTGGTGAATAGAAAGTGGAATATGAGAGCAGGGCGTTTAGCTTTTGAGCCTGAAGTCCTGTAATTAGTAGAAACAGAGTACTTAACAGAAGCAGGGTTAGCCTATAGTTCTTAAAATTCATCATCGTACAAAGTTATTAAATATAATTAAAATGCAAAAAAAAACAAAAATAGTTAATATTCGACATCAAGTCAAGAGAAATAAGTTAACGGTAGAAATTTTAAGTTAACGGTAAGCAAAAAAATAAACGTAATAGAGTTTAATTTTTTTCATCTGCCGCGGACTTGTCCGCCGTAGCCCGCCGGACAAACTTTCTATTTTAGACTTTTGATAGAATTTTAGGCGAAGCCCGCCAACGTCTGCGCAACGCTTGACTTCGGCGGGCGAAGGCGGAGAGAGAGGGATTCGAACCCCCGGAGGTGTGACCCTCAACGGTTTTCAAGACCGCCGCATTCGACCGCTCTGCCATCTCTCCAAATGAGGGTGCAAAAATACAATATTTTTTTATTTGAGCAATATTTTTTATGTTTTCCATAAAAAATATCGTAATCGGATCAAAATCATAAAGAAGCAGTATATTCTCGAATATATGTTTTCTTTTCCTATTTTTGCCACTGATTAATTTTGTCGGATAATGGAATTTGTAAATCCCGGTTTTTTATACGGTCTGTTTGCTCTTGCAATACCTGTTATAATCCATCTGTTTAATTTCAGAAGGTTTAAAAAGGTTTACTTTACAAATGTGAAGTTCCTGTCGGAGTTGAAACAGCAAACACAAAAACAGTCGCGATTGCGACACTTACTGGTGCTGTTGATGCGGATGCTTGCCATTGCCGCTTTGGTAATTGCCTTTGCACAACCGTATATTCCCGTTTCAAAGAGCCTGATAAACAAAAGTGCCAGGAATATTGTGAGCGTTTATATTGATAATTCATTTAGTATGCAGGCTGAATCAAACAAAGGAACTTTGCTTGATAAAGCGAAAATGAGAGCTTTGGAAATCGTGAATGTTTACAAGAATTCCGACAAATTTCAACTTCTTACAAATGATTTTGAAGGAAAACATCAGAGACTTGTAAGTAGGGATGAGTTTAAAAATCTTTTGGATGAGATTACAATATCTCCGTCAACCCGTTCTTTGGCCGAGCTGCTTTCGCGTCAGGCAGATATGCTTTCAACGGAAAATGACGGTGTGAAATCAATATATTTGATTTCCGATTTTCAAAAAAATATGATGAATGATAACCTTCCTCAAATTGACAGTTCTTTAAATGTTTTTATAATTCCCATCGAATCGGTCAATACGAATAATCTTTATATTGATTCCTGTTGGTTTGAAGCTCCTGTATATCAGGTTAATCAGCAGGTTAAACTTTTTGTGAGAATTAAAAACAGTTCGGATATAGATTATGAAAAAATTCCCGTCAACCTGAAAATAGGAGGGGTGCAAAAAGCTGTTGCAAGTTTCGATATCAAAAGAGGAAAAGAGGCTGAGGTTGAACTTGCTTATACAAACCAAAATGCCGGTATTCAGTTTGGCGTGCTGGAGATAAACGACTATCCAATAAGCTTTGATGACACATTTTTCTTTTCATATTATGTTTCTTCGGTGACTAATGTTCTTAGTATAAACGGTAACGGTGATAATGTGTACCTGAACTCCTTGTTTGGTAATGATTCGACATTTGTGTTTGGAAATGAAGAGCAGGGAAACCTTGATTATTCTTCTCTTGCCTCCAACAGTCTTATTATTTTAAATGAGGCTGACAGAATTTCCACCGGTCTGGGACAGGAAATGAAGAGATTTGTCATTAATGGTGGTAGCCTTGTTGTTTTTCCCTCTGGAAATATTGATATTGATAATTATAAAACATTCCTGACCTCTCTCGGCACTGACTTCTATACGGGGCTGGACACTACAGCGACAAAAGTCGGTTTTGTAGATGTTGAAAATCCGCTTTATTCGGATGTTTTTGACGAAATACCCGAAAATATAGACCTGCCCGTTGTGTTTAAAAGCTATGATATCACGAGGAATTCAAGAATAATGAAGGAGACGTTAATGGAAATGCAAAACGGAAATGTGTTTTTGAGTTCTTATCCTGTGGGAGCAGGAAAAGTTTATTTATTTGCCGTTCCTTTAAAGCCGGAATTCAGCACATTCCCGAAACATGCCATTTTTGTTCCCACATTGTACAAGATTGCTATTTCGGGATATAAAGAGAGCCGGAATTTTTATTTCATAGGTAGTGACAATACAATCGTAATTAATAATGTCTCTCTTATCGGGGATAATCTTTATAAAATAAAACTTTTGAATTCCGGTTTTGAGATGATTCCCGACCAGCGGATAATAGGTTCCGGGCTTGAAATTTATCCTCATAACAGAATAAAAGTTGCAGGTAATTATTTATTGACCTATAATGATAAACCGGTAAAAGGGTTGTCATTTAATTACAACAGAAGCGAATCGGAGATGGTTTTTTATAATACGGATGATATTTCGGAGATTCTGAAAGATAACGGAATAGACAACTTTCATATTGTAAAATCCGGTTCGGTACCTTTTGAGCAAACAGTTGCCGAGATGAGCCGCGGAATTCGCCTTTGGATGTGGTTTGTTATTCTCGGCCTTCTGTTCCTTGGTGTTGAGGTCTTATTACTAAGGCTTTGGAGATAGTTTGATATATGAGTTCAGGTTGGTTTTGCGATGAATAATAGTTGCACTTGCGCTAAACTTTAAATCAAATTTAACTCCCGTTGAAAGCTTGTTGATATATTTTTTTTCCGGTAATGCTTTTTCTTTTGCACTTTTTTATTATATTTGCCAGTGATAATAATTTATTACTAACTTAAAAATTTGATTATGAAAAAGTTTTTACTCTCGAGTTTGATTGTTATTTTAAGTGCATCCTTATTTGCACAGAATCATTTTACAAAACTTAAAAATCCGGTTAAAGTTCAAAAAGTTGAAATGACACCTGACGGATTTAGTATTGTTAACGGAAATCCGGTTATAGGCGAAAAGGCACCGAATGAGACTGCTGAAGTAGGTATTACATATTACGACCTGCAATCGTATGTTAATATTATGAACAGAATGTGGGAGTATGATGATGGTACCGTAGGTGCTATCTGGATGGCTGCCGGACCGGAGCTTGTTCCAAACAGGGGAACAGGTTATAACTATTATGACGGCTCGGATTGGGGCGAGCCTTTAATGCATCTTGGGGATGATGAAAGAACAGGATGGCCTTCTTATGCACCCTGGGGAGAAAACGGAGAGGTTATCGCTCATTATTGGTATCCAGGAGGAGAACCCGGCCCCATAAGGATTTATACAAGGGAGACCAAAGGTGAAGGTGACTGGACAATGAATACGGTTTATGGTCCTGATGACCTTTCAATTGTTTGGCACTCAATGATTACAAGCGGTGAGAACCATGAATATATTCATCTGCTTGCCCGTACATACGATGCTCCTTATATGGGACAGGATAACGCATTACTCTATTACAGGTCTTCCGACGGTGGAGAAAGCTGGGACATTGAGGCTGAATTAATTGAAGGACTTGGGGAAGATTACAGACTTAATTCGGTTAACCTGGAATATATGTGGGCAAATCCTGTGGGTGAGACTATTGCGTTCACTTATGGATTTGACGAGTTCAGCGCACAGATCTTTAAATCAACAGATAATGGTGATAGCTGGGATATAATTGATGTTTATACAACACCTTATGATCCGTTAGATCCTCCTACTGATACTGATGTTATTCCTTGTGGTGATGGTGCAAGTGCAATAGTTCTTGACTCACAAGGTAAGGCACATGTTGCTTTTGGTAAAAAGCTTATGTTTTATGAAGCTGGCTCAGCATATTGGTATCCAATGAGTACAGAGGGTATTATTTACTGGAATGAAGATATGGAACCTCTGGATACAACTATAATAAGTTCATATACAAATGATTATCTTATTGCCGGTGGAAACCTCATTGGCTGGATCCTGCCTGATGCTACCGGAAGCTATGACATTCTTCCTGATCAGGTCTTTTATGGAAACCAGTGTATGACCTCTTTTCCTCAGATGGGAATAGATGAGAATGATGATATCTTTCTTACTTATACTGCTATTGCTCCCGGCTTTGATAACGGAACAAATAATTACAGACATATTCATATAAATGCTTCTTACGACGGTGGCAATACCTGGACCGGTCCATTTGATGTGACCAGCGATATTTCATTCTTCCTTTCAGAGTGCGTTTATCCGGCAATGTCCTTAAATGTTAAGAACAAAATACATATTATGTTCCAAATGGATGAAGTTCCGGGAATATTTCAATGGTTGAACAATCATGACGAGGATGAAAATACTATGATTCATATGGACTTCCCTATCAATATGTTTACAGGTGTTGAAAATCCAAAGCAGAACATCGGTTTTGAGGTTTCGCAAAATTATCCTAATCCTGCCTATGCAGAAACAACAATCGGGATTGAATTGCAGGAGCAAAGAGATGTCTCAATTGATATAGTAAACCTAACAGGGCAAGTTGTCAGGACACTGAACCTTGGGACGACAAGTGCCGGTATTAAAAACGTTTCTATTGACGTATCAAACTTAAGTGCCGGGGTTTATTATTACACTGTAAATGCAGGAGACGAAAAAATTACCAATAAAATGATTGTTCGATAGTGTTGTATAATTTGTTTTTAAAAAAAGGCTATCCTTTGGGACGGCCTTTTTTATTACCAAAATATTTGCTATTGGCTGTGCGGGATTTTCCAATCCCGAACCCGATATTTTGAGGATTTGCAATCAGGCAAAGAAAATAATCAAAAAAAATAATCAAAAAAATCCTTATCTTTGCCAGTATGAACCGTTACGGCTGGCTTATGAGCAATATTATGAACACTACCGATCATTGGGATTATATGGTAAAACAAGCCAATGAAGCTCCGCAGGGTGCCGCACGCTTTAACTTCGACAACCTCAATATGGATCAGATAAAAAGTCAATCTTCCGTTTGGCTTAGTACATTTACGGTAGTCGGTGAAAGAAGCCGGGGAGATGAGAGTGGCAAGGCTGGCGGGGGTGGTGGAATTAAAACAATTAGCAACATAAATAATGTTACAGGAGTTGTTGTATCTGCGACTCAAGGAATCGTGCATTATACAGGTATAGGTAGAGATTGTGTTTATTTTATATCTGGCAATAGAGTTGTTTAAATAGTTTAAATATTGGTTTTAAATATACCCCGTATGTTGGATTGGGTTTAACTATTACAACAGGTTTTTATCTCTCCGGAAATATTAATCCTGCCACAGGTCAACCATATCAATCATGGGCTGAAACAGGTACTGATATTGGAGCAAACGTAGGAATTATTTATTTGAGCACTCAGTATGGAGGTTGGGTTGGAGCAGTAGCCGCTACTATTTATATTACTGATAAAGCAGCTTTTAATGTTTATATAAATTCTGTTATGGAACACCCCGAATGGGTTTTGCCTACTTCGTATCATAACTTTACACATTAAATGAAATTTATGGAATATTTATATTACAGACTTTGGCAATTGCTAATAGGGAAATCAGAAGAAGACATGCCACCTTTTGGTGCTATGATGATATTTTGGATGGTTATGGCTGCCAATATTGCAACAATTGATACACTTCTTCATCATTTTTTTGATTTTGGTTATACACCAAAAAATAAAAATGAAGTTATTTTATATTCTCTTATTCCTAATTTTATTGTTTTATTATTTAATATATTTTATTTCTTCAGGAGAAGAGAAAAAATAAAACTGAAATATGAAAATGAGAGTAAGTTTAAAAAAAGAGTTGGGAACATTGTTTTATTTGCATATGGTATTATATCAATAGTTTTATTATTTATTATTGGAAATGCATATCCTATTAAATGAAATCAATCTGACCGTGTTTTTCTTTTTCTCCCCAGTCTGAACGGGATTTGCAACAAGTCATCACCAATAAACCTTAATATCCGACATTTTCTATGTGTCCGGGATTACAAATTCCGAAGGTATTTACTTTCGGATTAGGCCGGCACACAATCCGGCGCTGACCTGCCCGTCAGGTCAGGCGGGAATCCGAAAGAGCCCCAAGTGTGAGACCGTGTCAATAAAAGGGCTGTTCGGGATTTCCCAATCCCGAATCCGATACTTTGAGGATTTGAAATCCGGCAAAGAAAAATATTCAAAAAAAATCCTTATCTTTGCCAGTATGAAGCGTTACGGCTGGCTTATGAGCAATATTATGAACACTACCGGTGCTTGGGATTATATGGGAAAACAAGCCAATGGAGCCCCGCAGGGTGCCGCACGCTTTAACTTCGACAACCTCAATATGGATCAGATAAAAAGCCAATCTTCCGTTTGGCTTAGTACATTTACGGTAGTCGGTGAAAGAAGCCGGGGGGATGAGAGTGGCAAGGCTGGTGGGGGTGATAATTTAAATGATGGAATCACAATAGATGAAGCTGCAACAGGCGTTTCTGCATTTGGTTTTGCCAATGAAGTGAAAAGTGAACTTCTACAATTGGGTATGAAAGGTGCTGATTGGGGAGTGGCAGGTGCTCGTTACGTGAAAGTTGTAAGGGGTGCAGGAATAGCAGGAAGTGTTTTTGGGATGGGCGTGTCAGGTTACCATATTTATACTGACTATTCTCAAGGTGGGATTGATGCTGTTAACGGTTGGGATGTTACTGACTTTGGAGTTGGAGTAGTAGGACTTGGAGCAACAATCTTTTTAGCATCAAATCCTGTCGGTTGGATTATTGGAGGTGGAGTAACTATCTATTTTGGAGCAAGATTCGTTTATGACATTTCAACTAAACCACAGAAGCAATGATTATGAGTTTATATTATAAGATATGGGTTGATGCTATTGTTTATGAAAAGACAAAGCACGGGGATATGCGAAATTGGAAACCCTACACGTTGATACCGATTTCTGTTTTACAGGGAATAAATTTGTTAACAGTGTTCTTTTGGTTAAGTACTTTCAACATTAAGTTAGATATATTTATTGACTTTAACCTATTCCCAGGCGAAATGCTTGATGGATTTTTATCAGGTTTTTTAACTCTCTTTTTGCCCTTTATTGTTTTGAACTATTTATTTGTTTTCAGGAGAAAAAAATATGATGATTTAATTGAGAAATATGATTATCGAAAAGGAAAGTTATACTTGATTTATTTTCTTACCACGATATTAATTTTCATTTTACCCATTATAATAGGAAAGTGGGTACTATAAAAATAAAAATCCCAGCATTGTCGGGGGTTTTAGAAGTTCTTTGAGAAGAATGGTGAAGCCGGTTGGGGTGAGTTGACAGATAATGGAATATCTACACAAGAAACTGCATATGGAATTACTGCCTTAGGGGTATCAATTACTGGTAAAACTGAATTATTTCGTGTTTTAGAAAGAAGTAAAACCCCCTGCCCGTATGGTCAGGCGGGCGTCCGGTCAGGCGGGAATTCGAAAGAGCCCGAAATGGGAGGCTGTGTCAATAAAAGGGCTGTTCGGGATTTTCCAATCCCGAACCCGATATTTTGAGGATTTGTAATCCGTCAAAGAAAAAATTTAAAAAAATCCTTATCTTTGCCCGTATGAACCGTTACGGCTGGCTTATGAGCAGTATTATGAATACTACCGGTGATTTAGGCTATATGGTAAAACAAGCCAATGAAGCCCCGCAGGGTGCCGCACGCTTTAACTTCGACAACCTCAATATGGATCAGATAAAAAGCCAATCTTCCGTTTGGCTTAGTGAGGCTATGGTAGTCGGTGGAAGAAGGATTGATGATCATTCTTATATGGAAGAAGCATTAATTATTAGTGGAGTATTACTTAGTGATGATGCTTCCGTAGTTTTACCACTTGATGATATTGCAATACCATTTATACTTGGTGGTGCGTATATCTTAGACAGAGTTTATAGGTCTGGAAATACAAATTATCCTGGCCCTTGGTCCACTGATAGGCCAAATAATTATATACCAAGACCTATGAGCAGTATAAATAACAAAACTTTCTTTCCGGAAGGTAATGGTAAAGATTTTATTAAATGGGCACTCCGATTAGGTGGAGCTTCAGTGTTAGCTAAAAAATTATATGATGGGTTTTATTTGCAACCAGATTCAATGCCGGTTGATAATGCAAACTTTGTTAAACCACTACCACCATTCTATACTCCAATACCTAATCCAAACCGACCTTAAAATTTTAGCAATGAAAACTTTAAAAAGGTTAAATACGTTTTTTTTGATAGTTATTGTATTACTTGTAGTTATAGACATTTTGTTTGCGGATTATTTAACAGGTATATGGAATCGGGTTTTTATTGCCTTGCTTGCAATATCATTGGGTCTATCAGTAGTTATTGAAGTGGTAATTAAGAAACATAAAAAGAAGAAATGAATAAAGTATTAGATTATTTGGCTCGTAAATCGTATTTAATAATAAAGATTGCTTTTAGTATATCATTTTTATTATTATCTATCTATTATAGTTTTGTGTCAGATATTATTCCAGTTTGGTGGTTGTTTGTATTTTTTCTTCTAAGCGGAATTTTTGTGGGATATAGTATTGCTTATTATTCCATCAAATATCTACAATCAGAAAAGGAAAACTGATATATAAATTGAAAAACTTAGAGACTTATATTAATATGAGGCTTTTTCAATAGCCATTATCAACAAATCTTACTATTCGGTATTTTCTTTCTTTACGGGATTACAAATCCCGGAAGTATTCACTTTCGGATTAGGCCGGCACACAATGCGGCGCTGAAATCCGAAAGAGCCCGAAATGGGAGGCAGTATCATTAAAAGGGCTGTGCGGGATTTCCCAATCCCGAACCTGATATTTTGAGGATTTGTAATCCGGCAAAGAAAAATAATCAAAAAAATCCTTATCTTTGCCAGTATGAACCGTTACGGCTGGCTTATGAGCAATATTATGAACACTACCGATCATTGGGATTATATGGTAAAACAAGCCAATGAAGCTCCGCAGGGTGCCGCACGCTTTAACTTTGACAACCTCAATATGGATCAGATAAAAAGTCAATCTTCCGTTTGGCTTAGTGAGGCTATGGTAGTCGGTGAAAGAAGCCGGGGGGATGAGAGTGGTTCTGGTGGTGAGGTTGTACCTGGCTGGGTTACAAATACCATTAACAAAACTATTCCTGTTGCATATTCTTTTGAGCTTACTGGAGCAACCGAAGCGGTCGGAGCTTCCTCTGCATCTCCTTGGGGAGGTATTCTTACAATAAGAGGTCCCGATGCTTGGAATTATAAAAATTTCACTTCTGCCGGCCTTGGTGCAGGTTGGGTTAGTGCAAGTGCTTTGGCAGTTGGATACAAATACTATTATTTTGGTGATATAAATAATCTCAAAATGGATGTATTTGAGAGTTGGGGAAATAATATTAGTGTTTCTGCTGATGTAGGTTTTGCAGTAGGCTTAAACATAAGTTGGGTTGAAAATCCTAATGTAAATGGAGAGTACCTAATTGGTGTCGGGGTAGGTGCTGGAGTTGGAGTAGGTCCGACAATAGTTTCCGGACAATATACAAGACAATTTAATCATATTCATTGGTAAAATTATGAAAATATTTGGAATAATTTTTATAATATTAATGATCGTATCAATGGCAATATTTTTTACGGTTCACGATTCAAATAAGATTGGTAAATTACATAATAAATACAACGATGTTACCATTAATGATGAATTTATTGGTGAAATAATTGATTTATATACTACCAAAGGGGCATCGTTTGTAGTGTTAGGTGATTCAAAGAAAATTTTTTTAACCAATTCTCGAAATTATAAATATTCAGGTAAAAATAGATACTTATCTCATATATTATCAAAAGGTGATACTATAGTGAAAAAAAAAAGGAACAAATACCTTAATAGTAAAAAAACAAAACAAAGAATATTACTTTGTTTTAGGTAAATTTATCAATAAGACAAAGTAGTTTTAAAATCTTATTAAGTGCTTTTCGGGTTTTGACGCAAGCCTATGCACTGTATAATCTCAGGCAGAAGTTTGTTATTTTTATCCTTTTAACCGGTGAAATCTATCTGCCTCTTGTCGGTATTGTCACCGACAAAGAATAGCCATCACCGGAAAACTTTGCCATCCTGTATTTTATCTCCACTTGTGATTATATATCCTGAAGATAATTTTTTTAGGATAATCCTGCCCAAGAGGCGACTGCTTAAATCTGAAAGAGTCACAAGTGCGAGTTTTTTTGCCACAAAGGCACAAAGGCTCTAAGAATCACAAAATTAAAAAAATTATCCCGGCACTGACCTGTCCCTGCCCCTGCCCGTACGGTCAGGCGGGCGTATGGTCAGGCGGGCGTCAGGTCAGGCGGGAATCCGAAAGAGCCCCAAGATGCGAGACAGTATCATTTGAGTTTTAGTGTTTTTATTTTTTTATCACGAAAACACGAAAACACAAAAACCACAAAGATGTTAGCTTTACTTCAAAGGTTTCATTTTTACTGGTTCTTATCAGGTTTGCAACGCAAAGCTGCTTAGAACCAGTTAATACTCGAAAGAAAACAAGTTTGCTTTTTGCAAACCTGTTTTCTTTCGGTATTTCGACAAATCTATCATTAGTCTCACCTTCAGGGGAGATTTAGAGGGGTAAAACCAATAGATGTTTGATTTTTCCTTCCTTGAGCATTGTCCAATGCATATTGAGTATTGAGCATTTTTTCTATAACCCTGCCTTTTGTCGGTGTTGTCACCGACAAGGAATCGCCATCATCAACAAACCTTGTTATTCGACATTTTCTATATCTCCGGGATTACAAATCCCGGAAGTATTCACTTTCGGATTAGGCCGGCACACAATGCGGTGCTGAAATCCGAAAGAGCCCGAAATGGGAGGCTGTGTCATTAAAAGAGCTGTTCGGGATTTTCCAATCCCGAACCCGATATTTTGAGGATTTGCAATCAGGCAAAGAAAATAATCAAAAAATCCTTATCTTTGCCCGTATGAACCGTTACGGCTACCTTATGAGCAATATTATGAATACTGCCGGTGATTGGGATTATATGGTAAATCAAGCCAATGAAGCCCCGCAGGGTGCCGCACGCTTTAACTTCGACAACCTCAATATGGAT
>JALSSR010000264.1 GCA_026984135.1 Bacteroidales bacterium
CAACGGTACTTTTGACGGTAATAGAATTACCGGAATTCACGATGCCGGAACATTTACCGGAAATCAGATGGGACATGCATTTTATTCATCGCAAGCCGGAGGATTGACGCAATCGCTAACAGTATCGAACAATATTATTGATGATTATCAAAAAGGCGGTATTTATATCAGGATGAATGGTACAACGGCCGACGTTACTGGCAACACTGTGATCGGTCAAAATGTTGCCGAAGTTACTGCTCAAAACGGAATTTGTTTCCTTCTTGGGTCAACGGGTACCATTGAAAACAATACTGTTATCAATAATATCTGGAATAAAGTTGAGCATCCTCATACATGGGAAGCTTCCGGTATTTTAATATATCAGGCAACGGCAACTGTTGGAAACAATACTCTGGAAGGAAATGAAATGGGGCTGGCAACTTATCAGGCTAACGGTTCAACTTATAAAGCAAATACATTTAATAATAATAAAGTCCATGTATGGCTTGATGCAGCCGGAGATGTAAATCCTGCAAATGTTTATGATAAATATGTACTGAACCCCAATATGCAAGAAATAGTTTTCGGTTGCATACAATATGCTGTTGATGAAGCCTCCGAAGGGGATATTCTTAATGCCAGCGCCGGTACATTTGTTGAACAGGTTACTATTTTTCCCGACAGGAATAACTTGACATTGAATGGTGTCGGTGTTTCGAGTACAACAATTCAATCGCCTGCAGTACTACCTGTTTCATTCAATAGTGGAACTAAGGATAACTATCCTGTTGTTTTTGTAGATGGTGTGGATAATGTTGTCTTGTCCAACTTAACGGTTGATGGCGACGGTCAGGGTAATAATAACTACAGATTTATGGGTATAGGCTTTTGGAATGCTGGTGGCGTAATAAATAATGTTGATGTAGTTAATATTCAAAATACACCTTTCAGCGGTGTTCAGCATGGGTACGGTGTTTATGCATTCAACAATACATATCCCGGTAGCTCATATACCATTACTATTGACGGAATGAATATAAGCAACTTCCAAAAAGACGGTCTATTTCTTGTAGGCCCGGGACTAACGGTTGATGTTGATAATGTAACCGTTACCGGAGCAGGTGCAACAAGCATAACTGGTCAAAATGGATTTGATATATTAGATGGAGTTTCAGGTACAATATCAAATTGCAACATTAAGGATATAGATTATACTGGTAGTGGATGGGTTGTTTGTGGTGTTCTTATGCGTAATTGCCCTGATATTACAATAGAAAATTCTACAATGGATAATTGTCAGTTAAGTGCTGCCTTTGAGGAAGGCTCCGGAGGAGTTTTTAAAATGAACAAAATAACAAATCCAACTTCTCATGGTGTAAGAATTTATAATTATGGTTCTAAGGGTTCCAATGGTTTCTTGAAGAAGGAATTGCCTTCAAATGGTGCCGAAGAGGATTCATATTATAATTCGGGAAAAGCAACTGTATCAGTATCCTTTGATCAAGATACTATAATAGGACCGGGTTCTTCGGTAACGGACCAATATGGAATAGCTACCTTTTCCGCAAATCCTGTTAACTTAACTGTTTCTCACTCAGTAATTACAAATTGGTATATGGGAATTCTCGCATACAATTATGGTGCTACCGTAAATACTATGGCAAATAATAATGATCTATCTGCAAATGCAGCAGGATTTTATACAAATGAAACAGTCGTGCAGGATGTTAAAGATAACTGGTGGGGCGATCAGACAGGTCCTTATAATGATCCTCATAATACTTGCGGTTTAGGAAGTGAGGTTTACAGTGAAAATGACGGAATGGCTGATTTCTACGAGTGGTGGGCTGATGAAGCTATGACTACGCGTTACACATATCCAAATCCCACTTTCACCTCTTGTCCTTCTGATGTAACTCTGAATATGGATCAGGATAGGGATCCCTATGCAACGGGATATGCACTGGCAGATGAAGCTTCAAACTGCTATCTCCCTGTAACTGTTACTTATAATGACGACAGATCCGGTCAAAATCAATGTAATACCACAGGGACTGTTATACGGACATTTACTGCAACCGACTATTTCGGTCACACTTCAACTTGTATCCAAACAATAACTATTGAAGATAATATTTCACCTCTTGTTGTAGCACCCGCTGATATTACGCAGGATAACGATCCCCAGTATTGCAGTGCGGCTGTAACATACGACACAACTGCCACCGATTTTGTCTTCTTCCAGGGATTTGAAAATACCGGTTGGGTTCCCGGACATTATTACTCCGCATCTCTTGGTTTTGGACCTTCTTCCGATTGGAACAGATATAACAGTCCTATGGCCAGAGTTGCTTCGGGAACAGACGGTATAACATCTAAAACCGGAAATGCTCATGCCGTATTCTCTTCTGCCGGCATTCCTGATCCGCCGGATGATTATACAGGCGTCTTCAGCAGATTAGGTGGTTACAGTACGGTATTCGGAGACGGATTCATTGTCACCCAGGATGTCTATTTTGATGTAAATGACCCTGCAGTGACAGCAGGTACATACGGTTGGGATTTATCTTGTGCCGTAACCAGACAGGATGGAAATCATCTACGTGATTTTATATTCCACGCTGCCGGATACTCAAATGGCGTTATTGCCATAGGTGCTGATAATAACAGTTGGTTCACAAGAAGAGATGTGCACGCAAATTATTCCAACTATTATGATGTAACAACAACAGGTTGGTACACTCTGCAATGGGTATTCAGAGATAATGGTGCGGGAATTCTTGCAGTGGATTGCAATCTTCTTGACGCCACAGGAAACAAACTTTGGACGGAAACAAGAACAAACCCGTTAGATGTTATTGCTACTGAAGTTGGCGGAAACCGCTATCTGTGGTTTACATTCCTTGAAGCTGATAAGCTTGCTATTGATAATACATCAATGATACGTATGCTTGACGTAACATTTGATCCGGTAAGTGGTTCGGTATTCAATGTCGGAACTACACAAGTCAATGTTAGTGCTGCCGATGCTTGCGGAAACAGCTCCTCAGATTCATTTGACGTTACGGTCAACGATACGGAGAATCCCGTAGCTGTTTGTCAGGATGTTGAAATATTCCTTGATGCAAACGGGGATGCCTCCGTTACGGCTGCTCAGGTTGATAACGGAAGTTCGGATAACTGCGGAATACAGGATATGACTCTGTCTGAGTATGATTTCACTTGCAATGATCTGGGAGATAATACTGTAACTCTGACAGTAAATGATATTCACGGTAATTCGGATCAATGCCAGACAACAATAACCGTTACTGATAATATTGATCCGACGGTAACCTGTCCCGGTGACCAAACGGAATGTGCCGATGAAACGGTTAATGACACATATACTGTCTCCGGTACCGGATTTGATTATACGGATGCACAGGATAATTGTACTGTATCAAGCGTTGATTATACCTTATCCGGTGCAACCACGGGTACAGGTTCCGGTTCACTTGACGGTGTGGCATTCAATGTAGGAATTACAACTGTAACGTGGACGGCTACCGACCAAAGTGGAAATACGGGACAATGTACTTTTGACGTAACTGTCAATCCTGCTCCGGATCCGCAAATCACCGGCAACCTTTCGGTTATCGGCGGTACTACGGAAGTTTACACAACCCCTTATGTCGCAGGACATACTTACTCCTGGACAGTGACAGGAGCCGACAGTTATGTGGTCAATCCTTCACCTAACGATTATTATTGTGAGGTTGTCTGGGGCCCAAGTGGCACGGGTACGGTTTCGGTAACTGAAACAATTGCCGCAACAGGTTGTGATTATACCGATCAGGTTTCGGTCACAATCACACCGGTTGCTCTGCAAGGTACTATTACTTATAAGAATAGTTCGGGTACTCCTATGAGTAATGTGACGGTAAGAGTTAAGAGTGGTGCAACAGTTGTTGCAACAACAACAACAGACGCCTCCGGACATTATAATTTTAACACTCTTACAAACGGCTCATATACCCTTGAGGTGGAGACGGCCAAAGACTGGGGTGGTGCCAATTCTACGGATGCACTTGCAATACAGCGTACCGCATTGAATTACACTTTCCCATGGTGGTCACCTGCAGCGTTTATTGATAATGTTGGTGATGTTAATGCTTCCAATACTTTGAGCTCTCTTGATGCATTACTTGTTAAACAGCGTGCAGTATATATCGTTAACTCTTTCAGTGCAGGTGACTGGGCATTCTGGGATGTTGACGGTGCCGTGAACTTTACCAATACAAGCGATAATGTGGCAACACTTGCTTATACGCATTCCGCTGCAACTACTCTGAACATTCAGACAATGTGCTATGGAGATGTTAACGGCTCATTTACTCCGGGTTCCGGTAAGTCGTCAATGATGTTTGCCATTGAGAGCGATAATGAGATCAATGTTCAGGAAAACAAAGATTTTGTCTTGCCTGTTAAACTTATCAGTGACAGTGAAATAGGAGCTATGTCAATCTATATAAACTATCCTGATAATATCATTGATATCAAGGAGCTTAAGACAACAATACCTGGGCTGCTTTACACCATTGGCGACGGTTGGATCAATGTTGCATGGTCGGAAGTTGAGCCTCTCAATATTCCTTCGGACGGTACTCTCTTTACTCTTGTTTGCTCTACCGACCAGAAAGTCAATAATTATATGAATCTGTTTATGCGTAGTGAGAAGACAGAGTTTGCCGACGAGAACTGTAAAGTCCTTGACAATGTTCATCTGAATATTGACAAAGTCAACGTGCTTAAGTCGGATGCCGACCTGAGCAAACTTTATTCTTTGAATTGCTATCCTAACCCGTTGAAACAGTCGACAAATATCAAATATGTACTTCCCGAGAACGGTCAGGTGCAGATAGTTGTTTCAACATCACTTGGAAATGTTGTTGCAAAAATTGTTGACGGCACTGAAGATGCAGGCGATTACCTGATCAATTTCAGACCTTCGGATTACGGACTTGGAACAGGAGTCTATTACGTAAGAATGATAGTTCAGGGTGAAACTTCCAACTACACTGATGTAGTAAGAATTGTTTATATGAAATAATTAACCGGTGTGGGTGTCACATTGATTTGTGGCACTCACATCTTTAACCCTGTTAATCATTTACAAATAAAAAAACTAAAAATGAAAAAACTGATAATAACAATACTGGCACTACCGCTGATGATGGCTGTTGCGATGGGACAGCCGGCAACAATATCAATTGGTGATTATGTTGCCGTACCGGAAAATGTTGACATTGCTGTCGAATATACAAATTTTGATCAGATTGGCGCAATAACGCTTTATTTTGATTATGACCCTAGTGTTGTCAGCTATGTGTCATTTGCCGGAGTGGATATTAGCGGTGCTTTGGTCAATACATGGCAGTATGGCAATCTTATGAGATTAGGTATTTCCTGGTCCGATGTTAACGGTTTGACATCTGCAGGAGGTACTCTTTTGAACATCACATTTCAATATATAAGCGGCACATCGGATTTTGATTTTGACGAAACTGCTTGTGAGCTTGGGAATCTTGGCGGAAATGTTGTCAATACCATATATACCGATGGCAGCATAGGCCCCGACCTCAATGCTGTTACTGTTAACATTATTAGTCAGCTTAATCAGATACCACAGTCTCCACCAAACAATTATGTGGAGGTGCCAGTGGAAGCCGACTTTTCCGGTGTTGCAAACAGTGGAGTAGGTTCTTTCGATTTTGTCATAGAATATGATGCAACTATCCTCACATTCGATCAACTTACAAATGAATTTGCTTCCGGGTTTATTGTAAACACTCTTACAAATCCTGCAAGAGTCGCAATTTCATGGACAACACAAACAGGTAGCGGATACACAATAAACGGAGAACTTTTCAAAATGAAGTTTACATATAACGGAGGTAACAGCGACCTGACATTCAACACTTCCGCCTGTGAAGTGGCGGATTACAACGCTAATGTGCAAAGTGTGTTATATGCCGATGGAATGGTCACTCAGGACATTACAACTATGACCCAGATAATTATTGATTCAACGGCAGCCTATGCCGGAGATACGGTCTATTTGCCTGTGACAGTTAAAAAATTCAATAATATTGGTGCATTCAACTATGTTATTGATATTGAGGAACAAGTAGTTCAGTATCTGGATATAGTGAATATTAATCCTGCAATTTCTAACGGATTTTTATACAACCTGCATAATGATACTATTTATACTGCGTGGAATGCCGTTTCAAACGGTGTTACATTAAATGACGATGACATTTTGTTTACCATAAAATTGAAATATCTGGGGACAAACACTCCGGTATCATTCGTCACGGCTCAATGTGAGATGGTTGATTACGATCTTAATCCCATTCTTCCTTATTACGACAACGGCTGGATAACAGAAATACCGGGCGGGAACGTGACGGTTTGTTTGGATACCGTTATTGCAACACAAAACACATACATTCTGATGCCGGTTGTGGCAACGGGGTTTCTGGATGTGGGGGCAATAACCCTTACAATTGATTTTAACCCTGCCATGCTGACCTATAGCGGTATTACAATGGAACATCCGCAATTGACCGGTTTCGGGACGAGCCTTTATAATGCCGCTAACGGAAAATTTGCTTATAGTTGGACCGTTGATCCAAATAACGGACAGGGAGTTGACATTCCCAATAACGACACTCTATTCAAGATTGAATTTTATTATATTAACGGCACAGCTCCGCTTACTTTTGATCTTCAAAATTGTGATATTGCTAACTTTGATGCGGTTTCCTATCCGGTCTCCTATTGCAACGGACTTGTGAAGAATGGTATTGAGCTGAATATTAAAGCATTCCTTCAGGGGCTTTACAATCCGGTCAATCACCAGATGAACAAAGCGCAGGACTGGGATGGCAGCGCATTCGTTGACAAGTTTCCCGGAACCGTTGCTGATGTTATTACCGTGGAATTGCACGATGCAGCAAACTATTCCACAATTATAACAACCATATCCGGTGTGGAACTGAATCAGGACGGTACTGCACATCTCCAATTGTCGGAACTTTACACCGGAACATATTACATCACAATAAAAATCCGCAATCATATAGAAACGGTCTCGGCAATAAGTATTAACTTTGCCGGCGGAAACATAAACTACGATTTCACTACTGCGGCATCACAGGCTTACGGCAATAACCAAACAGAACTTGAAAACGGAGTTTTCGGAATCTATGCGGGGGATGTGGATCAGGATGGATGGGTGGATTATACTGATGCAAATCTTGTTTATTCATTCTACACGCAGTCAGCAAGAGGATATCTCCCTTATGATATAAATGGAGATGGTTGGGTGGATTTTACTGATGCAAATATTGTTAACAAAGCCTATACAGAATCAGTAAAGGCAGTTTTACCATAAATTTTAAACCAAATAAAACTAATTGATATGAAATATTTAAAATTTCTTCACATCGGCATTGTAATTATAATTTTCTCTGTGCTAAAAGGGTATTCACAAAATATGAATTACCTTGCAGAAGTAAAAATGACAAACTTTGAACAAATATCAGAATGCGAGTTTAAGTTTGATATACAAATTAGGAATAGTGGGCCTGATCCTTCGGGAGTAAATAAATGGGTTTACTGGAATTCTCAGTTTCAAATTAATTTTAATGAAAACATTATTAATGGAGGTACCTTTAAAGGAAAACTGCAACAAGGACCACCTCCACTATGGATTAAAGCATTACGGGTGGATAATACAACTTCTGATTTTCCAACATCTCAACAGCTTACTGATGATATGTTTTTTTGGGCAGATCCAAATGACGCACTAGCAACTGCTTCTCCATTTCCAAGTTCATATGATGAACTATTAGGAATGGATGATGGTAATTGGAAGACTGTGGCTACTTTTGAGGTTCAATTAATGCAAAATGATTCATTACATTGGCTTTCCTTTGCCGAACTTACCCCGGACTTTTCATGGTTTCAAGTCCAAACAAAATTGTTTTATACTGAAGATTATACTTATTATCCTGGTTATGGATACTTTTTGAATCAAAATGGTGCATTTAGTGGAGAAATATCTTTAACTTATGGAAATATAACAGATTATATAATTGATGCTCCAAATTATGAACTTTCCAGCTATTATTTTTCGGGAACAGGAAATTGGTCTTCGACATCCAATTGGAACGGAACTCAATATCTTGAACCGGGATACGCAAACAAACTGCCGGGAACCGGTACATCGGGAAATAATGCCTTGTTAGGTGGTTACTGTATTCTTTCTTCCTCACAATCGGTTAATCAACTACAAATAAAGAATATTGGTGGATTATCAATTGGAACGTCCGGGCAATTAACGGCTTCAGAACAAACTATTAATGATGGTGCATTTCTCATCCAATCCGGCTCTAACTCAGCAACTCCTCCTCAGACAATTTCCGGTTCTTTTATTGATAACGGAACAATAATAGGGAATGGAACATTTTCCGTACAACGATACATTATTGAGGATCAATGGCACTATGTTTCATCGCCCATTTCCGATGGGTTATCAGGTGTTTTTGAGGATATATGGCTTAAAGAGTTTAATGAAGCGGACAGTGTCTGGACATATATAGTTCCTTTGAACACACAACTGACACCAATGAAAGGGTACGCCTGCTGGTCGTATGATACGGGACACAATCCACCCGGTTTGGGTACCACAACAGTTACATTTAACGGGTCGTTGAATACCGGGCCGTTGAGCATTGGTGTTACAAATCATGCCGGTTCCGGTGCTACACACAACAGTTTGGGATATAATTTCGTTGGTAATCCGTATCCCTCCGCTTTGGATTGGGATGCAGCCGGTTGGACAAAAACAAACATTGATAACACTATTTATATTTTTAATCCTTTAGCAGGACAATATGGGGCTTATACCGGAGGTGGAACAGGAACAAATAATGTCACCAATATTATTCCCCACGGTCAGGGATTCTTCGTTCATGTACCGACAACCAGTGCAACCGGTACTCTCGGTGTTAACAACTCCGCCAGAGTTCATAATGACAAGCCTCTGTTCAAAGGTTCAGGGACAAAAGGCGACGTTGATTATCCATACCTGAAAATTAAGACCTATTCGGATATAAACAGCTATTCCGATGAAACGGTTGTTCGATTTCTGGACGAGGCAACGGATGACTTTGATTCCCAATATGATGCATTCAAGTTGCAGGGTATTGATGAAGCACCTCAGATGTCAACAATTGCCGAAGGCCTTGAACTTGCAATTAACAGCTTGCCACAATCAGATGAGGATGTTACCATTCCGCTTGACTTTTCGGTGTTGATAAACGGCATCTATACAATTGAAGCAATTGAAAATGATAATCTTGATGATAAATACATCTATCTTAAAGATTTGCAGGAAGATGTAACCGTTGACCTTAAACAACAGTCTGCTTATAATTTCTTCAGTGCCATCGGTGACGATCCTGCAAGGTTTGAGTTGTTGATACTCAACTCACCTCTTGGAACTGACGATATGGAACTTGACAATATCAGAATCTACGCTGATAAAAATGTAGTTTATATTGTTGGTGAAGGTGCCGGTTTTTCAGGCAGTGTCAAAATATATGATATGGCGGGAAAAACGGTTTACAGCGGTGAAATTGATAATTCCGCACAATCGGAAATAAGACTTAATGTAAATAAGGGTTTCTACATTGTGAAACTCATTTCTAAAGATGTAATCGGCACTGGTAAAGTGTTTATTACTAATTAAACAAATCTAGTAAATTTTCTCGACCGGTATTGGGGGGCCAATACCGGTCATTTTTTAAAAGTAAAAAAATGCGAAGGTCGGTATTAATATTTTCAGTTCTTTTAATAATAACCTCCATAACTCTGAAAACAGATGCGCAGACAATAACTCTCGGGACCGTCGTTGCCGCGCAGGGCGATAACGTTCTTGTACCCGTTGATTTTTACGATCTGGATAATGTAGGGGCCATAACCCTTTTTGTTGCTTTTGATACAACGGTATTGACCTATACCGGATATACAAATCTTTCGCCGGAAGGGGCAGGGACCATATCCTATTATGACCCCGAGAACAGCAGAGTGGGCTTTTCCTGGGTCGCCGGAATGTCCGGAGTTGATTTTCCCGACGGTAAATATCTGGATTTGCAGTTTATCTTCCACGGTGGCTATTCCGATCTCATCTTTCCGGCTGACTGTGAAATAGCTACTTTCAGCGGCGTTGTGATAAATGTAAACTATGTGAACGGCAGTGTGTCGGCACCTCAGGTAACATTTAACCTTAAGGTTTTTCTGGAAGGACCTTATATTCAAGGTTCAGGAGGCATAATGCACACAAATCTTCAGGATGCGGGATCAATTCCCGGCAGTCAGCCTTTTGCACCGCAGTTGCCATATTTCGGAAATGACAATCCTGCGTGGTATTATCCGGGAACCGAAAATGTAACGACACTCCCCCCGGGAACAGTTGATTGGGTACTCGTTGAACTCAGGGATGCCGCATCGGCTGTTGAGGCAACAGGAGCAACAACGGTTTATCGCAAACCCTGTTTTTTACTAAACGACGGAAACATTGTTGATGAATACGGAGACATTCCTGTTTTTTATGCTTCATTTTCCTATGGTGCTTTTGTTGTTGTATGGCACAGAAATCATCTTGGCATTATGAGTTCGCAGCCTGCCCAGGGCTTAGGTAACTCCTACGCCTATGATTTTTCAACTTCGGCATCAAAAGTTGCAGGTGGCACCACAGGTTATACGGAAATTGAAAACGGAATATGGGGTATGTCCGCCGGCGATATAAATGCGGATAAAGTTATTGATATTCAGGATAAAACAGTAGGATGGGAAACAGAAGCCGGGAAGGGTGGTTATTACGGTGCTGATACCAATCTGGATACTCAGGTTGATAACCCCGACAAAAATGACCTGTTGATCAAAAACGATGGCAAATTTTCAGGAGTTCCAGATTAGTACTTTGATGCAATAATTGTTATTCTTTTTTCTGTTTAAAATGAAAATTAAATCCAAAATCTATTGTGAATGCATTATTTTTAATTTTTAATCCTGATGTGTTCTGAGTCGCTTGAGTATTAATTAAATTAGTAAAATCATAAATGTTGGTGAACTCTAAGCCTATATCAATTTTGTTTATTCTGTAGTTAATCCCAAGTCCGTAATTTAAACCAAAGATTATTTTTTCAAAATCGTTTTCAATGGATGAAAGATTAAAATCCGATTTGTATGTTGACTGGTAGTCAATTCTCGGACCAACAAAAGCATATGGGGTAATTTTATTAAATTCTTTTCTGATTTTAAGTTGAGGGCTAAAATAAAGATAATCAAATTCGGTTTTAAAAGTTTTTAAATATCCACTCTCGGGATTATCAATTGAAGTAATTGTTACATCTTCGTTAAATCCTTTCTGAATATATCCTATATCAGTTATCATTGTAAAATAATTGTTATTAAACCATTCAAGATTCAAAGCAAAGTTTAAACCTATTCTGTAGTCCTTTTTTTGTGTTCTCTCAATACTTTTATGAGTCCAATTTTGATTGGAAATTGATATTCCCGTTTTAATTCCAATATCCCTTAAAATTTGTGCATTAGTTTCCCGAAAAACAAATAATACAATTAATAATAACAAAAATACTGTTTTTTTCATTTTGTTGTTTTTAGTAAATGGCAGTCTATGAAAAAACTCCATCTTTTTATTTCATAGGCAAAAATACCAAAATAATTCTGAAATAGTAGTGGTTTAAGTTCTTTCAATTTATTTTCTATTTCAATATTTATTTTCATGTTTCAAATTTACGCAATTTAATATAAACCGGATTATCATATTTGTCAGTTTCCTATAATGGGTTTTGCTACAGTTTTAGTCATTAACGGTTAACAAAACAGTACAAAATTAACGGGAATAATTTGAAAATCAAATTTTTTTGGATTTTTTTTCTTATTTAGGAAACCTATTGAGGTATTTGAGAAGCCTGTCCCTTATTGTTTATCCATATATCATCTTTATCGCGGTTGTCGGCTTCACCGTCAAAGTTCAAGTCGGAAGGTAAATATCCTGCCAGACCTGCTTCCGAGTGCCAGTTGCCGGATTTGTCGGTTTCGTCTATGAATCCATCGCCGTTAATATCTCCGCCGTACATTACATAGATGCCGTTTGCTATCTCTTTTTGTGCTCCGGTGCCATACGCCTGTTCCGCATCTGTTGTAAAATCATATTGTATCACACCGCCGGAGATGTTTAGGGATGATGCCGACATTATATCAAGATGGTTGCGATGGCGGATTATTACAAAATAGCTGCCGGATAAATCCTCCAAAGCCATTCGCAAAGGTGCCGTGCCGTCCAGACCGGCAATATTGCCGTTATTAAGCAGAAAGGCAGCTTGCTCCGAAATAACGGTTCCGCTTTTTATCCCTGTTGTGTCATACAATTCCACAAGCACCCAATCCGTAATATCGGGATTCGGGATTGACGAAACTTTTTCCTGTCCGTTATAGTTCCACGGCGAAGTGTTAAATGGCTGCATAACAGGCAATAAAACGTTGTCGTTCAGGGTTGTGCTCATTATGCTGTCCCGGAATGCTCCTTCAAGAAAGACCTTAATGTTCATATCAACGCCAACAGGTTTGAGTTGCACATTCAGGATGGTTGTATTCCTGTTTTGAACCGTAACCCCGTACTCGGTATCGGGTTCGTAACCCGGAGCCGAAAAAACAAGGTCATAGGTGCCTGCAAACAACATTCTGTGATAATCTCCGATGGGCAGACTTGAAAACACCATTGAACTGTCCTTGTCGAAATTCAAAACGGACACCTCTGCAGCTACGGGCTGATTATTTGTAATATCGGTTACAATGCCGCGGACGCCAAACAGAACCTGTTCGAGATAATTGAACAGGGAATTTTTGTTGTATCCCCAGTAAACCGGAAGCTGACTTTCGGGGAGAAGTTTTGTGTAGGAAAGTTCAAGGGTGAATTCCCTGCATTGCCGGAAGTAGTTCATATAATCCTGTCTGCCGCCGTTGATCGAATACCACGCATAACCGTTTGTCACACCGTTATCAAAACCGGTCATATATCCCGAAGGTGAGTAAGCGTGGACAGTGTCGGCATACTCGTGGCAAACATATTCCCACCAGGCACTGTCGGCGGGATACTTAGCCCACGTGTCCCAGGGATAGTTGCAAACTTCGGAGCCGGCGTGCATATTGCAGGACATTACAAGGTTATGGTTTTCCGCAAAATTCATAAATGCAACGGTTTCGGGCTGCCATACGTGACCGTCCGGATGGGGACCGTCCTCCGGGTCGGGATAGTTTCTGTTCAAATCAACATTATTACCGTTTCTTCTTACCGCTCCTCCGACGGTATTGTTACCTCCGTGGTATGTGCCATCGGGATTTGCAAGCGAATTAACATAAATTTCGATATTGTCAACAAGATATGTTATTCGCGGGTCTGTTCCGTAACCTGTGAGCAGGGAATCAATAAACCTGAGCATAAAGATATATCCTGCAGTTTCGTCGCCATGCATAGTGGAAGTGTAAAAAAATTCGGGTTCGTCCTCGTCGGAGTCAACGTTGTCGGAAATTTTGGTCACAAGCAATTCGCGCCCCTGCACCGTCTGTCCGATACTGCTGACCTGACAAATGTCGGGATAGTCGGCGGCAAACTGATACATCATTGAAACATAGGCGTCATAAGTGGGGTAACTGTCCCACGACTTCGATTCTTTCATATCTTCAAAAGATACCGTTTCGGGATTGAAATTCTCATTGGGATGTGGTAAAACGGTATAATCAATACCGAGTTTCAAAAACCGGCTGAACTCCTCAGCATTGGCATTGGCTACAATGCTTTTTTCATTTACATTGTCAATGGAAACGACTTTGGAGATTTGATTAAGCTCTGCTTTTGAAACATCTTTTATTTTAAAGTAGATCTCGCCGTTCTTTTCAAATAAAGAGGAAATCTCACTATTTTGTTGCGAGAATAGTGTACTTGTCAGGAAGAATATAAAAACCAAAATGTTAATATGTTTCATCTGTTTGTGTTTTTTAACTTGTTGATATATGTGTCGTTATGTTTTGTTTCCCTTTATTTTTTCTTAAAATATTTCTCCGGAGTTGTTGGTTTCGGCATTTTCTTTTGTCTCAACAATGTATCTTGTTTTACGCCCAATTCACCAAAATAGCGTTCAACTATCATTTGCTCCTTGTCAAGCTTAATTATTCTGAAATGTCTGTAACTGTCTCGGTTAAAGGCAATGAAACTTATCATCTCTCCGTTTTTGCTTATTTCGAACGGTGATTCGGAGGTGCGGAAATCCTCAAATACTTTTGCAATGGAATCGTTAAAAATCCAAACCTGTTTGGGGTAGAACTCTCTGGAAAGTAATGCCTGCGGAATTTTCCGGAAGTCAATATCCTGAGCGTTTTTCTGCTCCCATATTCCGGGAATAAGTTTTTTGTCGAATTTAATTTTATTCTCAGCTTTTTTGAAATTACCCGAATAAACCTTGTCCGACTCATCAAAACAATCATACACACCGTTTTCATATCCGGTTATCTGAACAAAGGGTGCCATTCCCGAAAAATAGACAAATAATTCATTGTCAAAGGTCAATACATCCCATTTGCTGAAAACGGGGAAATAGGGTTTTACGGAATTTACAACCATAAACGAATGGTCGGGATGGAATTCTATTTCAACCGGGTCGTCGAAATATGAAAAGGTGAAAAGGAAATTATTTTCAAGGAAAGACTTTTTCATCTCATCTTTCATATTTCCGAGATTATGCTTTTCTATTTTACCGAAAATCATTTTTGTTTCACGATTTTTTCCCGTAAGTATGGCGAGATGACCATCCTTTGAGAAGGTATATTCTATATGCTTTTCATTGATACTGTCTTTGTTAAATATCAAAACGTTATTGTCGGAATCAACAATTCCATGATTGATAAATGCTTTATTATCAGTAAATAAATTATCGAAATTGGCGAGTGTAAAAGAATTGCCGTCAAACTTTAGCAGTATCTTTGCAAGGTTGACGGTTGAGTCCCCGTCGGAATAGGTTACGACATAGTTTCCTTTCCAAAGACCGTCCGGATTTTGCGGCGGGAAAGTGAAACTTGACAAAAGGATTCCGAGAACTGGAATCATATATTTTACCGTTAAAAATGAATATTTCATCCGTGTCAATATTAAAAAGATGTAATTTTACGCAAAATAAAAATCAAATAACGATGACAAAAGTAATAATTCAAAACCTCACTGAGGAAGAAATTAACAAAAGAGGTATAAAAAACTGGCCCGTATGGGAAAAAGAGGTGTCCCGGTTCGATTGGCAATACAGCGGTGACGAGGAGTGTCTGATACTTGACGGTGAAGTGGAAGTTGAAACTCCCGATGGGAATTTCTCTATTAAGAAGGGTGATTTCGTTACATTTAAGGACGGATTGGAATGTACCTGGAATGTTAAGAAGCCCATAAGGAAGCACTATAATTTCAAGTAATGGAAGGAACCGTTATCAAATCAACCGGTAGCTGGCTGACTGTAAGGGGGGAGAGCGGGAAGATGTTTAATTGTAAGCTCAGAGGAAAATTCAGGATGAAGGGCATCAAATCAACAAATCCGGTTGCCGTAGGCGACAGGGTGGAGTTTGATATCCCGGATGATGAGGAGGTTGGTGTGATCCATAAAATTCTGCCGCGTCATAACTATATCGTCAGGAAAGCGACAAAGCTGTCGAAAGTATCCCATATCATTGCTGCCAATATTGATCAGGCGGTTGTGGTTGTAACGGTTGCTTTTCCCAGAACGTCAACGGGATTTATTGACCGTTTTCTTGTGACTGCCGAAGCTTATCATATTCCGGCTGTAATAGTTTTTAATAAGATTGATATTTATGATGAAAAACTGACCGGACAATATGAAAATCTTGTTGAAATTTATACGGGAGCCGGATATAAATGTATGGCTGTTTCGGCATTACGCGGTGATAATGTGGATATGTTGAAAGAGATGTTAAAAGATAAGACAAATCTTTTTTCGGGACATTCGGGAGTAGGCAAATCGGCATTGATAAATGCCATTGAACTTGGGTTGAAACTGAAAACAAGGGCTATTTCGGCATACCATAAAAAGGGAATGCATACTACAACCTTTGCCGAAATGTTTCCTCTCTCGTTTGGCGGTTACATTATTGATACACCGGGAATCAAGGAGTTTGCTCTTGTTGATTTCGACAGAAAGGAGATTGCGGAGCGCTTTCCCGAAATGAGGAAGTATATGCACAATTGCAGATTCAGTAACTGTATTCACGTTAATGAGCCGGGTTGTGCTGTGAAACAGGCGGTTGAAAAGGGAGAAATAAGTTTATCACGGTATGAGAATTATCTCGGAATATTGAACGACGACTATTGGGAAGCAACGGAAAAGGATTTTAGAAGTACTTGAGATTGGAGGATTGGTAAATTGGTTAAATCGGTTAGGAGACTCCTGTGAGGTTTGCGAAATAGCCCGTGGGTGAGAAAAATCTCGCAGGTGTTAGGGAGTGAATTAGGGAGATTGGTGAAATGGTTAAATCGGTAAATTGGGATAGCAAATCCTGTAAGGTTTGCGAGAAAGCCTGTGCGAAAGATCAACCTTGCAGGATTGTGGGGAGAAGGTGAAGAAGACGAATGGTTTGATATAAATGCTTGCCCGGAACCAATGGGGACGGGCTTGCCCGAATCCGAAGGAGACGGGTTAAATTGTAAAAACCTTAACCTTCGAGGTGGAAGCAAGCCTTGTGGGTAGAGCACCTCGAAGGTTGAAAACAAAATCTTTGAGGTGGAAGCCGGCCCTGCGGATTGAGCACCTCAAAGGTTGAAGATAAGGTTGAAAAGCAGATTGAAAAATAAATAAATAAAAAATGATAGCAAAACAAATTATTACGGACACAGTAACTCCGTTAAAGCCAACTGACACCGGCTCGGAGGCACTGATGCTTATGGATGAGATGAAGGTCTCGCATCTGCCTGTTGTTGATGAAAATGAGTTTGTGGGAATTGTTTCCGAAACCGATATTTATAATATGAAGGACCCGGACGCCCCACTTGGTGAGCAAAAACTGCCCAACAAGAATGTTTTTGTTAATGAGTATCAGCATTTTTTTAATGTCATCGGAATAATGGCTGTTAATAGTCTGACACTGATTCCCGTTGTTGATGATAAGAATCATTACGTCGGCAGTATAATGGTTAATAATCTTGTGAAATACTTTTCTTTAACAGGTGCAATCAGTTCAATGGGCAGTATTATAGTGCTGGAACTCAACCGGAATGACTACGTCCTTTCGCAGATATCTCAAATTGTTGAGTCGCACGACCAAAAAATTCTCAGTTTATATGTAACTTCTCAGAAAGATTCCACTAAAATAGAGTTAACGATGAAGGTTAACAGTATGGATATTCAACCGCTTATCCAGACTTTTAACAGGTATAACTATATAATTAAGGCAACATACTCCGAAAGTACCGAAATGTATGAAGACCTTCGCGACAGATATGATGCCTTAATGAACTATTTGAATATCTGAGTATGAGAGTGTTATGGGTACTTGCAGCATTATTCTACGTTCTGATTTTTTCGGAAGAGGGAATCAGTGCCGCTGTTGTACCTGCCGATTCCGTTCAATCACCGGAATTTTTTATCATTAATAATATTTCCTTTGTAGGGAATAAAGTTACAAAAGACAGGATTATTCAGCGTGAGTTGCAATTTGAAAAAGGTGATACAATTCCGGCTGCGGAGCTGGACCAAACCCTGAAGCAGAGTCGCGACAATCTGATGAATACTTCCCTTTTTAATTTTGTAAAAATTGACACGATTCCGCTATCCGTAAATCTTCTGGATATTCAAATAACTTTTGTTGAAAGGTGGTACATCTGGCCGGCTCCCATCCTGGAACTGGCCGATAGGAATTTTAACGCCTGGTGGGAGAAGAAAGACCTGAGCAGGCTTAATTACGGTATGTTCCTGACCTGGAATAACTTCCGGGGAAGACGTGAAAAGCTTGTGCTCTTTTTAAGGTTTGGATATGATCAGAGGTATGAGCTGGCATATAAGATTCCTTACATAAATAAGAAACAGACCTGGGGTATCGGGTTTGGTTCGGGATTTCAGCAAAACCATGAAATTTCCTATAAGTCGTTTGACAATAAAGAGCAGTATTTTAAAGTTGAAAAAGGGTTCACCAAAAGATCAATTTACGCTTACGGAGAGGCATATCACAGAAAGGGTATTCACAATACCCATCTTTTTAATGCCGGTTATTCGAGATTGCAGGTTGTGGATACGGTCGTGAGCGAAAGCTTGAACCCCCATTATTCATTCGGCAGCGATACCCTTAATCAGTTTATGACTTTCTTCTACACATTTAAGAGCGACTTTCGCGATTTCAGACAATATCCGCTTCATGGTTATTATTTTGATGTCACGGTGGAAAAGCTGGGATTCGGGTTTTTTAAGAATCCCGCGGTAAATGTTTTAACACTGCAAGCTAATTTGAGAAAGTATTTTCAGATAAAAGGCAGGTTTTACTGGGCATCGGGGCTTACTGTCAAGGTTTCGCCGCTTTCCGATTATCAGCCGTATTATTATCAGCGCGGACTCGGGTATGGGAGGGATTATGTGAGAGGATACGAATATTACGTCATTGACGGGCAACAATTCGGAATTTTGAAAAATAATCTGAAGTTTGAACTTCTCTCAATGCGTGAAATGAAATTTGGTTTTATTCCCTGGGAGAAATTCAACAGGCTCTATTATGCTTTGTATATCAATGGTTTTGTTGATTTTGGCTATTCCGTTGACAATCAGACGGCTGCGATAAATCCTTTGGCAAATCGCACCCTTATAGGTTATGGTCTGGGGATTGACTTTGTAACCTATTACGATACGGTATGGAGATTCGAATATTCTTTTAACAAAATGGGTGAGTCGGGTTTCTTTATCTCATTTATACCTTCTATCTGATTTTTTTACAACAACATAACACCATAATATTAAAAAAAGTTAATTTTGAAATAAATTATCCGTTATTTTGTACCCTTGCAAATTAAATGTGCCCCTACGGGCAGGTTTTTAAATTATCAGGATGAAAAAAATAGCCCTGTTTGGCAAAACCTTTACGGATGAAAAAAGGCCTTATATAAGGCAGCTTGTTGAAAAACTTGAAAGTTACGGTGCTAAGATATATATTTATAAACCCTGTCTTTCAAGTTTTAAAAAGAATATTCCTTTTAAATCGGAAGTTGGGCATTTTGCCAGCCATTCGGATGTTATCGGAAAAATTGATTTTCTTTTCTCCATTGGCGGGGACGGCACGTTGCTGGATACTATCAATTTCGTTCGTGATTCGGGAATCCCAATACTCGGAATTAACCTTGGAAGGATGGGATTCTTATCTTCAATATCGAAAAATGAGATTGACAATGCGGTTACCAAACTTTTTGAGGGAAAATTCAAAATTGAAAAAAGAACATTGCTCAGAGTGAAAACCGAAAAAAACATTTTCGGAGAATTGAACTACGCACTTAACGAACTGACTGTTTACAGGAAGATTCCCTTTTCAATGCTTACAATAAAGACTTATGTGGATGGAGAATATCTGAACACCTATTGGGCTGACGGCCTCATTGTCAGTACTCCGACAGGCTCAACGGCCTATTCTTTAAGTGCCGGTGGGCCTATTATCCTGCCCGGTTCGCAAAATTTTGTCATTACACCTGTTGCCACGCACAATTTAACCGTAAGGCCTATCGTTATTCCTGACAATTGTGAGATAAAGATTAAGGTTGAAGGCAGGATCAAAGAGTTTTATGTTGCACTTGATTCCAGAGCCGAAGCTGTGGATTCGTCTGTGGATCTGACTATTACAAAGGAGGATTTTACGGTTAATCTTGTGCAAATGGATGATGAGAGTTATTTTCGGACAATCCGTAAAAAACTATTGTGGGGTCTTGATGTAAGAAATTAGAGAGTTAAGGATAAAAGTTATATTTTTGCATCGTTTTATGAGAAAAGTATTTTTAATTTTGGTTTTTGTTATAGCTGCTTTTGCTGGCAGGGCGCAGCTTGAACTCGGTGCTTTCGGGGGCGGCTCATTCTATATGGGCGATTTAAATCCCAAATATCCTTTTCTTCAAACTTCCTTTGCCTATGGCTTTGTGGCAAGATATAACCTTAGCTCCAGGTGGACAGTGAAACTGAACGGTTTGAAAGGTAAACTGATTGGTGATGATAATAAATCTAACTTTCTTCCTGAAAGGGGATTAAGGTTCGATGCCGATTTATATGAATTTTCGGCAGTTATGGAGTTTAATTTTTTAAGATATTTCACGGGAAGTCTGAAAAATTTTATCTCTCCCTACCTGTTTGGTGGTGCCGGATTTTTTTATGACAGACCTATGAATAACGGTCAGGATTTGCGGGATATGCATACCGAAGGGCAGGGAACAACTTTTGATGATAACGGAACACGTAAGGAATATTCTTATTTCCATTTTTCTATTCCTTTCGGTTTCGGATTGAAATACAGCGTATCGAAAAAAATAGCTCTTTCGGTGGAGTGGGGAATGCGGAAGACGTTTACCGATTATGTTGATGATGTGAGTACAACCTATTATCTGAGTTCTTCAACTGTTAAACCCGGTGATCCGAACTATCCTTATCTGGTAGCCTCCGACCCCGGTTTGAACCACGAGCCTTATCAGCAGCGTGGTAATTCGGAGACTAATGACTGGTACTCATTTGCGGGATTTACGATTACTTATAATATTGATTTAACAAAAAGAAATACTTGTTCTGATTTTGAAAGAAACAAATAGTATTAATGTTTTAAGAAGCAGTGGATATTAAAGACCAAATAGATAAAAGCAGACTACCTGAACATATTGCCATCATTATGGATGGGAATGGACGTTGGGCTAAACAACGCGGTAAGGTACGTACTTTCGGGCATTCCAGCGGAGTAACAGCCGTCAGGGAAACTGCCGAAGGTGCTGCGGAAATCGGTGTTAAATATCTTACATTATATGCTTTTTCCACTGAAAACTGGAAAAGACCAAGGTCGGAAGTGAATGCTTTGATGACATTGCTGGTCAAGACCCTGAATAAGGAAATCAAAACCCTGCACGATAATAATATCCGCCTGCTTGCCATTGGCGATCTGAAATCATTGCCGGACAAAACTTATAAGGAGTTGCAATATGCCATTAATGAAACTGCACATCACGACAGAATGGCAATGGTTTTGGCTTTAAGCTACAGTTCAAGATGGGAAATAACCAACGCGGCAAAAGAGATTGCCCGTAAAGTGCAAATGGGTGAGTTGTCATCTGATGATATTGATAATGAGATGTTTTCATCCTTTCTGACGACTGCAAATATTCCCGACCCGGAGCTTCTTATACGGACAAGCGGTGAATACAGAATAAGTAACTTCCTGCTATGGCAGATTGCTTATTCCGAATTATATTTTACTTCAAAGCTTTGGCCTGACTTCAGACGTGAGGATTTATTCGAAGCTATTGTGGATTTTCAAAAAAGGGAAAGAAGATTTGGTAAAACGAGTGAACAAATTGTTTCAAAATAGAATGATGAAGTTGAAATTTACAGGAATAATATTTTTACTGCTTATTCTGGGTTTTAATGCAAATGCCCAGGTTTCAATTGGTGGCGGAATTGTTGATTACGCTAATCCCAAGGAATACTTTATCGGCGGTATTACTATTTCAGGTGTTAAATATCTTGATAATAATGCTTTGATAATGCTCTCCGGATTATCCGTCGGCGATAAAATACGTATCCCAGGTGATCAGACTGCTAAAGCAATTGAGAATCTCTGGAAGCAGGGTTTGTTTAAAAATATTATTATAACTATTACGAAAGTTGAGGGAACGCAGGTTTTTCTCAATATTGATCTTAAAGAGCGACCCAGAATGTCGTCATTTTCCTTTAAAGGGGTAAAGAAGGCGGAAATTGATAAGATTAGAGAGAAGATTAAGCTTACACGCGGAGATGTGGTTACCGACAACCTGCTTTTACGTGCCGAAAATTCAATTAAAAGTTATTTTATCGAAAAGGGCTATCTTGATACTGAGGTTGATATTGATGTTAAGGAGGATACTACCAGAGTGAATCACGTAAAACTTGTCTTTAATATTGATAAACGTGAAAAGGTTAAGATCAAGAATATTAATATCTATGGAAATACCCATTATACTGATGAAAAGGTTAAGAGTTTTCTGAAAGAGACTAAAGAGAAGGGTAATTTTAAACCTATGGATGGTTTTGAGAGCCTTCTTATTACTGCCGTGAAAGATGCCGCCACACTTAAGTTTGATGATTTGGTTGAATACACAAGAAAATATTTTAACAGGAATATTAAACTCAGAATATTTAAGGCATCAAAATTTATTAAAGATAATTATGAAGAAGATAAGGTGAATTTGATTCAGGCGTATAATAAAGAAGGATACCGTGATGCTATTATCGTTAAAGACTCTGTTTATAGGAATCCTGATGGAACTATTAGTATTGATATTACATTAAATGAAGGTGACAGATACTATTTCGGGAATATTTACTGGGTTGGTAATACAAAGTATCCCGATGCCCTTTTAAATAAGGTGCTGAGAATACAGAAGGGTGATATTTATAATTATGAATTGCTTAATCAGAACCTGACATTCAACCAAAATGAAGACGATGTCAGTTCGTTATATATGAATGACGGGTATCTCTTCTTCTCTGCCAGACCTGTTGAGGTTGGGGTTCACAATGATTCGATAGATATTGAAATTCGAATTTACGAAGGAAAACAGGCTACCATTAAAAATGTAACAATCAAGGGAAATACGCGGACAAATGATCATGTTATTATTCGTGAAATAAGGACTGTTCCCGGACAACTTTTTTCCCGTTCGGATATAATACGGACTACGAGAGAGCTGGCACAACTGAAATATTTTAATGCGGAGACCATAAACCCTAACATTGTTCCAAATCAGGTTGACGGTACTGTGGATATTGAGTATCAGCTTGAAGAGGTATCCTCAGACCAGATTGAACTGTCGGGAGGCTGGGGGTACGGACGTATTATCGGTACACTCGGGGTCTCTTTTAATAACTTCTCTTTAAAGAATATTTTTAAATCCAAAATGTGGCGCCCCGTCCCGACGGGTGACGGCCAAAAACTGAGCCTGAGATTACAATCTTACGGTAGAGGATATATTAGTTATAGCTTCTCATTTACCGAACCCTGGCTTGGCGGCAAAAAGCCAAATGCGTTTACATTGAGCTATTATCACTCAGTCTATTCTTACGGTGCAGGCCGCAACACACCCGACTGGCATCAGTTTAAAATTGACGGGGTTACAATTGGTCTGGGAAGGCGTCTTACCTGGCCCGATGACTATTTTACACTTTACAATGCCATTAATTTTCAGAGATATGACCTGTATCAATATACTCAGATATTTACCTTCGGAGGTGGTACGGGTACTTATAATAACATTAGTTTTAATGTTACTCTTGCACGTAATTCAATTGACTTCCCGATTTATCCCCGTAACGGTTCTAATGTTTCGGTATCCGTTGATTTTACTCCACCGTTTTCCGGTTTCACGAACAGAAATTTTGCTGAACTGGACGACATTCAGAAATACCAGTGGCTCGAATATCATAAATGGAATCTGTTAGCTGCATATTTTACTCCGGTATATAAAAATCTGGTTATTATGGCAAGAGCTAAATTCGGATTCCTCGGTGCTTATGACAAAGAGCTTGGTGTGACGCCGTTTGAAAGATATTATCTTGGTGGTGACGGACTGTCGGGATATAACAATATGGATGGTCGGGAACTTATAGGTATGAGAGGGTACGGAAATAATACACTGACACCAAACTACTGGAGGTCGAGTAATGTCGGCGGTACTATTTATGATAAGTTTACGCTGGAACTGCGGTATCCGCTTTCGTTGAATCCCAGTGCTACTATCTATGTGGCCACATTCCTCGAAGCCGGTAACTCCTGGCTGAAATTCAAAGAGTTTAATCCGTTTCAGGCTTACAGGTCTGCCGGTGTGGGACTCAGGGTGTTCCTCCCTATGTTTGGTATTCTGGGTCTGGATTGGGGTTATGGCTTTGACCCTGTGCCGGGATTGCCCAATGCCAACAAGGGACAGTTCCACTTCTCAATTAATCAGTCAATTGACTAAATAAATTATAGAAAAAATCGTTATAAGAAATAAAAGCTAAGATCATGAAATATCCGGTAATTATTTTTTTGTTACTTTTCTCTTTTGCAACTGTTTCGGTTGCTCAAAAGTATGCTTATGTTGATACGGAATATATCCTTGATAACATTCCCGAATATAAGGATGCGCAAAATCAGCTTGATGAATATGCAGCGGAATATCAGCAGGAGATAGAGGAAAAAATAGCTGAAATCAATAAGATGACCCAGGATTATCAGGCGGAAGCCGTACTGATGCCCGAGGATGTGAAAAAAAAGAAGCAGGAAGAAATCAATAAGAAAAAAGAGGAACTCGCCACACTTCAAAATCAACGGTTTGGTAAGGACGGTGATTTGTTCCTGAAAAGAGAAGAACTTGTGAAACCTATTCAGGAGAAGATATATAATGCAATTGAAGAGATAGCTACAGATAAAAATTATTCTTTTGTGTTTGATAAAGCCGGAAGCCTCTCAATTCTTTATGTAAATGCAAAATATGATATCAGCGATGATGTCCTGGATAAGGTTGGAGCAGAACTCGGAACAGTTAGAAAGGAAGACAGGGTTAAGAAAAACAAGCCCTCATCAAAATCAGGCAAAAGTAAGAGTCCTTCAAGGCCGGGTGGGAATTCTCCCGGTCCTGTCAGAAAAGGAGGAAGGAAATAAACTGTTAATATTTCTTAAAACAGACCTGGAAAATTTATGATGTGCAAATATTTTGTAGATTTAATAATATTATTACCTACTTTTGCGCCTCAAATTAAAGATAAAATAATTTTATGAAAATGAAAAAATTAGTTAGTTTAATTATTGTTGTCGTAGCAATAACATTCTCATCAAACACATTTGCACAGTCTAAATATAAATTAGGACATGTGGATTTTGCTACCCTGTACAGTATGATGCCCGGACTTGATTCCGTGAAAGCTGTTTATGAAGCCTATAATAAGAGTCTGCAGGATCAGTTTGCTGCTATGCAGGCTGAGTTGGAGAACAAATTTAATGATTATCAGGCCAATATGAGTGGAATGTCGGATATCATTCGCCAAACCAAAGAAGCCGAAATTAATGATCTGAAACAAAGGCTTGATGATTTTAATACTCAGGCAACCCAGGACCTTCAAAATAAAGAGTCTGAACTGACAGCTCCTATTATTGAGAAAGCAAGAAAAGCTGTTGAGGAGGTTGCTAAAGAAGAGGGCTATACCTATGTTTTTAACAGCACGGAGGGGTTGTTGCTTTATGCCGAACCAAGCGATGATATGATGGATAAGGTTAAAGCAAAACTCGGCATAACAATGCCCACACCAAAACCTCAGGGAAAATAATCTTACTGCCGGGCTTTGTTTTTTTCGACGCCTAAGTTGATCGTTAAAAGCCTTTAAGAAATTTCAAATTCCTTTTTTTGGGTTTATAAAAAGGGAGATGTGCTGTTCAGTGCATCTCCCTTTATTAGAGAATGTTGCGAGGATATAATATTTGGGGGATACAATTGATAATACTCTTAATTTTATCGGAGAAAATACATATCTCTTTGATAGCAAAGATTTATTAAAAGCAACATATATTTTGACAGGGAAAGTTTTATCAGCTGAGAGTTTTAGAGGTAAACTTCAACTCGGGACAAAAAATCCGGTTGAGGGGATTTATATCTTGAAGATAGAAACAAATAGAAAAATTATTACGAAAAGGATTATTATTAATTGAAATTCATCTTACAAGCGTTACACTCCCTTTATTTGTAAGGTGGTTTTTCCCGGTTTCATAATAAATAACCCAAACATAAACACCTGTTGCACATAATTTACCGTCGTTACCATTGCCGTCCCATCCCTTTGTTATATCGTTGGTGTTAAAGACCAGATTACCCCATCTGTCATAAATGTACATTTGAAAACTTTGAATATTGTCAACAGGATTTGCAAATATGTGAAAAACCCTGTTTTCCTCAACACTACTTTCCGGCCTGAAAGCTGTGGGCAACGGGATAGCTGTGATTTTTACCTCATCAAAATATTTGGTTCCGCCGCAAAGTGTTATCTCCGCATAATATGATGTTGTCTCCGTGGGATTAACAACCATACTATATGAATTGCTAATAACTTCTCCGCCGGGATAACTTCCGGCATACCAGGCAAATGAAAGGTTGGACTTAGGAACGATTACTTCCGGCGAGAAATCAATCTGACTTACGGTGTAATCTTCGGAGCCGCCGGGAATAAACTGCCATGATTCATTTACGGCTGTCCAGGATGTGCGGTTTCTGCCTGATACGGCAACACCTTTATCGAAATTATAATTCAGACCCTGAGTAGCATTGTTGAGCAGGTAGCTGCATTCCGGTTTGTTGATAATATGATTTTCTATGTTGCCATTTTCATTAAGGACTATCTGGAAAGTGACTTTCAGATCGTTACAGCTGTACATAGGTGCTTCGCACCATCCGACGATCAACTTTCTGTCGGGTGCTTCTCCTGTCGTTTGATAATAGATGTTATGGCTGTTAGTACTTCCGTGTGAGAAATAATCCTGGTACGGGCCGTATATAGCTTTCTCCATCTTATTGTTGGGGATTTCCACTGGGTCGCGGTATGCTCCCTGTGAAAGATTAAAACTGACAACACCGTTTGCACCTATCATAAATTGGGAAAAAGTTTCGCCGAAAAATGTAAAGTCAAACCCAATATCAAAAGGGCCGGCAAAATCATCGTCGTGAACTGTGACCAGAGTACCGAAAGTGCCCTCATACGTGGCACTTAGCTGAACCGGAAGTCCTGCGGTGATGGTTGCATCCTCTCCGGCATTAACTTGTGCATTAACTCCGCTGCTTATTATAATTAAAATTATGATTGCTGCAATTTTGCGCATAACTGAATAACGATTTCTTTACCAACTAATTGTTCAAAAAACAAACCACTGTCAATATAACCAAAGTGGGATTTCGCTTTTTTGAATACTAAATGATTCATTAATTCCTCAATTCTTTTATTTCCCGATTTCCTTAACAAAACACCTTCTCCTTCTGTGTTGAATATGCTCGTAATTCTTCCAGTTGCTGATCACATTATGGTTTGTCTCGAAAATACCCGTAGTCTCCATCTGATCTATTCCCATACTGAGCATTTCCTGTTGCAGTTCGGCAAATAGTATAACAGCCGCACCCGAAGTGTGGTATTTCGGTGCAACACCGGTAAGCAGCAGGTCAATAACTTCTGGATTTTTTAATGCTTTCATAATGTGATATACACCAAACGGGAAAATTCTGCCGTTAGCTTTTTGCATTGCCTTTGAAAGTGAGGGCAATCCTACAACAAAAGCCACAACCTCATCATCTTTCACAACGATTCTTACAAACCTCGGGTTTAATATCTTAAAATATTTTCCGGCAATGGCATCTATCATTTTATCGCTGAATGGTGTTGTGTAAGGTAGCTCCTGAAAAGCCTCGTTAAGTAGCAGGAACAGCGATTTAGTATATTTTTGTAACTCATCATTCGATTGAGGTCTTACTACTTCAAAACCATATCTTCTTTTAACAAGTTCAGCCCCCCTGATACCTTTTTTATTTGCGGTTTCGCCAATTGTGAGCCTGAATTCAATCCAGTCGTTTTCCTTCTCAAACCCGAGAGCTTCAATATGCTCTTTATAATATGGTTTATGGTAAACCGATGCAATAGAAGGCAGATGATCAAATCCTTCTACAAGCATCCCCTGTGTTTCAAGATTATTGAATCCCAGAGGTCCGTGGATTATTTCCATTCCCTCTTTTTTCAACCAATCCTCAGCAGTTTCGATAAGCTTTTGCGATACTTCTCTATCGTCAATAAATTCCATTCTTGTAAACCTGCCGTAATTTTTGCCGGTTTTTTCATTGTACTTTTTATTTATTATTGCTCCAATCCTCCCGACACATTTATTTCCCTGCCAGGCTGTCCAGAACTTGGCATCACAGTGCTCAAATGACGGATTCGTTTCCGGTGAAAGTTGCTTAAGCTCATCTTTTCGTATGGGAGGAACCCACATCGCATCATCCTTGTAAATATTGAAAAGTAATTTTACAAATTGCTTTTTTTGTTTCGCGGTATTAACCTCTTTTATTTCCAACATTCTTCCTTTTTGTTTGTTTTTTATTGCAAAGATAATAGATTGAGAGAAATAGAGTTGAAAATGTGAATAATTTGAATCATAATTGTACTTTTGCTAATTATAAAGATATGAATACAAGAAAAATGAAAATGGATAAACCGGACATCAGAGAGGAGCTGAAAAACCGTGTTCTTGTGCTTGACGGGGCAATGGGGACAATGATACAGCAATACGGTCTTGAAGAAAAGGATTTCAGAGGTGAAAGGTTTGCGGATTTTAAATATGATTTAAAGGGGAATAACGATCTTTTATCTATTACTCAATCGAAAATAATTGCGGAAATACATGAAAAATATCTTGAAGTCGGCTCAGATATAATCGAAACCAATACCTTCAACTCCACACGAATTTCTTTGGCTGATTATCATATGGAGGAACTTGCCTATGAAATAAATGTTGCTTCGGCCAAAATTGCCAAACAGGCAGCGGATAAATATACGAAGCTTACTCCGGAAAAACCGAGATATGTAGCAGGCTCAATGGGGCCTACAAGCAAAACCGCTTCGATGTCGCCAGATGTTAATAATCCCGGTTTCAGAGCCGTAACTTTCGATGACCTGTATAATGCATATAAAGAGCAGGCACTCGGCTTGATTGAAGGTGGCGTTGACCTTTTTTTAATAGAGACTATTTTTGATACCTTGAACGCAAAAGCTGCTTTGATGGCTGTATCGGATGCGCAAAAGGATAAGGGTGTTAAATTGCCGGTGATGGTCTCGGGAACGATTTCCGATGCCAGCGGAAGAACATTGTCGGGGCAGACTACGGAAGCATTTCTGACTTCCGTTTCTCATCTTGATTTACTCACGGTTGGTCTGAATTGTGCTATGGGAGCTAAGGATCTTCGTCCCTATCTTGAGGAACTATCCGAGAAAGCGCCGTTTTATACTAGCGTTTATCCAAATGCAGGATTGCCCAATCAATTCGGGGAATATGACGAGACTCCGAAAATTATGGCCGTTCAGATGAAAGATTTTCTTGATCGTCATTTTGCAAATATAATAGGCGGTTGTTGCGGTACGACTCCCGAACATATTAAAGAGTTTGTGAAACTCGCCGAACAGGCTTCTCCACGAAAAGTTCCTCCGCCGAAACACGAGCTTTCATTAAGCGGTCTTGAACCTTTAAAGGTATATAAAGGCAGTAATTTTATCAATATCGGTGAGCGGACAAACGTTAGCGGTTCTCGTAAGTTTGCAAGGCTTATAAGGGATAATAAGTTTGATGAAGCTCTTTCGGTTGCAAAACAGCAGGTTGAGAATGGTGCCCAAATCATTGATGTCAATATGGATGATGCAATGCTGGATGCCGAAAAATCAATGGTTACTTTTTTAAATCTTATTGCTGCGGAACCTGATATTGCAAAAGTCCCGGTTATGATAGACTCCTCAAAATGGAGCGTTATTGAAGCCGGATTGAAGTGTGTTCAGGGTAAAGCTATTGTTAACTCAATAAGCTTGAAAGAAGGGGAGGAAGAGTTTAAGAAAAGAGCGGCGAAAATTCGTGATTATGGTGCGGCAACCGTTGTGATGGCTTTCGATGAAAAAGGTCAAGCGGCTTCTTACGAAAGAAAAATTGAAGTTTGCAAAAGAGCTTATGATATACTTACTAAGGAAGTTCATTTTCCTGCCGAAGATATTATTTTCGACCCTAATATTCTCACGATTGCAACAGGTATGGATGAGCATAATAATTATGCCGTGGACTTTATTAGGGCCACAAAATGGATAAAGGATAACTTGCCGTACGTTAAGGTCAGTGGGGGAATCAGTAATCTTTCTTTTTCTTTCAGGGGAAACGATACGGTTCGTGAAGCTATTCATTCCGTATTTCTGTATCATGCAATTAGTGCAGGTCTCGATATGGGGATCGTCAATGCGGGAATGTTGCAGATTTATGATGAAATTCCGGAAGACTTACTGGTTTTGGTTGAGGATGTTGTCCTTAACAAAAGAAAGGATGCCACCGAAAGGCTTATTGCTTATGCCGAAAAAGTTAAGGGTAGCAGAGCAGATAAGTCTGTTAACATTGACGAGTGGAGAAATGCGAGTGTCTCGGAAAGGTTGAAACATGCACTCATAAAGGGAAATGCAGATTATATTGAGGAGGATGTTTTGGAAGCACGGAAAAGTTTTAAAAGGTCGCTCGACATAATTGAAGGTCCGTTAATGGATGGGATGAATATAGTGGGAGACCTTTTCGGGAAGGGGAAAATGTTCCTGCCTCAGGTGGTTAAAACTGCAAGGGTTATGAAAAAGGCGGTTGCTAAATTGCTGCCGTATATTGAGCAGGAACAGGCTGCTGAAGGGAAAATTCAGTCGGCCGGAAAAGTTGTAATGGCTACGGTAAAAGGTGATGTTCACGATATCGGCAAAAATATTGTGGGTGTTGTTATGGCGTGTAACAACTTTGAAGTTGTTGATCTTGGAGTAATGGTCCCGGCTGAAAAAATCATTCAAGCTGCAAAAGATGAAAATGCCGACCTTGTAGGGCTTAGCGGGCTGATAACACCATCGCTGGAAGAGATGGTGCACGTTGCCAAAGAGATGGAACGGCTCGGAATGAACATCCCGCTGCTTATCGGTGGCGCTACTACATCCGAAATTCATACTGCCGTGAAAATAGCTCCCAACTATTCCGCACCCGTGATTTATGTGAAGGATGCTTCCTTAAGTGTCGGAGTTTCGGCTAATCTTATTTCGGAAAATGTTAAAATGGAGTATGTCAGGAATGTCAGGGAAAAATATAAGTCCATTAAGGAAAAATATGAATCCAAAAAGGAGACTAAAAAATATATTTCACTTTCCGAAGCAAGGTCTAACAGGTTGAATATTAGTTGGAAGGAAAGTTATGTTGTAAAGCCGGAATTGATTGGGAATAAATATTTTAATGACTATCCGTTGGAGGAGATAAGAAAGTTTATTGACTGGACTTTCTTTTTCCACGCCTGGAAACTTAACGGAAAATATCCCAAAATATTTAGTGATCCTTTAAAAGGGGAGGAAGCGAAAAAGTTGTATGATGATGCCAATGAACTTCTTGACCGGATTATTTCGGAAAAAAGAGTTACGGCTAAGGGTGTTGTTGGTATTTATCCTGCAAAAGCTGTTGAAGATGATATTGAGATATATTCGGACAATACATCAAAAAAACCGGCAGCTACTTTCAGATTTTTAAGAAATCAGGAGTTGAAGGAGACAGGAAAGCCCAATCTCTGCCTTGCCGATTTTGTTGCTCCCGAAAATAGCGGAATTGATGATTATCTCGGCTTTTTTGCCGTGACAGCAGGAATAGGGCTGGAAAAGTGGGTTGAATATTATGAAAGTAAACACGACGACTATAAAGCGATTATGATGAAAGTCCTTGCCGACAGAATGGCGGAAGCTTTTGCCGAATTGCTGCATTTCAGGGTTAGGACGGAGTTTTGGGGTTATAATAAGGATGAAAAATTAGATATCAAGGAAATTTTGAGGGAAAGATACGCAGGCATTCGTCCTGCTCCGGGATATCCTGCCTGCCCCGAGCATTCGGAGAAAAAAGTGATTTTTGATCTTTTGGATGTTGAAAACAAAACAGGTATCTCCCTGACTGAAAACTTTGCAATGTATCCTGCGGCTTCGGTGAGCGGATATTATTTTGCACATCCTCAATCGCAATATTTTATGGTAGGTAAAATAGGAAAGGATCAGGTTGAAGATTATGCAAAAAGAAAAGGAGTTAGTATTGAACAAGTTGAAAAATGGCTTAGTATGAATTTGAATCGGTGAAATTGGATAGCAAATCCTGTAAGGTTTGCGAGAAAGCCTGTGCGAAAGATTAACCTTGCAGGATTGTGGGTCGGAGTCCGAAGGAGGCGAATAGGTAAAATGGTGTAATGGTTGAATCGGTGAAATGGGATAGCAAATCCTGTAAGGTTTGCGTGAATGCCTGTGCGAAAGATCAACCTTGCAGGATTGCGGGTCGGAGTCCGAAGGAGGCGAATAGGTAAAATGGTGTAATGGTTGAATCGGTGAAATGGTATGGCAATTC
>JALSSR010000265.1 GCA_026984135.1 Bacteroidales bacterium
AAGTCATCTTTTTTGTCTGTAATTTCAGCTACCCTGTCGTTGGTCATTGCATTTTCTTTTTTAAATGCAAAAGCAGCCTGTAGAAGTACGAAGATCTCTACGTCCATATCTTCGGCAGCAGCTCCGCCGAGGATAACTCCGGCGGCGGTCAGTTTGTCAACACTGCCGGAGAATAATGCGATTGTTAATTTTTTGTTTGCCATTTTATTTTTCTCCTATATTTTAATTTATATTGTTATTTAATTAACAATGCAAAAGTATATGCAGGAGAATCCCTGTCCAAATTTTTTGGCGTGAGGCTTGATAATAAAAAATGTGATTTATGTCACATCTTTTGTTAATTTTGCATAGTTCTAAAAAAATAATATATGGAGTTGGAAATATGTAAGTTTTGCAGTAAGAGGTCGGCGGCGGCAGAACATCTTGGCAATGATGAGTTGGAGAAACTGGGACATAGTTGCGTTGAGGTTTCATTTTCAAAGGGGGATATAATTTTCAAGCAAAATGCATTATCCTCAAACATTATATATATTAAGGACGGTCTGGTGAAAGTTCATATTGCAGGTCCCGAAAGAGAACAAATTTTGAAAATTGCAAAAGGTCCGACATATTTGGGTATCCCTACAACATTCGGCGATAAAGTCAATCATTATTCTGCAACCGCACTTACCGAAACGGAGGTTTGTTTCATTGACATCGGAACTTTCAGAGATTTTATTGCCACCAACAGCGATTTTGCCTATGAAATAATAGTTGACTTATGCAAAAACGAGCTTAGTCATTTTAAGCGGTGCGTAAACCAGTTGCAAAAGCAGAGTCCGGGTAGAGTTGCGGAAGCACTCCTTTATTTTGCCGATGAAATTTTTAATAGCGACAGTTTTTTGCTTCCCCTCACAAGAAACGAACTTGGTGACCTGACAGGATGCTCAAGGGAGAATGTTTCCAGAATACTGGCCGATTTTAACGGTGAAGAAATGGTTGATATCAATGGTAAAGAGATTAAAATATTGAATAAAAAATTGTTGGAACAAATTAGTAAGGCGGGTTAGAAATGAAATCCGGGGAAAAGATTAATATTATTGACTAATGGGAATCTGACTATGGACACTTAAGTTCTGTCAGGGACGAAATACGGATAGATAGATATAAAAGAAAACTATAAAGTGCCGTCAGGCACAAAATATAATTTTTAATTTGAAATAAATTGATATTATTGCAGCCTTTTTAAAGAATATAAAATGAAAAAGCTTCTGCAAACCGAATTTGGATTTAAAAGCGCTGATATAAAGCAGCTTGACGGTTACGAAAATTTAAATTATCTTGTTGAAACCGCTACAGGCAAGTTTGTCTTTAAGACCTATAAAAATGATGATTATCTGAACGATCTGGTGAAGGCTGAAAATGATGTTCTTTTATTTTTAAACAAACAGGATAACGGTAAATATCCCAAACCTGTCCGGTTTGCCGATGGCTCTTATGTTAAAATCCTGATAATAAGCGGTGAAAAAAGAATATGCCGTATGCTCTCTTTTATTGAAGGTGTGTTTTTCGGGGATACAAAACCCACAGAGAAACTATTCAGCTCTTTCGGGATTTTTCTTGCGGAAATGGATACGGAACTCCAAAAGCTGAACAACTATACAATCAGGGCAAGAAAGTGGGAATGGGATATTCAATATTTGGATTTGAATAGAAAATATATAAATGATATTCCCGATACCGAAGACAGAAAAGTTATAAATTACTTTTTTCAGCAGTATGAAGAAAATGTAAGACCTATGTTACCGGAATTGAGAAACCGGATTATTCATAATGATGCCAACGAGTGGAATATATTGGTGAAAAACGGGAAAGTCTCCGGTATAATTGATTTCGGGGACATTGCATACTCCCCGCTTATTAATGAGTTGGCTGTTGCCATTACTTATGCTTGCTACGATAAGGCAAATCCCCTTGATTGGGCTTCCGTTATCTTAAAGTCATATCATAGTAAAATCCCCCTTAAAGAGAACGAAATCAGGGTGTTGTATTATCTTGTAGCGGCAAGGTTATCAATAAGTATTTGCAATTCTTTCCATTCAAAAAAAGTAAATCCCGGAAACAGTTACGCCTCCGTAAGTGAGAAATATGCTTTGCAAATGCTTCACCGTTGGTTGACCATTAGTCCTGTAAAAGCAGAAAACATCTTCAGGGAAGCAATCGGTTTGCCCGTTGCAAAACCACCTGCAATCGAAGATGCCGTTATAAGAAGGCATCGGCACATAAGCCCCATACTGTCATTAAGCTACAAGAGACCGGTGTATATGGCGCGCTCTGCCTTTCAATATATGTACGATGTTTACGGTAATACCTTTTTGGATGCCTATAACAATATTCCGCATGTGGGGCATTCGCATCCGAAGGTGGTAGCTGCCGGACAACGGCAAATGGCAACATTAAATACAAACACAAGATATGTTTATGACCGGTTGGCGGAATATGCCGAAAAACTTTTGTCAAAATTTCCGCCATCGCTCAACAAAGTCTATTTTGTGAATTCGGGAAGTGCAGCAAGCGATTTGGCTATAAGAATTGCAAAAATCCATACCGGATATGATAAGATAATGGTTATGGAACACGGTTATCATGGTCATACCCAAACAGCAACCGATATTAGCGACTATAAATTTAATAATCCCAAAGGTCAGGGACAAAAAGAGTTTATTTTGAAAACACAAATCCCCGATACATACCGAGGTAAATATACTTTAAACGATGGAAGTGCAGGAAAAATGTATGCCCGGGAAGCTGCCGTACAAATAAAAAATTCGGACAGGCCTGTTGCGGCATTTATCAGCGAACCCATTGTGGGATGTGGCGGACAAGTGCCTTTGGCTGCCGGCTATTTGAAAGAGCTGTATCCCGCAATTCGTGAGCAGGGTGGAATCTGCATCAGCGATGAGGTACAGACGGGTTTCGGCAGGTTGGGCGACTATTTTTGGGGATTTGAAGCGCAGGAAGTCGTGCCGGATATGGTAATTGTCGGAAAGCCAATGGCTAACGGCCATCCTATGGGCGCCGTGATATGTACGGACGAAATAGCCGAATCCTTTGGTAAAGGAGTTGAATTTTTCAGCTCTTTCGGAGGTAACCCCGTTTCGTGTGCGATTGGATTATCCGTAATGGAAGTTATTGAAGAAGAAAAATTGCAGGAAAATGCAAAAGTTGTCGGAGATTATTATAAATCACTCTTTTTTGAACTACAAAAAAAATACGAATGCATCGGCGATGTTCGCGGTTCCGGCCTGTTTCTCGGAGTTGAAATAATCCGGGAGAACAGTATGGAGCCAAATACCGCTTTAGCGGCATATATTAAAAACGAACTCAGAAACAGAAATATTCTTATTAGCACCGACGGACCCTTTGACAGTGTGCTTAAAACAAAGCCGCCACTATGTTTTTCAAAAAGAAATGCCGGGGAGGTAATAGAGAATATTGATGAACTGCTTTCGGCATATTACCGTGCCTGATGTGCATTTAAAAAATTTGCGACAATACAGTATTTGGCAACAAAGAACATTTTTAAACCGCATCAATTCATAATTTACTTTAACTTTACAGCAAAAATAATTTTCTTCAGATGGAACCTTTTTTAAAAAAGACGGCGAACTATATTATTGAAAATTACGGTAATATGATTGGTGAGGTTTGCGTTGTTTTGCCAAACAGACGTGCATCTTTGTTTTTGAAAAAACACCTTGCGGCAACCCTCCAAAAAACAGTCTGGTCGCCGTTTTTTTATTCCATTGAAGATTTTGTGTTCGAGATTTCCGGTTTCCGTCAGATTGACCCCGTATCTTTGCAATTTGAGCTTTATAAAGTACATAAAGAGGTTGAGGGTGAGAATGCTGCCGACTTTGATGAATTCCTGAACTGGAGTAATGTTCTTTTGCACGATTTCAATGATGTTGATTTACATCTTGCCGACCCCAAAGAGCTGTTTACATATCTCAGTGAAGTAAAAGCTATTTCGCTTTGGAATCCGGATGGTAAACCGCTTACGGAGTTTCAACAAAAATATCTTGCATTTTTCACTTCGTTATTGAAATATTATTCCCTGCTTTCGGAAAATCTGAAAAATAGAAATACCGTTTATCAGGGACTTGCATACAGGAATCTTGCAGAAAATATGGAAAAGACAATTGAATCGGTGAATTTCGGGAAAATAATTTTTGCCGGATTCAATGCTCTTTCACTGTCGGAGGAAAAAATTCTTTTCGGATTTGAAGAAGCCGGAAAAGCCGATTTGCTTTGGGATTCCGATAGTTATTATGTTGATGACGAGTTGCAGGAAGCGGGCGGTTTTTTAAGGAGATATTTCGCTCGGCAGGGAAGTGATGATATTAAATGGATTGGCAATAATTTTAAAGAATCTGACAAAGAGATTGTTATTGCAGGAGTGCCCGATACGGCAGGGCAGGCAAAGGTGGCAGGAGCTTTGCTTGAGAAATTTACCGAGGAGGGAAGGAATATTGAAAAGACCGCTGTTGTGTTGAATGACGAATCGTTGGTAATTCCTTTGCTCAATTCCATTCCCGGGAGTATTGAGAATTTTAATCTTACAATGGGCTTCCCCTTGAGGCAGACACCCCTTTTCACTTTGTTTGAGACTTTGTTCGAGATGAATGAAAATGCCCTGAAATTTGATAAGTCCGGCGAGAAAAAGTTGCATCTCTATTACAAGGATATTTTAAAATTGACAGGACATCCCTATATCGGTGATTTGTTTGATTTTTATGGTAAACGGGAAACTTTGGCTCAAATCGGTAAAAAACTGAGAAAATCGAATAAGGTGTTTTACTTTAATGAGGATATTAAGTCGCTTCTCAGTGAGTCGGGTGATGAACTTCAACGTGTTTTCCTTCCTGTTCTGACTCCCTCCGGTAATGATACTGCAAAAGCTATTGGTTTGTTTATGAGCCTCATAAAGATGTTGCAGCCTCTCTTTACGCATAACAGAAATGCTAAAGATTTGCAAAAGGATGTTGATTTGGAATATCTTTTTCATTTTTCGAAAATATTTGTGAGGTTAAATGCGATGTATGCGGAGTATCCTTTTATTGATAGCCTGACAACACTAAAAAGTTTGTTTATGCGGATTACCGGTACGGAAAGTATTCCTTTTTACGGTGAACCGCTGAAAGGTCTGCAGATAATGGGAATGTTGGAGACGCGTACACTGGATTTTGAAAATATTATTATGCTTTCTGTGAATGAGGATTTGATTCCTGCCGGGAAATCCCAAAACTCATTCATTCCTTACGATTTAAGAAGGGAATTCAGGTTGCCGACATATAAAGAAAATGACGCTATCTATGCATATCACTTTTACAGATTGTTACAACGTGCAAAAACCGTATATTTACTGTACGGTACCGAAGCAACCGATCTCGGTGGAGGGGATAAAAGCCGTTTTATTAGTCAGATTCAGACTGAGTTGCCAAAATATAATTCGGGGATTAAAATAATGGACCGGATAATATCGGACACCCCCGGAACAGGGAAGAAAGATGAGGCTATCAAGGTGGAAAAGACAAAAGATGTTATGGAAAGGCTTTTGGCGTTAGCTGCATCCGGATTTTCGCCTACCGCTTTGAATGTGTACCGGAGGTGCCCGTTGCAGTTCTATTTTCAATATGTGTTAAAATTGGACGAAACGGAAGAACCGGAGGAGACAATTGAAGCGAGAACACTCGGTAAGGTTGTTCATGAAGTGCTTGAGCTTTTTTATAAGCCTTTCGTTAACAGGAATATAACTGATGATGATGTGAAAAAAATGATCCCTGATGTGGAAAAGAAAGTTAAAGCGTCTTTTGAAAAGCATTATAAAGAAGGTGATGTTGATTACGGTATTAATCATTTGATATTTAAGGTGGCAATCCTTTTTGTTACCAATTTTCTGAAAAAGGAAGTCGCATTTTTAAAAGAACTTTCCGGAAAAGGCAGAAGGGTGATTATCAGGGATTTGGAGAAAAAGATTGAAGCCGGAATAAGCATCGGGATACCTTTTGTTTCGGATAACAAAGTGCAAGTTTTGCTGAAAGGTACGGTTGACAGGATTGATGAAATTGACGGAAAAATACGGATTATTGATTATAAGACCGGTTATGTCGAAAAAAGGGACCTCACCCTGAAAAACTGGGAAGACCTGATGACGGAACCGAAATATGATAAGAATTTTCAATTGCTTTTTTACGGATGGCTGTATGGGAAAAACAACAATGTAATTGGTGAACTGGAAACCGGAATAATTTCATTCCGGCAATTGAGTGCAGGGATGATGAGTGCAGGGTTGCCTGAAAAAGAACCTGTTACGGTTAGTGCTTTGACAGAATTTGAAGAGATTTTAAAAAGTATTTTGATGGAGATTTTTGATGAAGAAGTACCATTCACACAGACAGATGTTTATGACGATTGCAGATATTGTCCATATACCTCTATTTGTGGAAGATAAAGTTAGTGAATTTGCTGTGCGTAGCGTAGCTGAAATTAGACATTTCTCTGTATAAATACATAATGAGCCCTCTTATGTGGTTGTTTGTATTCAGAAATTAAATATATTTTTGGAAATTATGGTGGAGATTAGTAATTTTGTCAAAGTTTTTGTGATTTGTATTTATTAAAAGAATGCCGGAAACGAAAAAACAAAACACAAATATTCCGTTTTTAGGAGAGACCGTTTTAAATGGTATGCCCGAGTTCGCCTATGTCTTTAGCAAGGAAGGAAAGCTTCTGATGTGGAACAAAGTCATAAACAAGGTGCTCGGATACTCCGATGAAGAGTTATATCAGAAAAATATCGCAGATTTTATTGATGAGCCTGACCTTGAGAAGACGCTGGAGGCAATAGATATAATTTTTAAAGAAAAAAAAGAACAAACTGTTGAGTATTGCTTAAAGACTAAATCAGGAAGAAGAATACCTTTTATCGGTTCAGGGAGTTATGCTCTAATCAATGGTAAAGAGTATTTCATAGGAATGGCTATCAATATCACACGGCTTAAGGATACTGAAAAAAAACTGATTGATGAAATAAATGAGACTAACCGTTTGAAAGAACTGCTTCATGCTGAAAATATCTATCTGCGCGAAGAGATACAGAGTGAATATGACATTAATGATATTATTGGAAAAAGTGACTCTCTGATGCATACCCTTTACCGTATTGAGCAGGTTGCACCGACGGATTCTACTGTATTGCTTGAAGGAGAAACAGGAACCGGTAAAGAACTGTTTGCGGCAGCCATACATAGCAAGAGTAAACGT
>JALSSR010000266.1 GCA_026984135.1 Bacteroidales bacterium
TTGGAGTGAACCCGAAATTATTTGTTTTGTCAAATACAATGGTTCATTGTTTTAAAATATCACTCTTCAAGTTTGTCATTTTTGTATCTGTTTATTTCAATAAGGTAATAAGGTTAGCTTTTGGGTTTTTTTCTTCTACTAAGGTTGAAAAAAATAAAATAAGGTTTATGTTTCGCCCTGTATGTTGTTGAGCAGTAGAATATTCCGCACTTCCAAAAAACCTTATTTTTTCGGTAATGACCTTAGTAGAAATAATAGATAAGAGCGATATACTAACCTTATTACCTTATTATATCAATGCTCGGAAAAATTATAAATGTATATCAAGAATATCGGCATTTTTATTAAAAAAGGGGTCAATTCTAAATCCTTGCCGGTTGTTTTTAAAAGTCTAATAATCTGCATATTATATTTTATGGGTCAGTTGTTCTGAAATTATCATCTTCACCTTGTCTGGCTTCACCAGATAATTCACTACTAATTCTATCAATTTTACTTACATTAATATTATTATCCTTTATTTCATCTGGTTTCTCCAGACGGTTTATCAATTAATCTAATTGTTTTACCACTATTCTTGTCATTATTTGTATCATCATTTGTATTTTGTCCGGAATCTCCAGACGAACTAATATTACCCTAATAAACAGAGTACACAATACCCCAATAATAAAAACAGTCAGATAAAATAAAACCGGTTTGCTACAGACCTCACTTAGCATCAGTAAATAAATCCAAAAGAATCATAAATATTAATTCCGCGGGAATTTTTTCTCTTTATCGCTTACCGGTTTAGCCGCGTCCAATCTTTCCACACCGGTTGCAAAATATTTTGTGTCGCCACGCCAGGGAACTTTGATATATCGCTCGTAATAGTGCAGATTAACCCGTTCGCCCGAAAGTGCGGCATCGTTTAATTCCTTAATGATCTCGGGATCACCCTTTTCAACGGAAAAGGAAAAGGTCTCGTTTACAAGATTGCTCGATTTGTTTATCGCTCCGAAAGTCTCAAGATTCATCTGTCCTTCCCAGGTTTTAAATATTGCACCCTTTTTACTCACTTTCATAATAATGCCTGCACGGGTTCCTTCGCTGTATTTCCCGAAATAGAGAAAAGCAAAGACTCCCAAACCGACAATAATTATAATCCATAAAATCTTCTTTAATGTTTTCATATCTTTGTCATACTTATTAAGAATCACAAAAGTACAACTTTTTTTTATCTGCTTTTGTCAGATATATAAACAAGTGGTTTAAAGTTAATTTACCAATTATGAATGTAGATTATGTAAATCAGAAAATAAATACCATAATTCCCCTCTTGAGAGGGGCGTAGGGGTGTGTTATCTTTTAATAACATTTATTTTCTGATTTATAAATGACCTGTATTACTTTCAATCGTTTAACTTTAAACAATTTTATTGATAAACATTGTATTATGAAAAAAGCTATAATCATTCTGTCCATTATCTTTTGGAGTGTAAGCGAAAGTTTTTCCTGCACTAATTTCATCATTACAAAAGGAGCCTCCGCCGACGGAAGCACAATGCTGGTCTATACCAACGACGGTGAGTGGCTTTATCATCTGAATCTGACGGAAGCGGCCAATCATCCCGGAGACACCTATATCAGATACGGGAATGACAGCATCCTGCAAGCCTCGCACACAAACAAAGTCATTGGTTTTCAGATGAATGAATATCAGGTGGCAATAGGTGAAACGACATTTACAGGCAGGGAGGAATTATGGGACAAATCCAAACCTTTAAAATATTGGCATCTGATGCATCTTGCACTTGAAAGGGCAAAGACGGCGCGTGAAGCAATTGATGTTATAACGGGTTTGGTTGAGAAATACGGTTACGGCAGCGAAGGAGAATCCTTTTCTATAATAGACCCCGATGAAGCCTGGATTTTGGAGATGATAGGCACCGGAGGAGAAGGTGGTGCCGTCTGGGTTGCCCGCAAAATTCCCGACGGATATATTTCGGCACATGCCAATATGGCACGAATAGGTCTTTTTCCGCTTGATGACCCGGAAAACTGCATATATTCTAAAAATGTTATCTCTTTTGCAATCGAAAAAGGATTTTATAATCCTGATGAAAATATTCCTTTTGAGTTCAACAATATTTACAATCCTCCCTCACCCGACAGACTGAAATATTGCGAAACGCGTGTCTGGAGTCTTTTCTCAAGGGCAGCACCGTCATTAAATCTTTCTACGGATTATTGCCGCGGCGTTCAGGGTGCCGAGAGATATCCCCTTTGGATAAAACCGGATAAAAAACTTGCTTTGCAGGATGTTTTCGACCTGATACGCGACCATTATGAAGGCACCCGATTTGATATGACAAAAGGTATTGCCGCAGGGCCTTTCGGGTCACCTTTCAGATGCAGGCCGCTCTTTTGGGAAACCGATTCGGCGAAATATTCCTGGGAAAGACCGATTTCTTCCTACAATACGGCTTTTTCGTTTGTGGCTCAGGCACGTAATTATCTGCCCGACGGCGTGGGAGGCGTTGTATGGTTCGGCGTTGACGAAACCTATACAACCTGCTATGTCCCTTTATATTGCGGAATTAGCAAAATACCCGAACCTTTCACAAAAGGCGATATGAAAAAGTTCTCGTGGGATTCAATGTGGTGGGTTTTTAATTTTGTTTCCAATTATACAAATCTCAGATACTCATATATGATTAAAGATTTGCAAAAAGTGCAGTCGGAACTCGAAAACAAATTTATTTCCGAACAGGATTCCATAGTCACACTCGTGAAAAACCTCTATCCCGAACATCAATCGCAAATTTTAACGGAATATTCTTCAAAAGCCGCAAATCTTGTGCACAGTCGCTGGATTGAACTCGGTGAACACCTGATAACAAAATATAATGACGGCTACATTAAAAATGACAAAGGTTATCCCGTGCAGGAAGGATATCCCGAAGAGTGGAAAAGGGAGGTTATAAAAAGTGATCCCGGCAAATACAGGATCCCCGACTGGAACAAAAAGGGGAATATTAATGATACTCCATATTAAAATTTTATTTTTTATATCAATTGTTAATTTATTTAGATATATCTTTGCAATCCAAATAATTAATTGATTTTAAAATGGCAGATACACCAACAAAACCAGGTTCAACTCCGATGACACCGCAAAAAAAGTCCGGATCAAAAGGAGCGATTATCTTAATAATATTACTGATCATAGCAATTGTCGGTATATTAATATGGTTCTTACCGAAAAAAGCCGAATACACTGCTTTGGTAAAGGAAAAAGAACAGGAAAAAGTAGAACTTCAGACCGAATTGGACAAATTGCTTACCGAACATGAAAGCATCAAGGTAAAATACGGTGAGCTTTCGGATTCTCTTGCAGTGAAAGACAGCATCATTCAGGCTAATGCCGCCGAGATAAAACAACTGCTGAACTACAAATGGGAATACAGGAAAGTTAACAAGAAACTGACACTGCTTCGTAAAATAACACAAGGTTATGTTCACCAGCTCGATTCTCTGTACACGGTCAACCGTGACCTGAAAGAGGAGAATGAAAAGATCAGACAGCAATATTCACAGGAACAGGAGAAATCAAGGATCTTGGCAAAGGATAAAGAACAACTGATTGAGAAAGTTTCGGAAGCGGCAGTTTTAAAAGCTTATAATGTTACTGCAACGGGAATACGCTATACAGGCAGCGGCAGGGAAAAAACGACGGACAAAGCAAGAAAGGTGGAGAAAATAAAAGTCTGTTTTACTATTGGAGAAAACAAACTTGCCAAAGCGGGAATTCACGAGATTTATATGCAGATCATAAGGCCTGACAATGTTACGGTAACTCAAAAAATTGACGGTCCGTACACTTTTGAGTTTAACGGCCAACAGATTGAATATACAACCAAAAAGGAAATCCAATATAAAAACGAGGATACCGACTTATGCCTGTTTTGGGCTAAGAAAAGCAAAACCGAACCTGCAATGGTGGGTATCTATAAAGTACGACTCTTTTCCGACGGTTATGAAATCGGACAAGCCGGCTTTGAGCTTAGATAGAAGATAACGTTACTAAATCTTCTTCCTAATCTCCTCCGTCTCTTTTTCAAAGCCCGGTTTTGCGAGCAGAGCAAACATATTACGTTTGTAGGCCTCTACTCCCGGCTGGTCAAACGGATTCACTCCGAGAATGTATCCGCTTAAGGCACAAGCCATTTCAAAGAAATATATCAACTCCCCGATATAAAATTCGTTAACTTCGGGAATTTCGATTTTTATGTTGGGTACACCACCTTCAACGTGAGCAATGGTTGTACCCAGTTCAGCCATTTTATTCACCTCATTCACACGCTTTCCGGCAAGATAGTTAAGCCCGTCAAGATTGTCATCGTCAAAAGGAATCTTAACCTCTTTCTTCGGACTGTCAACCGACAGGACAGTCTCAAACAAAATTCTCTGTCCATCCTGAATATATTGCCCCATTGAGTGCAAGTCGGAAGTGAAGTTAACACCGGCAGGAAAAATACCTTTCCCCTCTTTTCCTTCACTTTCGCCATAAAGTTGTTTCCACCATTCGGTAAAATAATAAAGGTTAGGCTGATAATTAACCAAAATTTCAATCAGTTTTCCTTTTTCGTATAAAACATTTCGTGCGGCAGCATATAAAGCCATCGGATTACTTTCCAAAGAGGAAGAAGTAACATTTATTTTTTGCATTACCGAGGCACCTTCTATCAACTTTTCAATATTAAAACCGGCAACGGCAATGGGTAGCAGTCCAACAGGGGTAAGCACCGAATATCTTCCTCCCACATCATCGGGTACCACATAGGTTTGATATCCCTCATTATCGGCAAGTTTTTTCAAGGCACCCCGCGACTTATCCGTGATTGCAATTATCCTGCTTTTTGCTTCCTCTTTTCCATATTTATTTTCAAGATGATTTTTCAACAGACGGAAAGCTAATGCCGGTTCGGTTGTGGTTCCCGATTTTGAAATCACCGTCATAGCGTAATCCTTATCATCAAGAACCTCAAGAAGTTCGGAAAGATAATCCTCTCCGATGTTGTGTCCGGCATAAACAATCAGGGGATTGTTATCTCTTTTTCTCAAAGCTTCGAAATTATTACTCAAAGCTTCTATGACAGCACGCGCTCCGAGATATGAGCCTCCGATGCCTATTACGATAAAAATTTCGGCTTTCTCCCTTATCCTCGCTGCAACATCGTTTATTGAAGCTATCAAATTACTATCCGTTTCGGCAGGAAGTTCAATCCAGCCGAGGAAATCGTTTCCCTTACCCGTTTTTTCCAGCAGGGATTTATGATGTTCATCTATTTTGTTTTGCAAAGCAACCACTTCCGCTTTGGCTGCAAACTCTTTGATATTGTCAATGTTAACAGATATGTTTTTCATGATGAAATGTTTTTAAAATGGATTGCCAAAGATATAAACTTTGAAGTTATCAGCACATTTAAAAACATTCTATTTTCCCAAAAACAGACTGCTGTTTTCCACAAATTGGAAACATATAACCCTTCGGATGTAAAATAAAAGTAAAAGCTAATAAAGAAGTAAAAGGCATAAAAACACTTTTGTTGAAGATAATAGGAAGCCGGAAAGCCCTGAAATGTCAAAGGTGCAGCAATTATTGCCGCACCTTTAAACCAAAAACTAAAAACCAAATTAGAGTGTTTTAATCTTAATTTTGCAATCTCCAACGCAAAGAGCAGGAGATATTCCGAAAGAACGTTTTCGACCCCTTCCGGGGTTTCGGGATATGTTTGTCTAAAACTGTGCCAGAAGTTAAGAAACGTTAAAAATATAACCGGTTGATTCAGTATGGGTTAATTTTGTCACCAATGAACAGGAAGGCTTTCATATTAATTATCGTTGCTATGTCTGTTGCTCTCATCGGGTTGATGGTTATACAGTCATACTGGATAAAAAATACCATTACCGTTAAGGAAGCTGTTTTTGTCAGGGATGTGAACAGTGCAATGTCAAATGTTGTTCAAAAGCTTGAAAGGATAGAGACTGCAAACCAGCTTAAGGCTAAGGATGAACTTTACAAAGAGCGGCAGGACTGGCTTGAATCGCTTGACTCCGTAAGCAGGGCTATGGCTGAAAATTCTCAGTCAACCGGAGACTGGGTACTTGACAGAATAATGCGAAAGTCATTGCTTGCTCAGGATATTTTGCAGGGAATGCTTAACAGTACAAGAAACCTGCCCGTTGAAAAAAGGATAAATACCGCAGTTCTGGATTCGTTAATAAAAAACGAACTGAAAGCCAGAGCAATAAACACGGAATATGAGTTTGGAGTATTCAGCCCGGTACGAAACTTTATGCCTATTCAGAAAACGGGAAAATATCCAAAAGAATTGCTGCAAAACAGTTTCTCAATTCCACTTTTTCCCAGTGATATGTTCACCAATCCGGATTACCTGATGCTTTATTTTCCACACGAAAAGAAATTCCTGATATCACAACTCAGAGGTACGCTTTTTATATCTATCTTTTTGGTTTTGGTGATTATCTTTTCTTTCTACTATACCGTAATGACGGTTTTCAGGCAAAAGAAACTCTCGGAAATGAAAAACGATTTTATAAATAATATGACCCATGAGTTCAAAACTCCAATCTCAACAATATCTCTTGCCTGCGAAGCATTAAAAGATGAAGACATTGTAAAATCCGGTACCCTGTACGAAAACTATATAAATATGATTGACGAGGAGAACAACAGGCTCGGAGGTATGGCGGAAAAAATATTGCAATCGGCACGACTGGAAAAGGATAAGATAGTTTTGAACAAAGAGGAGGTTGATGTTCATGAAATTATCCGGGAAGCAATGAAAAACATACAGCTTCAGGTTGAAAAGAAGGGAGGCAAAATCATAACCGAACTTAATGCGGAAAAGCATATTCTGAATGCAGACAGGGTTCATCTGACAAATGTCATCTTTAACCTGCTTGATAATGCCAATAAATATACTCCTCATAATCCGGAAATTATAATCAAAACCGGGAATTCATACAGCGGCATCATCATTTCAATAAAGGATAACGGAATCGGTATCGGTAAATCGAATCAGAAAAAGGTTTTTGAGAAATTGTATCGTGTACCGACAGGAAATATTCATAATGTTAAAGGATTTGGGTTGGGACTTAGTTATGTAAAAGCTATTATTGATGCTCACGGCGGCAAAATATCTCTTGAAAGCGAGCTCAACAAAG
>JALSSR010000267.1 GCA_026984135.1 Bacteroidales bacterium
TTCCCGCCATCTCCTTACGCTCTTTCTGCGATTGCAGGATTTTTCTGTACATTGCTTCGGCGGTTTCAGGATTTTTATGCAGATAGTTATCAAGATTTCGCTTTACCACATCGTTCACAAAATTCCTTATGGTTTGCCCGCCCGGCTCCATATATTGTGATCCGAGCTTTGTTTTTGTCTGGGATTCAAACACCGGCTCCTGCACCTTAATGGCAATAGCAGCGGCAATACTTGCCCTGATATCGCTCGTATCGAAATCTTTTCCATAAAACTCCCTGATAGTCTTCACAATAGCTTCCCTGAAAGCAGCCTGATGTGTTCCGCCCTGTGTGGTATGCTGCCCGTTAACAAAGGAGTAATACTCCTCCCCGTATTGCTTTGAGCTGTGCGAAAATGCAAATTCCAGATCACCCTCTTTAATATGGATTATGGGATAAAGTATTGGTCCGTTGCCGTTAATTGTTCTCTCAAGCAGGTCTTTAAGTCCGTTTTTTGCATAAAACCGCTGACCATTATATGTTATGCTTAACCCGTTGTTCAGAAAGACATAATTCCACAGCAACTTTTCAACATACTCGGGAATAAAATGGTAGTTACCAAAAACCTCGGCATCCGGAGTGAAAGTAACAAGTGTCCCGTCCTTTTCGTCGGTATCCCGAATATCATAATCTTTTAGCAATTGGCCTTTTGAATATTCAACAATTTTGGTTTTGCCTTCCCTGACCGATTTTGTCATAAAATAAGAAGATAGGGCATTGACCGCTTTTGACCCCACTCCGTTAAGTCCAACGGCTTTTTTAAACACTTTGGAATCATACTTTGCACCGGTATTGATCTTTGAGACACAGGCATTAACCTTACCGAGAGGTATTCCGCGTCCGAAATCACGAATTGTTACGGTTTTATCCTGAATAGTAACTTCAATCGTTTTACCGTAACCCATAACGTACTCATCAATGGAATTATCAATCACCTCCTTGATAAGCACATAAATACCGTCATCCTGCGATGCTCCGTCACCCAGTTTTCCGATGTACATACCGGGACGCATCCTGATATGTTCGCTCCATTCGAGAGACCGGATGTTATCTTCTGTGTACTTCTCAGACATTTTACTCCATTTTGCGACAAAAGTAAACAAAGAATCCTTTATATAATAAGGGATACGGGAAAAGTTATCAAGAATCTGAGTGTTAATATCTTTTGGAATATACTTGCATTCTTATCTCATATCAACAACCTCCACATCAGGATAATCGGCAGGATTAAAAGTAAAATCGGAATCTTTAACTTCCACATCCGGTGTAAACTTGTTAATAACATAGGAATAGCTGCTTCCACTGTTATCGAAAATTGTAAAGTCAAGGATTTCAAGTTTATCCTTATCAATTATTATCCTCACTCTTGAGAAGTTTTTCCCCTCAAGAGGTGTCAAATCAATGACATACACATCAGTTCCATACTGAAAAGTCTCTCTGACAAATTTCGATTTATAATCCTTTTGGTAAGAAGAGAAGAGATTGTTAGGTGTTATTGATTCATCATTATCCTCAACTGAATTAATCTGTACTTCATCAGCATCTTTAATATATGTCCAGACTGTTTTGCCGTCGCAAATAATTTCCTGACCTGCAATTTTCAGGTTATATTTATCACCCGAAACTATCAAAACACCTTCTTTGCTTTCGTCAATACCGGCCTCTTTGTTTTGCATTTTGTAAGTAAAATCGGCTTCAAAAGATTTATATGCTTCCGTTTTTGCCGAAACCTTATCAAGTATCTCTCTGGATTTTTTATCTCCTTTTTCTGCATCCTGAGCAAAAAGTGAGGGTATCAATGCTATAACTAAAAATAAAATTAATGATTTTTTCATTTTAATTGATTTAATACTATTCCAATAATTCAGACTTCATTCACCATTCACGGATTTTAGTCCCTTTATTCAAAGTTTCTACTGTCTAAATCCTTCAAATATTGTTCCAAAGCCATTTCATTGGCAATTTTAACCTCTCTGGCCTTGCTTCCTTCAAAGGGGCCAACGATTCCCGCAGCTTCAAGCTGGTCTATTATACGGCCGGCTCTGTTGTATCCAAGTTTAAGTTTCCTCTGCAATAATGAAGTTGACCCTTGCTGAGTCTGAACAATAATTCTGGCAGCATCTTCAAAGAGGCTATCTCTCTCGGACGGGTCATATTCTGCCGGCCCCGAGTCTTCTTCGTCGGCATATTCGGGAAGATGAAACGCATCGGGATATGCACGTTGCGAACCTATAAAGTCGGTAATCTTTTCGATTTCGGGTGTATCAACAAAAGCACATTGCAATCGTATCATATCGCTTCCCGTTGCCATTAGCATATCACCACGGCCAATAAGCTGATCGGCACCACCACTGTCAAGAATTGTCCTTGAGTCAATTTTGGAGATGACCCTGAAAGCAACCCGAGCTGGGAAATTTGCTTTTATGGAACCCGTAATGATATTTACCGAAGGACGTTGAGTTGCAATAATAAGATGAATGCCGACCGCTCTTGCCAACTGAGCCAGTCTTGTTATGGGAGCCTCAATCTCTTTACCGGCTGTCATTATCAAATCGGCAAATTCATCAACAACAAGCACAATATACGGCAAAAACCTGTGCCCGTGTAGCGGATTCAGCTTTCTGGATTTGAACTTGACATTATACTCTTTTATATTCCTGACCTGAGCATCTTTAAGCAATTCGTATCTGTTGTCCATCTCTATACTCAAAGAATTGAGAGTACGAACTACTTTACGTGTATCGGTAATAATGGCCTCTTCCGAGTCCGGCAACTTGGCAAGATAATGCCTTTCAATTTTAGAATAGAGCGTAAGTTCTACCTTTTTCGGGTCAACGAGAACAAATTTAAGTTCCGCCGGATGACGTTTGTAAAGCAGTGAAACAATTATGGCATTCAGCCCGACAGACTTCCCCTGACCCGTTGCACCGGCCATAAGCAGGTGGGGCATTTTTGTAAGATCGGCAACAAAACTCTCATTTGCTATGGTCTTTCCAAGACCTATCGGAAGTTCATATTCTTTATGTTGAAATTTGTCGGAACTTAAGATTGATTTCAAAGAAACGATATCCGGATTTTCGTTAGGCACCTCAATACCAATCGTCCCTTTGCCCGGAATAGGTGCGATAATACGAATGCCGAGAGCGGATAGGCTCAACGCTATATCATCTTCCAGATTCTTGATCTTTGAAATTCTGACTCCTGCAGCAGGTACTATCTCGTATAAAGTGACAGTGGGCCCTATTGTTGCCTTTATCTTTTGTATCTTAATGGAATAATTGCCGAGTGTTTCAACTATTCTGTTTTTGTTCCTTTCCAATTCCTCCTTACGAACGGAAATCCTGTCACTGCCGTGTTCAGCAAGCAACTCCAATGGCGGAAACTTGAATTCGGCAAGGTCAAGACGCGGGTCGTAAGGTTCGTCAATGGTTTTGTGGTCAACATCTTCAGCTTTAGCAGCACCCTCATCTATTTTAGGCTCATCCTCATTCGGCTCCTCAATTGTCAGCTCAATATCCTCTCCGGCATCTTGCGTATCTGGTTTTTCAGGCACATCCACACCTAAGTCAATTACCTGATTTACAGGCTTGTCTTCCGGCTTTGAATCACCCCAATCGTCTTCATCATCTTCATCCTCAACGGAAAACTCTCTTGTATTGTATTTATCCTCAAGAGGATTATCAGCTACCGACGCCCGTTTATTCTTTTTTTTTCCTTTACCGAACTTAATATCCGGAGTTTTAAAATTTATGTTGAAGTTAATGATCAAAAAGCCCAACAGTAAAAACAGCAATAGCAATCCTGTTCCGAGACTCCCGAGAGCAAGTTCAATCCACCGTGCAGTCTGATTTCCGAATAAACCGCCAAGGATTGCCAGTTTATCGTTGCCACCGAAGAAAAAGCCGAGAGTAATGGAAAACCATAACATTATAAGAATTGATAAACGGGTAGTTTTCCAAACGGGCAGAACAGCTTTTTTAAAAAGTATATGAAAACCGTAAATAAAAAGAAGGAAAGGAAAAATAAAAGCACCGATCCCAAACCAATCCTCTATGGCCCATTTCGACATATTTCTGCCCAGTTTCCCTATCCAGTTGCGTGCTTCTCCCGATGGCATTGTGGCATCTGATTGCCAGGTAAAAAAGTAAGATGCTAACGCAATGAAAAAGGCAATGGAAAACAGAACCAAAAAAAGCCCTGTGAGCTTGTGAAACTTTTCATTTTTCAAAAAGAGTGCAACAGACTTAAAAAAGCCACCTTTTCTCTTTTTATTTTTTAATGATGATTTTACTTTTTTCGATTTTCCTGCCATTCAATATTAACCTCCATACATAGACTTAAACTCATCCATTGACATAACCTTATATTCCTCAGGTATTTCAAAATCCTTATCGGATATTTTCTTTTTCTCAACCTTTACGGCAGTGAACTTCATATTCATTTGTTTTTCAGCGGAAGAAAACTCAAGCATAACCCCGTCAATGTCTTTATACATAGGATTATCCCAGTTTAACATTCCGTCACCCAGTTCATCGGTATAATAAACCGTATATTCATCGGAACCGTCTTTAGGTTTAACAATGGCTTTCTTGCAGGTATATCCCGCAATATCCTTTGTTTCATCCGTAACCGTAACATCTACATCAGGTACGTCCTTACTTTTGTTTTCTATATCACCGGTTGTCATTTTCATTGCCATTTTCTGCCCCATCATATCAATCAGGACAAAACCGTCCTTTTTCTCGGCATCAAAAACCGTGATATTTGTTCCCATTCCCATACTCATCTCCATTCGTGTTTTACTTCCTTTGATGTAAAGTTTCATGGTTTTAGGCATCATTGAAGCCGTTTGGGCATCCAAATCATCACCGTAAGTGATATTATAAACAATTACGCCTGTAAATCCTTTGGCTTCTGCTTTCCCGTGTCCGGCAAAGATAAATGCCGAAAGGAGAAACATTACAACTATGCTTGTTCTTGTTTTCATGTGCATAATATTTTATTATGATTACTATTCGTCAAAAATAACAATTTTTTCAATTACATCACCCGCCTCAATATCATCAATAATATCAACATTTTCCACCACTTTGCCAAATACCGTATGAACACCGTCAAGATGCTGCGTGTTTTGACGGTTATGACAAATGAAAAACTGTGAGCCACCGGTATCTCTTCCGGCGTGTGCCATAGATAAAACACCACGGTCGTGATACTGGTTTCCACCGTCGGTTTCACATTTTATAGTGTAACCCGGACCTCCCGTACCGTCACCTTTGGGACATCCGCCCTGAATGACAAAGCCGGGAATCACCCTGTGAAAAGTAAGTCCGTCGTAAAAACCTTTTTCCGACAAATCAATGAAATTTTTGACGGTTCCGGGAGCATCTTTTTCAAAGAACTCAACCACCATCATTCCTTTTTCCGTATGTATTTCCGCTTTTTTCATTGTTTATATAATTATAATTTATTTAATCTTTGTTACCTCATGAGAGGCACGTCCGTGCGGCTCTAATTACCTATTTACCGAATACGAATCAGTTATTTAAAACCTGCAAGGTTGCTATCTCACGGGCAACCGAAACCTTTTTAAACCTGCAAGGTTGCTATCTCACGGCCAACCGAAACCTTTTTAAACCTGCAAGGTTGCTATCACACGGCCAACAGAAACCTTTTTAAACCTGCAAGGTTGCTATCTCACGGGCCAACAGAAACCTTTTTAAACCTGCAAGGTTGCTATCTCACGGCCAACCGAAACCTTTTTAAACCTGCAAGGTTGCTATCTCACGGCCAACCGAAACCTTTTTAAACCTGCAAGGTTGCTATCTCACGGCCAACAGAAACCTTACAGGTTTTGTTGTCAGTTGATAAATCTGAACAATTTATTCCACCTTATCTTACCTCCGAAAAGCGATTTTTCGGGATTCAGCGATAGCCACACAAATGATGCTTTGCCGACAACATGATCTTCGGGCACAAAACCCCAGTATCTTGAATCGGCGGAATTATGCCGGTTATCACCCATCATCCAATAATAATTCATTTTGAAAGTATAGGAGTCGGCTTCCTTTCCGTTAATAAATATCTTTCCGTTATCTATTTTCAAATCGTTGTGCTCATAGACTTTAATAAGTCGTTTATACAAGCTTATATTACTCATATCAAGCTTTATTGTCCTTCCTTTTTCAGGAATATATATAGGACCGTAATTATCAATGTTCCACTTATAGGTTGAATCGAATGGAAACAAGTCAGGATTCCAGACACCGGGTTTTTCAATCACCTTTTCAACTTTTCGTACTGAAGGCCGCTCTTTAAGCAAGGCTGCCATCTCCTTTGTCAAAGGCAATTTATGCATCGGGTCTCTGCGCCAGTAATTATAATCCTCATCCGATATACCTATTTTATCCCTGAATTTTTTGTTAATTCCTTTGGGCGCATCAACAAAATATTTGAATTGCCCGTCGGGAGCCAGCGGATTTATCTTGCCGTTAATATAAACAACCTGCTTTTTAATCTCAAGGGTATCTCCGGCAATTGCAATACATCTTTTAATGTAATTTTCACGCTTGTCAACCGGACGATAAATAATATCGCCGTACCTCCTTTTATTTCTCCATAAATTGTCTCTTCCCACCTCTTTCACTAATCTGTAATAGCTTATATTACTCTGAAAGACAGTGGAAACCGTATCTCCTTCCGGATAATTAAAAACTACAACATCATTGTTTTTTATCTTTTCAAATCCCGGAAAACGGTAGTAAGGAAGTTTTATCCACTCCACAAAAGATTTTGTACTTGTGGAAAGCGGCATGGTATGATGGACAAAGGGAAAGGATAACGGCGTTTCGGGAATACGCGGGCCGTAAGCTATCTTACTAACAAACAGAAAGTCACCGCGCAAAAGTGTTTTTTCCATCGAAGATGTGGGAATTGTGTAAGCCTCAATAAGAAAAGTGCGTATTATTGTTGCGGCAATAACCGCAAAGATAATAGCATCAGTCCATTCCCTGACAACACCCTTTTTAAATTTCTTGCGTTCGGCAACAGGAACAAACTTCTCCTTATGGGAAAAGCCGAGGTACGGCAGATAGACAAAAGGAAAAAGAACGGCAATACCTTGTTCCCAAAGAGTATATTTTTCAAATCCTTTTGCAAATTCCACTAACATCAACATTATCATAAACACATTCAAAAAAGGAACCAGAAGAAATATATACCACCAGAGAGGCTTCTCAATAATTTGCAACCACACATACAAGTTATAAAACGGTATTAGAGTTTTCCAACCCGGTTCACCCGCTTTTTCGAAAATTCCCCACGCAAATACTGCAATTATTGTGAAAGAAACAGGCAATAAAAAGAAAAGACCCAACATATTATGATTATCTTTTAAGTGTTATTTTTTGAGTGTGCAAAATTCTGCTTTTTTTGTCAGAAATAATAATATATTCTTATAAAAGTTGTTAACGAATGTTTTTTTTCTTTATTGTTACACCTTTCCTTTGGAAACAGCATTTAAAACCATTGAGCAGAATAGTAGTACCGATGTACAAATCCAACTTATGAAAAGAGTACCATTACCAATAATACCGACACGGCTGAAGCAGAGGTGTTTCTCACGACTATACAAGGCCGGCACCGTTATTTGAAATGACAACATATAATGAAACAGGCTCCTTATATCTTATAATCCACAACGGCAGTACTTTCGGTCACCTTGCCGAGAAAATCAAGTACTTCAACGTGTTTCGGATGTTTGCGATAGTTATTCAAATCCTCTTCCGAATCAAAAATAGTGTTTAATACCAAATCATAAGCCGAAGGTTTAATATTAAAATTAAGGCCTACTTCGATGAATTTTATTTCATCAATATAAATTTTCAGATCTTCAAGTGATTTTTTGAGTTTAAGAGCATTGGCAAGTTTTTCGGCAGGCTCTCCCGTTTCTTTTAATTTCAGCATTACAATGTGCTTAACCATAGTTCTTCTTTTTTATCTGTTTTGCAATATTCATTACTTCATTAAAATGTACTATTTCGATATCCTCGGTTTCGTAATACAACTCTTTTGCAAAAGTAATAAGATTTTTACTTGTCTCAAATCGTAAATATCTTTCGTCAAGATTATCCTCACCAAGGCGGATTCTGTCAAGAGCATCGGCATCTTTCAGAATTGCCGTAACGGAATAGGCTTCATCAGTAATCTTAAATTCATTTGTAACGGAATGATTTGCAACGGCTTTTCCAATATTTTTTATGTCTTTATCAGTCATACCGATCTTACGAAAAAGTGGCTCAAAAACCGGCAGTTTACTTTGAACTGCCCAGCTCCCGTGTTGCGTACAGTAACCGTCGTCTTTTCTTGCCAAATCGTGAATAAAGGCGGCACACAAAGCAGGCACAACCTCCTTTTCAAGCCCTTCGGTCTCGGAAATATACATCGTAAGACACATAACCCTGTAAGTGTGGTTAATGCCGTGCAGTGTACTTTGATGGTCAAAGTATTCGCGCTTTAGATCAAACAATGTATAATCAATATTCCTCATATTTTCGGGCACGCTCCCCCATTACATTTTTTCATTTACGATATCAAGTATCTCCTTTTGCAATTTTGCAGCTTTACCTTGCAACTCCTGTCCTTTGGCAACTATTTCCTCCACATACTCTTTATCGTCAAGACCTCCTGCATTTATCTTAACATTCAGAAAAGCTCCTTTCACACCTGCGAGGGCTGCAATAGCACCGACACCCGCATCTGAAACGGAATTGGGATTTCCTGTTTCAGCCATTGCTTTCATAACTTCCATTGATTCATAACAAAGCGTCATAACCTTAAATGGAACTTCAATTGCATATTTAGTAGCCTCCTGAATTGCAATATTACGAAGTTTTTTCTCCTCATCCGTTTTCTTAGGCAAACCGAAAGCATCCATTATTTTGTTAAATGCATTTGTATCCTCATCAACCATTTTCAGGAGTTCGGTTTGGAAGTATTTTCCTTTTTCCGCCCATTGCGAAAACTCTTCCCAGCGGTCGTCCCAGCCGCGCTTATGCGATGAAAGGTTAGCCACCATTGTTCCAAGAGCGGCACCCATAGCACCCATAGCAGCAGAAATGGAGCCTCCTCCCGGAGCGGGTGATTCCGATGCAGTCTCTTCCGTAAATCCCGAAACCGACATATCAACCAACTTTTTCCGTGCTTTGTCCTCCAGAATGTATTCAATTATCTTCTTATCGGGATCAAAAGGCCCAAGTTCGTCAAGCCCGAGCGACTTGACGGCAATTTTTATTATCTCCCTGTCGGGAATACCCAATGAGCGTTTTTGCATTTTCAGATAGAACTTACCTGCATCAAGCATAGCCTTTAGAGGTATAACGCCGACAAGCTCCGATCCCGTCACTCTGACGCCTCTTGCTTCGGCACTCTTTTTGACAGCCTCAAAGGCCTCATGAACTGATGTAACCGTTATGTCAGTCAGGTTCATAGAAATTTGGGCTATGCCATATTCTTCTATAAACCACCCTATTGCCTTAACTTTTTTCAGTAATCCGGGAGTATAAACAGGTTTTCCGTTTTCATCCTTAACTATTTTACCCGTCAGCGGGTTTCCTTCACGTTTAATCCTGCCGCGCTCTCTTACGTCGAAAGCAATCGCATTGGCACGGCGCGTTGAGGTCGTATTGAGATTAACATTGTATGCAACAAGAAAATTACGGGCACTGACGGCAGTAGCACCTGTTTTAACAACGTGCTCGTTAAATTCGGCAGGACCCCAGTCGGGCTTCCAGTGCGGGTCGGCAAGTTTTTCTTTCAGACCTTCATATTCACCCGAACGGCAATTGGCAAGATTCCGCCGTTCCTCGCTAAAGGCAGCAAACTCGTAATTATAAACGGGAATACCAAGCTCCTCCCCTATTCTTTTTCCAAGATTGCGTGCAAGCTCAACGGTCTCCTCCATTGTGATATTAGCCACCGGAACCAACGGACATACATCCGTAGCCCCAAAACGGGGATGCGCTCCCGAATGTTTGCTCATATCAATCAATTCGGAAGCTTTTTTTACTACTCTGAAAGCAGCTTCACAAACTTCATCGGGCGTTCCCACAAAGGTTATTACCGTTCTGTTTGTAGCTTTTCCGGGATCAACATCAATAAGTCGTACACCTTCAACGGTCTCAACGACATCCGTTACCTGTTTTATTATATTCTCATCGCGGCCCTCGCTGATATTAGGAACACATTCTATAAGTTTTTGCATCTTTTTTAATTTTATTGATAAATACTTCCGTCGAATTTATCCGACTCAAAAAATTAGTCCGCAAAGTTAAGAATTGGGATTTAATTGTGAGAGTTTTTGTAAAAAATATTTTGCACTACGGCAATTAGGATGACTTGCTGCATTCACAATAGAAAAACCATTATTGACAAAAAAGTTAGCATGGCGATTTCTCATTTTACTCAACCCCCGATTAGTTTACTCCTTAAATAATCTTTTCAACATTTCAAAAGGTTCTCCCTCAATATTTTCAGGATCAACACATAAAAAATATTGACCATAAAACTCTCCATTTACAAATCTATCTTGAAATTTTTTATATGTATTTTTTCGATTGCCATTAACTACAATTTTTAACAAAAGTAAATAAAATATTTTATAAGAACATTCTGTTTTCCGGTATTTTACCAAAACAATATATGACAGATTGATATTGTCTGTTACTCACAATCATTAATATTTATACAACTATTTTCCCGTTAAGAATTATCCTGTCCACCTTATTTGTTCCGTAATAATAAGGCATATATTCTATTGTAGGTATATCCTTCGTAATAAACAAATTAGCTCTTTTACCAATGGCAATTGAGCCAAGTTCATCACTGACTCCCATAGCATAGGCGCTGTTCAGTGTAACGGCATTTATTGCTTCTTCGGGAGTAAGCCTATAGAGGATACTTGCCATTGAAAGGATCAGTTGCATATTTCCCGAAGGTGAAGAACCCGGATTAAAATCGCTTGCCATTGCAACCGGAAGACCTGCATCAATCATCTTGCGTGCCGGGGCATAAACCATTCCGAGAAAGAATGCAGCACCCGGTAGTATAGTCGGCATAGTGTCGGAGTTCAGCAATGCTTTTATCTCTTCTTCGCCGGTGTATTCAAGATGATCAACCGAAAGGGCTCCATATTTCACACCTGCCTGTATTCCTCCCGAATAGTCAAGTTCATTGGCGTGAATCTTCGGTATCATCCCGTATTTCAATCCCGCCATCAAAATTCGTTCTGTATCTTCGACGGTAAAAAATCCCCGGTCGCAGAAAACGTCAATATAATCCGCAAGCTCTTCGGCAGCAACCTGAGGAATCATCTCATTAATAACAACATCCACATAATCCGTCTGTCTTCCGCGGTATTCGGCAGGAATAGAATGAGCACCAAGAAAAGTGGCTTTTATTGACAAAGGAGAGTTTTCCTTCAAACGCTTTATGACACGAAGCATTTTCAATTCGGTTTCGGTTGTCAGTCCGTACCCGCTTTTAATCTCAACAGCACCTGTACCGTATGCCGTTATTTCATCAAGTCGCTTCATTGCATCTTCGTATAATTCATCTTCCGAAATCTCAGCCATCTTTTTAGCAGAATTGAGAATTCCTCCTCCCCTTTTTGCAATTTCCTCGTAAGACAACCCTTTTATCTTATCAACATACTCTATTTCACGGCTTGCCGGATAAACAAGGTGTGTATGCGAATCGCAAAAGGCCGGAAAAACCATCTTGCCCGTAGCATCTATCACAACTGCATCCTGCAACTCCCCTTGCGGTTGTTCAGCCATTTTACCAAAATCAACAATTTTTCCATCCTTAATATAAAGAAAGGCATTTTCAATTGTGTTCAGTACAGACATCTCTTTTCCGGCACGATTTGTAACAGGGTCAGACTCAGTCTGAACAAGTTTTTTTATATTTTTAATTAGCATAGTCATTTTATCCGTTTTAAATTCATCTGCGAAAATAATAAATTGCAACTAACAGTTAACTTAAATTGTCAATAAAAATAGTAACTTTTTAAATAAAAAAGCGTTGCTAAATTGAAGTTTTTTTATTTTTGCACAAATTAACACTTAAAAACAAGAATTTATGAAACGATTATTACTTGGTCTCCTGCTTATATCAATTGCAGGAGTAAGTTTTGCTGACAAAGTAGAACTAAAAAAGGCAAAGACTATTGCCAAAAATGCTTACTTCCAAAAACTAAACACTTACTCCCGGCCTGTCAGTTTTGATGCACTGCAAATAGCTGACCGGTTTATCATCAAAGCTAACGGTGAAGAAGCTATTTACGCTTTTGACTTCACAAATTACGGTTTTATCCTGATAGCTGCCGAAGATGCTATTGAACCGGTACTCGGCTATACATTTGATAATCCGTTTCCTTCCGAGAATCAACCGGAAGGTTTCAGGGGTGTCATTAATGAGTTTAAAGAGCAAGTTAGCTACCTGAGAGATAATAAAATTGATGCAACGCCGGAGATAGAGCAGCAATGGGATAATCTAATTTCGTTTGATCCTTCACAATTCACTCCCCAAAAGGGAGACAAGGATATTGACCCCATGCTTACCTGCACATGGAATCAGGATTCACCGTACAATTTCCTTTGCCCTGAAGATGAAGACGGACCCGGAGGGCATGTCTATGTCGGTTGTGTTGCTACGGCAATGTCACAAATTATGTATTATTGGAGATTCCCGGAACACGGACAACATACGAAGAGCTATTACGCCTCGGGATATGGAAATCAAACCGTTAATTTTGAGGAAGCTACGTACGACTGGGATGCAATGGTTGATAACTCCGACTCAAAATACAATTATGAGATTGCGGAAATAAGCTACCACGCCGGAGTATCCGTTGAGATGATGTACAGCCCGGGAGGTTCCGGAGCTTACAGTCAGGATGTGCCTTTCGCTCTCAAATATTACTTTAAATATTCAAACAGTTGTGCTTATAAACAACGTCAAAACTATAACCTAACCACCTGGAAAAGTATGGTACAGGCTGAATTGGACGATGACTGTCCTGTCTATTATTCCGGGTCAAGTCCGGATGGTGGTCACGCTTTCGTATTGGACGGACGACATGATGCCGACGACACATACCATTTCAACTTCGGCTGGAGCGGTTCAGGTAACGGATGGTACCTAATCACAAATGCAGGAGGATTCCCGTCAAATCAGGGAATGGTTATAAACATTGTCCCCAATGATGACAACTATCCTTATGGTTGTGGAAACAGTGAAAAAACAGCTCTGTACGGAAGCTTTGAAGACGGGAGCGGCCCCATGGAAAATTATGACCAGAATGCAGATTGCAGTTGGCTGATAAACCCTCAATCAGATCAGGATTCCGTTACAAGTATTAAAATTGACTTTGTTAAATTTGATACCGATCCCAACGATATTGTCACAATATATGACGGACCCACTACAAACGATCCCGTATTAGGTACATACTCCGGAACTACGGTTCCGGGCGAAACTATTTTCTCTACCGGAAATCAGGTTCTTGTAACATTTGTTGCCGACGGAAACGCAACAACCTCTGCAGGCTGGCAACTGGGATATGAAAGTATTCTCCCCTCATATTGCGGTTCTCTCGTAACACTTGAAGAGCCTACCGGAACTGTTTCAGACGGGAGCGGAGACTTTTATTATAATGATTTGTCAAATTGTATGTGGAAGATAGCTCCGGTATATGCTTCCGATATAACTCTTACTTTTACGGAATTCAATACTGATGTTGAAGATGTTCTTAAAATATACGATGCTTCAAACAATCAGCTTCTTGCTGAGATTTCTGGAGAATATACTTCGGGAAATATGCCCGATCCGGTTTTTGCGCAAAGCGGACAGGTATTCCTTATTTTCCAAAGCGACGGATATCTTAACGGCCCGGGATGGTCGGCCGACTGGGAAATCGGAAATGTAAGTGTTAAGGAACAACTGAACGGAGTTTCTATGCTGAATATATTCCCGAATCCGGCAAACAATGTTCTGAATATCAGCTTTAAAACCGACAAATCTCAAGCATTTACAGTTAAACTTATGTCGGTGACCGGAGAAGTGGTTTATGAAGAAAATACCGATAATTTCTCCGGAAACTATTCCAACAGCATTGATGTTTCATCTTTTGCTAAGGGAGTTTATATTCTTAACCTCTCGAATGAATCCGGAAGTGTTAATAAAAAAGTTGTTATCAGGTAATGAGATTTTAAAAAGTAATCTAAAAAAGCCTTCCAAACCGGAAGGCTTTTTTATTTACAAAATGATTATCTTTGACCCGGATTTTAAATTATGGCAAAAACAAAACCTTTCGATAAGAATACTAAATTGTATGAACAGTGGTTTACAAGGAATAATGCTGTTTACAAATCGGAATTGAAAGCCATAAGACATTTTATACCCGGGCAGGGAAAGGGTATTGAAATAGGAATAGGAAGCGGACTTTTTGCAAAACCGCTCGGCATCAGGGAAGGAATTGACCCGTCGGAAGAGATGATTCGTCTTTCTGAAAAAAGAGGACTAAAAGTAATAAAAGGTGTTGCCGAAAAGTTGCCTTTTCCTGATGAAAACTATGATTATGCATTGATGGTCACAACAATCTGTTTTGTTGACGACCCGGAAAAAGCACTTAAAGAAGTTTACAGAATTTTAAAGGGTAACGGTCTGTTTATTATTGCTTTTGTTGATAAAGAGAGTGAAACGGGGAAAGATTATTTGAAAAACAAAGAAAAAAGTCTCTTTTACAAGGATGCCGTTTTCTTTTCAACCGGTGAAATCATCAACCTGCTTAATGAAACGGGATTTAAGAATCTTGATATTGTTCAAACCGTTTTCGGAAAGCTTGACAAAATAGAGACAATACAAGACTTCTCTTCCGGTTTCGGCAAAGGAAGTTTTATAGTTATTAAAGCTATCAAATAAAATCAAAGATATGAAACTTTTAATGATCTATATGGACAGGTTTGCTTACAAACCCACCATAAAAACCCTCGTTGAGATGGAAACAATTGAAAAAGGGCGTGAGTTCAAAGATGCACAGGTCGCCTTTATTCATGCTGAAGAGCAGGATATTGAGAATGAGAACAATGTCTTGAAAAAGACCCTTAAAAATCTGAAATGGATTGCGGGAAAGAACAGCACCAAAAGAATAGTTCTGCATTCTTTTGCCCACCTTTCGGAAAGCAAAGCAGAGCCGGGTTTCACAAAAGCCTTTTTCGACAAGGTTCAAAAACGCCTTGAAGATACGGGATACGAGGTTTATCAAACACCATTCGGATATTTTCTCGACCTTTCGGTTGAAGCTCCGGGCGTCTCTCTCGCAAGGGTATTTAAAAGTTTATAACTCTTTATTTATTGTTGATGTTAATTGCAAAAAGATGAAAAGGTATTATGTTTTATCACTTATAATGATAATGTGCTTTTTTCCCAAAGCGCAAAAATATGAGCCGGTTTATGCAAAAGAAATTCCTGTTATTGATACATTTTACAGCAATTATATAATTGAAGACAAATACCGCTGGCTTGAGAACACGGACGGCGAGGATACTAAAGAATGGGTTGATAAAGAAAACGCAATGTCACAAAAATTTTTATCGCGAACGACAACTCATACAAACTCTTATAATCTTATTGACAAGTATTCATACGTAAAGTTTGATAATCCGCAAAAAGACGGAGATTACTATTTTACTTTTGCCTACTATAACTTCGGCAATATTCCGGCATTATTTTACCAGTCATCGTTGAACGCCGAGCCTAAATTACTTATTGATCCTAAGTTTATTTCAAGTAAAGACAGAATTGTCATTACAGATTACAGCGTTTCAAAAAACTCAAAGTATATGGCCTATCAGTTCAGCAGAAACGGAAGCGACTGGGCTGAGTTAAAAGTTCTTACACTACCGGGTGGGATAGATAAAAAAGATCACCTCGTAAATGTAAAGTTCTCTAACATAGCCTGGAAAGACGATGGGTTTTATTACTCTACGTTTTTACGAACGGGACAATGGGGAAAGGCAATTGGGCAAAAGGTATGCTATCATAAAATCGGAACGGACCAGTCGGAAGACAAGGTTATTTTTAAACGTGAAAAGTCCATTTATCTGTTCAGTTTTTTAACCTCTTCAAACGAACGGTTTTTCATCTTGAGAGAAGACAACATTCAACGTGGCACAACCTCATTTTTTTATATTGACTTCAACTCCGGACAACCGGCAATCAGACCATTAATTACGAATTTACGAGACGAAGTCAATATTATTGACAGTCATAACGGAAAACTTATTGCCAAAACATTTTTAAGTGCCAATAACGGTAGTATTGTTGAGATTGACCCGTCAAATCCTACTCAATGGCGATTAATTGTCGAGGGATTTCCCGAAGCGGTTCTTCAAAAAGTTGTCCCGTTTTCCGACAGAATTGTCGCGGTATATTATATGAAACAGCACCCTGTCATTACAATTTTCAATTATTCCGGAAAAGCATTACACAGTCTGGAGATGCCTGTGGGAACATCTGTTGATGGACTTAACGGTGAAAGTACCGACGAAAAAATTAATTACTACGTTAAATCATATATTATGCCTCCTGTTGTTTATAATCTCAACATCAAAACATATAAAGAGAAGGTGGGTAAAATGACAACCATAACCTACGGATACGATGATTTAGTTATTGATGCCGCTGAATATCCGTCAGGTGACGGAGTTAAAATCCCAATGCTTATTGTACATAAAAAAGATTTGAAACTCAATGGAGATAATCCGCTTATATTAAAAACTTATGGTGGTTTTGGAATATTTGAAACTCCATCATTTGATCCGGGAATAGTTTATTTTGTAAAAAAAGGAGGTGTTTTTGCATATGCAAAAGTAAGGGGTGGAGGCGAAAAAGGGTCCGAATGGGCTATTGACGGCAGAGGGCTTAATAAACAAAATTCAATTGAGGATTTCATATATGCAGCAAAATATCTAATTAAACAAGGATATACCAACAGCAACAAACTTGCAGCACTGGGAGCTTCCAACGGAGGATTGGTTGTGGCTGCTGCAGTAATTCAGCAACCGGAACTTTTCAAGGTTGCCGTACCACAAGTTGCCCCTCTTGATATGATCAGATTTGAGAATTTTTCTGTCGGACACTGGCTCGTTAATGAATACGGGACGGTTTCAGATAGCCTCGGCTTTGTATCTTTACTTAATTACTCTCCCTATCAAAATATCAAAGAAACAATTAACTACCCGTCTATGCTGGTCATCACCTCCGAAAATGATGACAGGGTTCCTCCTTTTCACTCATATAAATTCGTTGCAAGATTACAAAACAGACCCGTACAACAAAATCCGATTCTGTTGAAAGTTGAAAAAAATGCGGGTCACTACGGGGCATCAAACCGCTTATTCTCAATAAAAGAAAAAGCGGAAATATTTGGTTTTATCACGTATGAACTGGAAAACAATTAGCTATCATATAGCAACTATCCGGTAATCAATTGATTAAAATAATTACGGATACTACAGATTTACTTTCTCACACTCTAACGACTGACGTCATTTAGAATGTTTTCTAAATTTCACAAAACATTCTTCAAAGACTTCGCTTTTCACTCTTTTTATTTTAACTTTGCGACAACTTACATATGTTAACGGATATGATACGTTTTATTATCTGGACAGTGATGTTATTCGGAGGTGCCGGTTTGGGGTTTTACCTTGATTCTATTTTTTTTCCCGGTATTCATCACAACCTAATGTTCCATATTGTCAGTTTTGTTTTCGGGGTACCGTTACTCAGGACGGTTCTCGTTGTGAGCCGTAATACAGGCCGGATTTTGGCAAAATACGGCAGAGAGGGTGACATTCCTCGAATGGAAACAAACCGTCTCGTCTCCGAAGGACCGTACAGACTTATGCGTCATCCGATGCATCTCGGATTACTCTTTTTCCCTCTTGCATTTGCTTTGCTTATTGGTTCACCGTCGTTTGTTTTTATCATTGCACCTGCAGAAGCACTCTTTATGCTTTTGATGATAGCTATTGTGGAAGAGCCGGGAGCAAGAAAAAAATTCGGTGCGAAATATAAAAGGTATGCAAAAGGAAAACCCTGGTTCTGCTTGAAAAACGAATGTATCAAAGAACTTTTTAACAATGTTTAGAAATAACAATATGAATAAAGATATTATAATTGCCTGTGCCACTGATGATGGATTAACTTTTCCCGATAAACATTCCGGTGAAGCCAAGTTTTTTATGATCTACGCAATCAATGACAAGAAACACGAGTTAATTACAAAGATTGAAAATACAACTCCTGAAGAACGTATGCACGGCGACCCGCAAAAAGCCAAAGGTGTCGTCGGAATACTAAAGAAAAAAGGTGTTGATGTTATTGTTTCCAAACAGTATGGCAAAAATCTTACAAGAATAAAAGATAAAGTCGTTCCGGTGATAATTGGTGCGGAAAAGATAGAAGACGGGGTTGGATTATGCATCGAAAATATTGAGCAAATACGCAATGAACTTATTAAATCAGGCAAGGAGAGAAAACATTTAAAATTCGGATAAAACTCAAAAAATCAGATATTATGCTAAACCTAAAGAACAATTTCATAATGGCTCCGCTGAAGCTGGGATACAGCGACGGAACAGGAGCGGTCACCGACAGACATCTTTCTTTTTATGCCGCAAGAAGCAAATACCTCGGAGCTGTGGCTCTCGAGCCTTTGTATATGGATAAGGGTCTTAGAGAAATACCCACACAACTCGGTATTGACAATGATGATAAAATTGACGGTCTGAAAAAACTCACAAATATTATACATTCTTCCAACACAAAAATTATCGCACACCTTAACCATCCGGGCAGAATGGCGAATCCGAAAATTCCCGGCAATTACTATCTTTCATCATCAGATAAACCCTGCGAAAACGGCGGTGCCACTCCAAAACGAATGGATAAAAATGATATTGAGTCCGCAATACGGCTATTCACCGGCTCGGCTGTCAGAGCGGAGAAAGCGGGATTCGACATTCTTGAATTGCAGTTCGGACATGGCTATCTTGCTGCGCAGTTCATCTCACCTTCGGTAAACGACAGAACCGATGAATATGGAGGAAGTTTTGAAAACAGGATCCGTTTCTCCATTGAAGTATTGGAGTCTGTAAAACAAGCTGTTAATCTGCCTGTTATTGTACGAATCAGCGGTGATGAAATGATTGAAAACGGATATCACCTTGATGAAATGATAAGATTTGTATCAATCCTGAAAGAGAAAGGTGTTGAAGCGGTTCATGTTTCTGCCGGGACGGTTTGCTCTACTCCTCCCTGGTTCTTTCAGCATATGTTCGTACCAAAAGGAAAAACCTGGGAGTTTGCAAAAAAAATCGGAGAAGCAACGGGAATGCCGGTCATTTCAGTCGGGAGGATTCATTCCGAAGAAGATATTGACCATCTGTTGAAAGAGAACAAATCCGACTATGTGGCCATAGGACGAGCACTGGTGGCTGACCCTGATTTCGTTGGGAAGTATCTCGGTGAAATAGATGATTATGTTAGACCTTGTATGGCTTGTTCGGAAGGTTGTCTCGGCGGAGTTAGAGGCGGTACGGGACTCGGTTGTGTCGTGAATCCCGTGGTAAGTTTTGAAAACAATTCCGTTAAAAAAGCCGGCACAAAGAAAAACATTGCCGTTATCGGCGGCGGACTTGCAGGTATGGAATCCGCCATAACTCTTACGGAACGTGGCCACAATGTTCGTATCTTTGAGAAAGACAAACTCGGCGGTCAGTTTAATCTCGCCTGGTTGCCACCCAAAAAAGAAAGTCTGAAGGAGATAGTTGATTATTATGAAAATGAGATTGACAAATTGGGCATTCCGGTGAGCATTACCGAATTCTCAGCCGAAGACCTTGATGAAAATTACCACGCGGTTGTGGTTGCAACGGGTGCCGTTCCGGCAGTCCCGCCAATCAAAGGATTAAAAAATTATTATTGGGCCGACTATCTGTTGGATGAAAACCTGCCTGAAAATGAAAAAATAGTGATAATAGGCGGTGGACTTATCGGTATCGAAATGGCAAGCAAGCTGGTTGACCGCAATAATGAAGTCATCGTTGTTGAAATGCTTGAAGAGATCGCCCGCGGAATGGAGATGATTGAGAAAAAGATGACACTTGCAAAACTTAAAGCGAAAAATGTAAAGATATTACTTGGGTATAAAGTAACTGAAATAGAAGGTGATAAGGTGATGATATCCGGTAAGGAGAAGAAAATTCTGGAGGGTATTGATAAAATAATTGTAACCGCCGGAATGAAAAGCCTCAACACTCTTGAAGACAAATTGAAAGAGGATACGGAAGTTTATGTTATCGGCGATGCACGGCAGGTCGGTAAAGCACAGGAAGCAATTAGGGATGCTTATGAAACGGCACTCTTGATATAAATGAAAGGCTATTCCCGCTTGCAGCTTGCCGCATTAGATTGGTCCGGCTTTGCGCGCATTCAACGGATGATTTACTATTGCTTAATTACTTTTCCAAGATAACAATTATTACCTTCGGTCATTTTTATTATATAAAGTCCGGCAGAAAGATCGGAAATATCAACGGTATTGATTTTCGATTCAGTATTTACAATTTGTAACACTTCCTGGCCGCTTATATTGATTACAGATATTGTTTCCTTTGCTGAATTTTTATTATTTATTTCAATATTAAACTTTCCGGCACAAGGATTGGGATAAATATTAAGTACCTTGGGTACACTCTTAATTTCATCATCGCCCAATACTCCGTAGAAATAGACCTCTTTATCAAGGTTTTCCCAAATGCTGTCGTTCCAATCCATTCTTATCATTTTTGTAACATATCCTTCCTCGTCAAACCATTTCAAAGTTTTAATCTCATTACTCCAAGCAGTGTCTTTCCACTTTAACAGAACTTCCTCCCACTCGGTATAATTGTCATTATATGAATACTCTCTCAACCATTCGTTTTGCCATTCATTTACATTACGGTTAAAATATTCCTTTTTTATCACATAACCGTTTGTATCATATTTATAAAATGCCGAATCGGATTTAATCCACACAGTGTCGTTTAATACATAAAACAAATAGCCTGAAAAACGATTGTCGCTATTGTAATAATAAATCTTATACGATTTTAAATAAGCCGGATCAAGGTATGCCAAATATCCATACGCTTTAATTAACTTATATTCGTCATATTCGTATGTATAAATATACTTTATTCCGGGATCGGGAAAATTTATAATATAATTTTCTTGAATCAGACGAAGAGAATCGTCATAGTAATATGAAAAATGATAAGTATAACCTCCGATTACATTGGGATTATAACAAATAACACTTTTTAAACTATCAAAATCTTCATAATATTCATACATTGTTTTGTCTGTAAGTGAAAAATCACCGTTATAGTTATGGTATCTGAAAATCGAAACAACTTGATCATTATCATTATATTCATACACCCGGTATGAATGAAGCCCCCATAAAGAGTTATTCCAATCGTAACTAATTGATGTTAATAAAACTTTTTCACGTTCGGGAACATTTTGACCGTTCGCAACGAAAGATAAACCTGAAATTAAAATTATCGAAAGATAAGTTGCAATTGTTTTCATAAGCTTTTGATAATAAATTGAAGAAATTAAAAGTATTTTCTCGGTTGACACTCTCTTTTTAAATCTGTTTTTTTGAACTGTTATTTGCAAATATAGAAATTTGGATTAAAAAAACCAAATATTTCATATAGAAAAAAGTTAACGGTATGATTTTTCAAGTTAACGGTTTTCTGTCTTTCTACTCAAATATGAGCAAGCGTCCACGCTTGCCTCTGTCATACACCCTATATGCCTCTATTTCCGAAGGTTGTGGCTTTTCAACCTTTCAGTTCGCAGCCGCACGGGCTTGCCTCGAACTGAAAGGTTTCTGCCCGTATCCAACGGATGGCTTGCCTGCGCCGCATTCAACGGGTGACTTGCCTGCGCTTGGGCCTTGCGTTCAGTCACCCGTTGAATTGCCCGCTTGCGCGCAGTCATCCGTTGAATTTTTACCCACGGGTTAATTAATTATTACCTTTTCCGAATGAACACATTCTCCACCGTCCGATTTGATATTGACAATATAGGTACCTGTCGGCAATTCGGCGGTTCTTATCTTTATCTTTCCGTTTCGTATTTCACGCGTCAGTACCGTACTGCCGTTTATATCTTTCAACGTAACGGACAAATCTGCGCAAGTGCCTTCCGCTTTAACTGTTATTACATCTTTTGAAGGATTAGGATATACGGTTACTTTCAATCCGTCGGGCTCGGAATAATTGTCGGTTATTGTCAATTGATTGCAATCAATAGCCGTAAAATTCAGAGTGCCGCCGTTATCAACTGTTCCCCGCCAACACTGTCCGTCGGGGGATTTCATAATTATTCCGTGGTCAATGTCACTAATAAAAATATCGCCATTAGTAATTTCCAGTTTTGCCGTAGGATTATGCGTTCCGATACCCACATTGGCATCCCAAAAGACGAAATCGGAAGCTGTGTGGAAGTTCAAATCCTGACTGCCTCTTGCATCAATTCTGTTTCCGGCTGTACCGAATTTTACTCTTGCATAGTTCATTGAGCTTCCCGGCTCAAGCAGCAGGTCGGCGTCCTCGTTGTTGTCGGCTTTGATATGTAGCTTTGCCTGCGGGTCGGTTACATCGCCGATGCCTATTTTGCCGGTTTTATTATCATCAGGAGAATCACTTACGAAAAATGTCGGTTTTGTGCTCCCGAAACCAATCAATAGCGACCTGTATTTATTATTTACCAACCTTTCGTTTATTCCACTTCCAACACCTGTTCCTATAACAAAATTTGAATTTGATGATGCGGTTACATAATTACCTATTGCACTTCCGTTATTTGATATTGTTGAACCGTCGCAATTTGTGCAATTTTGCGATTGAACAAAATAAAAAAATGATACAATTGCCGTTAATGCTAATATAATTTTTTTCATAATTATTCAGTTTTTGATTGTTAAAATTATTTTTTAATAAACTTTCCGGTTTCCACTACTTTCTCCCGATTAATTAATATCCAAACATATTCACCGTTTAAAAGAGATCGGATATCAATACCTGTAATGATTTTGTTAATCGGTACATTCTTAACTGTTTTACCCGATAAATCAAAAATGAAAAAATTAGCATTATTAATTGCTGTTCGCAAATAAATAATGCCATTTTCAGATGGATTCGGATAGATTATGGCATTTTTAATTTTTGTAGTACTAATATCATTTATTCCAACGTATCCGTTATAGTCAAATTTGTATAAAAATCCATCATAATCCAGGTAATTGATATTTTCGTCAAAACGTCTTCCGGTGACTATAACTCCTCCGTCATATGTTGCGCACATTCCGTCCACTCTGTAGAAAGCATCTCCACCAAGATATTTTTCCCATATAATATTCAAACTATCATCAAGTTTGGTTACATAAATCCAATCATCATTATAGTTGAAGTTACCCGGGGGTACTTTGAAAGCTCCGCTAACATATATCTGATTAGGATAAACATAATCAATACAATTGTCGGAAGCCGGATATATTTGGATGTTATCCGTAGTATTACCCGTTGTCAACATTTTTTCAACCAATACATTAAATTCTGCATCAAATTTAAGAGCACCTATATAGTCTACAATCTGACCATTATAAATATCATACATCCCTGCTGCAACAAATTTATTTCCTGACAATATTTTTGCCGAATAAGGTGCGGAGAACTCATATATTGGTGTGCTGTTATGTAAAGGATAAAAGTATGTCATTATACTGTCATAAGTATTAATGTCAATAACCTGACAATTAACATTATTGTTATCATCTCCAGAAACATATCTTGCATAATGAATCCAAATATTAGATGAATCGGGGGCATAGGTCAATGCATAAACAAGTCCGCTTGAATACCAAGGATATTCTTTATAATATAAACTGTCTCCGGTAGAATTAAATCTATATATTGATGTCATTCGATTTCCAGGTCCTCCTGCACCTTTTTCTGCGGCAAAAGCAACAATAAATGTAGAATCTGATAATTGTAAAAATTTACTGTGAAAAGAATAATGATAATCAAGAGGTGCAAAATGATATGTTCTTTCCCAATTCAATGTGAAATCTTCGTTTATGGAAGCCAACCAGAGGAATGAATTAACAGCGGTTGTTCCATTGTTTATCAATTGATTTCCGATTCCATAAATTAAAATATTTCCTGTAACTTTATCATAAAGTAATTGGGCATACATTATCAGTGTATCTTGCTTTTTATATGTCCATCTCAATGTATCGCCAGACGGGCTAATTTTATAAATATAATATGATACCGTCTGAGGCCAAGGTGTTGAAGGATATATCTCGGAGACAATAACGAATGAGTTTCCATTGGGAGATGAAACAACAATATCTGCATAAGTAGAATAAACACCGTCGAACAATATCTCAAACCCATTTTGCGAATGTGTAGGCTGAAGTAAATAGCCAGGAATTAAAAATAATAAAACTATTACTTTTTTCATTTTTTTTGTTTTTTTAAATTCATTAAACTGCCGTAATAATTTATATAAATTATTCGCCTATTGGTGATGGAATTGTATCGGGAATAGGCCCACAGTCCGTTAACCGCTTGCCAATTATTACCGTCAATTTATGCCATATAACCTCACTTCCTGAATTTTTGCCATCAATATAATCTTTTACTTTAAATTCTTTGAACTTTTTCCCCTGATGTTCCGTAATAAAATCTGAAACTATCTGAGTATATGAGTTATCATAAAATGGCATTTCAATATTTGCAGAAATACATTTAACACTATCAACCCAGGCATTTGGTGTGTTTTGCTCATTGGCATAAAATACAAGATAATCAAGATAATTATCTTCGGGAGTTTCATCAGCAGGATTTATATAATCATCTACTATTTCTTGCTTGTCAATTTCTTTTGTATCAATTAAATAGAAAAGGTAAGTGCATCCTTCTGGGGGATATTCTTTGAACTTTTTACTTACTCTTGTTTGTAATTGCTGCGCAGCATCGCCTTCAAAAATATTTGAATTATCACAAGTGCCGGCATTTCCTCCGTACCACCAATCGTGTGGTATATCATCCGATCCTTCACCGCCTTTTGTTGCAGATGTAACTTCAAGTTTTCTGTCTTCACCGTTTCCTGTAATTTTTAAATCAACAGCAGACAAATGTTTGTCAGACAACTGTATTTCATTGTATTGACCTGCAACCGTCTGTACTATTTCATTAAGTTTACTTGCTATTTGACCGGAATTGAGAATCTCATCATCCGGAAAATCAATAACTGATGTTTTTATCTCTATTTTACCATCTGGCAAATTATTATAACCATAAACAAAATTCATTGCAGCTTCCATATAAAAAACGGCACTATCTGCACTCATTTGCTCCCCATCTTTGTATTCAGGATTATTCCTAACAAAATCCATCCTCTGTTTAAATTTCAAAACCTTAGTGAAAAATCCGTCATCGTTATTACTATAAAACTTTTCAGGAACATTTTTGGTTTCGTTATTCTCTTTGGTGCAGGCAAAAAATATTATTACCGCACTCATTATAAAAACACTTAATACTATTATTTTTTTCATTTTTTTTCAATTTTAATTCGGTTACTTAATAATATATATAGCTTCCCGCATCAACGGATGGCTTGCCTTCGCCGCATTCAACGGATGACTTGCTTTCGCTTGGGTCTGCGCACAGTCACCCGTTGAATTGCCAATCTATCCCAACCATCGTCCTATTGTCTTCATTTCTTCTTTTTCCTTATAGCGTAGGTCTGAAAATATCTCTCCTATTCGGATGATTCGTTGTTTTCAACCTTTCAATTCCCTGACGCACGGGCTTGCCTCGAATTGAAAGGTTTCGGCGCTCATTCAACGGATGCCCATTCAGCGGATGACTTGCCATTGCTTAGGCCTTGCGCGCAGTCATCCGTTGAATTGCCGACCTTGCGCAGTCATCCGTTGAAGTGCCAGCCTATGTCAAAACAAATTCAGTCTGAAAAGCCAAATTTCCGGTTTGCTTTTCGGTAAAAGAACGCATTTTATTAAATAGTATATTTTTCTCCGGTAATTTCCGGAACTGTTTTTTAACGAAACATAAGATGTTAATTGACAGACCCGTAACCGCCTGATAGATAGATAGATAGCGGCGTAACTCATTGATGCACAACATATTATACACACCGGTTTTTATCTTTCGCAAAAGGTTTGAAACGGCTATCCTATTTTCAATATTTTTCGGCATTTTAGGTTACCTTTGTTAAACGTAAAATTTTGATCTTTTTTTTCGGGATAATAACGCAGGCAAATATAAGAATAAAAATTGAAAAGTCAAGTTTTTTTGAAAGAAAAAAGTTAACGGTATGATTTTTCAAGTTAACGGTTCTCCTTCGTTCTTCGGCGAATGGAACCTTTAGGGACGAAGAAGGCTTGTGTGTCCGATTCCCGAATGGTTGAGATATAAAAGGGCTTTACGTATTTAACGATTTCTCAACCTTTCAATTCCCGGACACACGGGCTCTCATCGAATTGAAAGGTTTCGGTGCGCATTCAACGGGTGGCTTGCCTTCGCTTGGGCCTGCGCGCAGTCATCCGTTGAATGGCCATCGTTTAGGCCTGCAATGGCGGTTAGCTTAAAGTGCTTTTCTGATTTTTACCAGTTTTTTGAGAAGTCCTTCCAGATTATCAAGAGGCAGCATATTAGCTCCGTCCGACAGGGCATTTGCCGTGTCGGGATGTGTCTCGATGAAAAGTCCGTCGGCACCAACTGCAATTCCTGCTTTTGCAATGGTTTCAATCATTTCAGGTTGTCCGCCCGTGACTCCGGATGCTTGATTCGGTCTTTGAAGAGAATGTGTGCAATCCAGAATTACCGGTGTTCCTGTGCTTTGCATTGCAGGTATTCCCCTGAAATCAACAACCAAATCCTGATATCCGAATGTTGTTCCTCTTTCGGTGAGCATTATTTTATCATTGCCTGAATCCAAAACTTTTCGTACTGCATATTTCATTGCTTCAGGTGATAAAAACTGCCCCTTTTTTATGTTGATGACTTTTCCCGTTTTTGCAGCGGTAACAAGCAGGTCGGTTTGACGACACAGGAAAGCCGGGATTTGCAACACATCAACAAACTCCGCTGCTAACTTTGCCTCTTCAGGGCTATGAACATCCGTAAGAACAGGGATATTAAGTTTATCCCTGACTTTTCTTATTGCTTCAAGGCCCTTTAAATCCCCGATGCCCGTGAATGAATCAAGTCTGGAGCGGTTTGCCTTTTTGTATGATGCTTTGAAAATATACGGAATTTTAAGATTGTCGGTAATCCCGACTATTGTCTCCGCTATTTCCAGGGGCATCGTCTCATTCTCAACGACACAGGGGCCTGCAATGAGAAAAAAGTTGCCCTGATCTTTATACTTTAATAATGGAATGTCGAACATTGTGTTTTATTTTTATCGAGCACAAATATAAGCTTTTCAAAAAAACAACCGAATGGTCCGTCTGTTAATTCGAATATTCCTGATTTTCTTTGGGCGTGTGGCTAATGATATTATCGTTTGTCAGCCTTAACACTCCACAATCCCAGCGACATAGGCTGATATGGCCTTTTTTGATTTGCAAGCCATTCACCCAAAAGGCTTCTGAAATCCTCTTTAGTGCAACCGACCGTTCTTGATTTTATTTCCGCTTTTGTAAGTCCCACGCCATCGGTAAGGTGGCCACCACCACCGTTGGCTCTGTACGAGTTTAATGCAACGGAATACATTTTGTCCGGATCAAAGGGTGAACCGTCGGCCATTGAAATAATCTTTACTCTGGAGCCTCTCTCCGCATCAGGTGTGATAATGTAACGAATTCCTGCTCCCGAATCAAAATTGTAATAGGGATTTTTTAACTTTATATAGCTGCTTTCTTTATTGTCCTTACTGCTTAAAAGCAACCGGTTACCTCTTGCATTCAGACATGTGTCGAACCAAAGATCGGTTGAGTATTCGAGATATTTCTTTATTTCGCTTCCTTTGAGTTTCATTGTGCATAGAAAATTCTCATACTTGTAAAGGTTAAACAGGTCGGCCCGGGTAAAAGGTCCTTTTTTTAAAACTGCAGAAATGGAAAACGGAGCTGCAAATGATATTTCCGCACCGCTGATTTCCATTTGTGCTTCGTGTATCATATCTACAAATGCCGAAGGACCATATAGAGCATCTTCGGCTTTTACATCGGAAGCAAGGATTGTTATATCTTCCGATACATATTTTTTAGTATCTTCAAACCAGTAATCAAATTTTTTCAGGAAAAGCGAGTCGGGTTTAACATCTTTCATAGGGACAATGGCGCCTGATAATTTTTTATGCCACGACTTGGTAGCAATATCCCAATGCATTTTGATATCGGCTCTTCCGACAAACTGAGCATGTGCTCCCGCATTAATTATCATTACCTGCTTTGAATCCGCATTCTGTATCACGAGCAGTTTTTTCTTATGGTCATGACCGCAGAAAACAATATCGAACCCGGGAACACGGTCGGCAACCAACATACTTGCATTTTCATTCAACGGTGTATTGGGGTCGGCGCCGCCGTAGCCGGCATCCAAACCCGAATGAAAAAGTCCAACCAGCAAGTCGGGTTTTTCCTTTTCGCGTATAATGTTAACCCATTTGCGGGCAGTGACAATCATATCGTCAAAATAGATCCCTGACCAAAGATATTCGGGTAACCAGTCGGGAATGGATGGTGTAATCAGTCCCAGAACCGCAATTTTAATTCCCCCGCGTTCAATAGTCGTGTACGGTTGAAAATAACTTTGTCCCGTAACGGAATCTATTGCATTTGCACCAAGCAAGGGGAAGTTGAGTTGTTTGCGGTAATTATCGTAAACCTGATGCCCTGCCTCTATATCATGATTACCTGCTGTTTCCGCATCATATTTCATAAAGTTGAGCATAGCAGCAACCGGATTTACACTGTCCTTTTGAATGTAATCGGCATAATATACGACAGGTGTTCCCTGAAGAATATCTCCGTTATCAAGTAAAATGACATCAAGGGAGTCCGTCCTTCTCAGATCCGATACATAAGTGGAAACCTGGGACATACTGCCGTACGGGACACGTTTTCTGACAAGGTCGTAAGGAAAGAAGCTTCCGTGGACGTCGGTGGTTTCAAGGATGACAAGGTTAATATCCTTTTTTTGCGAGTAACCTGTGAAAGTCAGAATCGCAAACAATAAAAGTAAAGGAATCTTTGATTTTATGATTTTTTGTTTCATTATTATTTTTTATTTGCTTGAAGTGGACAACGCGGTTGAAAACCATATTTTTTCCTTATAATCGGCAGATTACTTATTACCAAGATATTTTTTCGGTATTTTCAAATCCTCATTTTCTTCATTCCATATGATTGAAACAATTTTCCATTTACCGGCAACTTTAATAAGTTGTATGCTGTTAATACCCTTTTTGTTGATATAATCTTCTCTGCCTGCAAGAATGTATCCCGATTCGTAAGTGCTGAAACAGTGAGCTATGTTGCCGAAGATTTCAATTTCGCATGAAACTTCCTTTTCGCGAAAAGCCAAAACCTTACCCGCTGTTACCTGTTTGTTAATTATGCCGCTGAATTCCTGCAAAGTGTATTTTTTAGGTTCTCCTGTATTATTGTTTATAAGGAGACCTCTTCCGTAAAAAATCTCTTTAAGTTTTGCCAGTGTCGGAGCATAATTCTTTTTGAATGTGAGATTTTCATAAAGCTTATTTATAACTTTGTGAATTTCGGATTTGTCGTATTCCGTAGCTGCATCCTGACCGAATGCCGTTTGTAATCCTGTTAAAAAGAATAAAACCGTGATTGTTAAAATAATCTTTCTCATTGTGTTAATTTTTAATTTTTTTCTTAGGTCGTTTTAAATTGAATAATATTTTATCATAAATGTGCATAACTGCCATTAGGGGATGATGAAAAGTCATACGCGGACCTGCATATCTCATTACTACTTTTATTTGCTCCTTTGCATCTTTTTTAAAGCAATGCACCGGACACACCTCACAAGCAGGTTTGTCAAGTCCGAAAACACATTTGTCAATCCTTTGAATACTGTACTCATACAATTGTTTACAAGAATTGCACATCTCTTCCTTTGTGTGATGTTTATCGTGACAATACATTTTCATCATCACATATATTGTCTCTTTCTCCCGCTTTATTCGTTCCGTCTCTTTCCGTACCCTCTTCATTGTATTAACAACTCATTATTTCATTGATTATTATCCGTTAAACTATCCAACAACCCGTACAGGAAGGAATTATTTTCGGAAATATTGTTTATGTTTTCCAGTATTTCTTTTTCGGATTGTATGAAGGGAGAATCTTCTTCCAGTTCCCGTTTACATTCGTTAACTAAAGTTTGTATCATCTTTTCGGTCATTTCCGGATGAAATTGCAGTGCTATTACATCCTCTTTGAAGAAGAAACCTTGATTTGAAGTGGCTTCGGAATGTCCTATCTTTACAGCCCCTTCAGGAAGTTTAAAAGTGTCGCCGTGCCAGTGAAATGTGTTGATTTTTTCAGGCAGATTTACTGGAAGGTTAGCTTTATTATCAGGGAAAGTAACTTCGTGCCATCCTATCTCTTTATATTCATTCTTTGTGACTTCGCTACCCAAAGCGTTGGCAATCAGTTGTGCTCCGAGACATATTCCTATAACCTTTTTACCTGAATCTATTGACCTTTTGATAAACATTTTTTCATCCGGCAACCAGTCAAACTTATCTTCATCATTTACGCTCATAGGTCCGCCCATTATCACCAGCATATCAAAATCCTTAATATCAGGCAGTTGAGCTTTCTCATAAAACCGTGTAAAGCTTTTTTCATATCCGTTATTGTCGCACCAGATTACAATTGCACCCGGGTCTTCGTACGGAACGTGTATAAAAAAATGTACTCTCTTCATATAAATCTTTTCTGTAATCCTATCAATCCTATCAATCCAATCAATCCAATCAATCCAATCAATCCAATCAATCCTATCAATCCCTTCAATCTCTTCAATCTCATCAATCTCATCAACCCTCCACTACATATCCAACAATCTTTTTTCCCCTTTCAACTTTCTTATTTCGGAAACATCCTGACTAACCTCTATAACACCTTTATAATTACCTTGTTCATCTCTAACGGCAAAATATTGAATAAGCAGAAATTTATCTTTAAAGCTGATCCAGAACGATTCCGCATCTTTTTTCCCCGATTTGAAAGAGTCAACGATTTCATTAACAATATGAACACTTTCGTGGGGATGGCAATTTTGTACTTTTCGTCCGATAATTGCTTTTGAGCGACCGAAAATCCTGTCTTTCGGAGTGGAGAAATATTTGACTTCATCATTTTCATCAACAAAAGTGATATCCACCGGCAGATGATTAAAAATACGAATAATTTCGGCGGGAGAGAGTTTTCCTGTTTCCAGATTAACAAGGTTACTATCTGCTTGGGATTTTTGCGCTTCTTTTTGTTTTACGGTTTTAGGAAGTGATTCCGGAGGCTCGATAAAAGCAAATCCCTCCTCAGCGCTTTGTACCAGCATTTCATCCCAATCCGTTTTTTTTATTGCTCTTGCAGCGACAGGGTAGAGGATATATTCTTCTCTGAAGATAACCGGAAGAACCGAATAGTAGAGTTTGCCTATATTCATATTAAAAACATTTATCAAGGGCTCCTCCTTTTCAATGTTTTCAAGCAATATTTTAATACTTTCCCTCGCATCGTCGTGCATTGACCACATAACACCGACGCAGCGATAATCCGGAAAATATTTTTCAATATACGGGAAGAGAATGTTTTCTT
>JALSSR010000268.1 GCA_026984135.1 Bacteroidales bacterium
TGAGTTTAAGCCCGTTTGAGTTTATCCGACGGGCTTTTTCATTAGAACGGCATTATCCAGGCTTCTTTGTATTTTGCAGGAAGATCCTTTTTTGCCGATTGAGCTGATTCCTGCTTAGCATAATCTGTCAGCGAAATACGAAATTTGTTATCTTTGGAAATAACCTTGGCATTTTTAAAACCTTCGGCTCTGTACTTTTTTACCTGCTTCTTCGCATCCTCAACGGTCTTATAGCTTCCGAAAATAATATAGTAACGACCGGTTGCCTTAGAAACTACAATGGTATCTGCCGGAGTTTTCGGCAATTCATTTTTAATTACTTTTCCCGAACCGCAAATTTTCGTTTCCGTCTCAGTATCCGTTTCTTCTCCAAACCAGAGTATGGCAAAATTTTTCTCAATGGCAACACCCATAGCTTTCCATGCGAAATCTTCCCACTCCTTTAAATTTGTTATAAGTGAACGTGAGGCAGTTACTGTTCGCCACTGGTCAAAGGCGTTATCGGCGGTGGCCTCTTTGTTTTCCCAGTAAACTATTTCATAGCCCTTTCCGGGATAACCGGTAAGCTCGCGGGGTTTTTCCTGCATACATTTTTTATCCTTAATCCCTCCCTTGTAGCAACAGGCTGTCCATTTTCCCTTGTCGGACCAGGAATGGAATGAGCACGCATTTGTGTCGGGTTTGTTTTTAAGAAGGTCGGTAACATGTTGCTGAGCAACATAACTGAGCGATCTTGACAAAGGTATTTTGGGAAGATTAAGAGCCTTCCTGTAATCATTAATCTGATTGTAAAGTTTTAACTCATTATTTGAGATGCAAAAATTTTCCGGTATTTTTGTCTGTGCCGAAACGGGATTTGTTGTCAGGGTAACCAGAATTACCAAAAAAGCAATCATTGCCGATGAAAATATCCTCTTCATTATTATTTAGTTTTGACTGCCAAATTTAAACCTTTTCTTTGAATTTCATCGAAAAAAAATAAATGTAGAAATTTAATTATGTTTTTTGAAACATCTGTAACGGGAATCAGTATAAAATGCATACTCTTTTCTAAGTTTAAGATTAACACATTGATTTTTAAAAGAGTTAATTGAAAATCACTTCAAAGAATGCTTATGTCAAACTTCACTGCGTTGTTCATTTGACTTAAGCTAAAAGAGCCACCTTAACGGGTGGCTTTTTTTATTCACTGAAATTGTCTCCTTCAATCTCTTTCAGAACTTTACTCACCTCTTCCTCCGTTTTGGTAAGTTTTGTTTTGCAGAGGCGTATTAATTTCGATGCCCGTTTTACCTTTTCCGATAGTTCGTCAACCGAAATATCTCCGTTTTCAATTTCTTCGACAATCCTTTCAAGTTCTTCAATTGCCTCGGTGTAATTCATTTTATTTTCCATGATGTTCCGTTTTTTCAATAATACTTTCAAATGTTCCGTTATAGACCTTCGTTTTCACGATATCACCTTTTTTCAGCTTTTTTATATCCTTGACGGTTATTCCGTTATGTGTCGTAATGCTGTAACCTCTTTTTAAAATGTTTTCGGGCTTGAGCAGTTCCACCTTTTCACTAAGACGTTTAACTTTTGAATTGTTGTCTGTTAATAACTGTTGACTCCTGATAATCAGCAATGTGGACATGGAATCCAACTCTCTCTTTGCATTATCCGAAATTTGCAGCGGTTTGTATTTCAGTTTCAGCGCGATAGTGGAGAGACCGGCTTTTTTATTTGAAGTGAAGATATTTGCGTTATTGACAAAGCCGGTTTTAAGATTTGTAAGTGAATGTTTATGCTGAAGAATGAGATTTTGAGTTGCCAGCCTGAATCTGCCCGTGATATCTCCCAAAGTATTATTTCCGGAGCGCAACAGTTCCGTTGTCAGGTTCAGGAGCATCTCCTCAGCCTCCTGCACTCTGGCGGAGAAATTATGAAATTTCTGTATCAGGAAATATGCGACATCCGTCGGTGTTATCAGATTCCGGTTTGCAATCAGTTCGGTTACTGTTTCGTTGGTAGAGTGACCGATACCCGTAAGAACAGGTAGCGGGAATGTCGCCACCTCTTTTGCAAGAAAATAATTGTCGTAACAGTTCAAACCCACATCACCACCGCCACCTCTGATAATAAGAGCCACATCGAACTGTTCGTAACGGTTTTTAATATTTCTCAACTGAGCGGTCAGCGACTTAACTGCGCCGTCACCCTGAAGAAGGGCGGGAAATAGTGTGATGTGAAAATGATAACCCCAGCTGTTTCCGTTAATGATGTTCATAAAGTCGTGATAACCTTTGCTTGTCTCTACGGAAATGATGGCAATATTTTTAGGTAGTAAAGGTATTTGTGGCTGTTTGTTAAGGTCGAAAACGCCCTCTTGCTTAAGCCTGTTAATAGTTTCGGCTTTCTCTCTTGCCATTTCTCCCAGAGTGAATGCAGGTTCAACATCGAGTATGTTAAGCGAAAGCCCGTGCATAGGGTGATATGAGACTTTAACAAGGAAAAGTACCGTCATCCCTTCTTTCAACTCTTCTTTGGTAACATTCTTGAATCTTTCGGTTATTCCCGTGTATGTTCCTGCCCAGATAGTTGCTCTTATTTGTGCAAGCACTTTACCGTTTTTCTTCTCAACGAGGTCGGGATAGCAATGTCCGCTTTTCGGATAGTAATTGAGTTTTGCAATCTCTGCCTTTACCCAGTACGCTCTTTTGTAGGTCTTTTCAATGACTGACTGCAGGCTGGTTGCAAGTTCAAAAAGTGTATGATATTTCGGTATGTTTGCAGATTGTAACATTATTGGCAAAAATAATATGTTTTCTGCAAGTATTACATATCTTTGCTTTTTTTGCTCTTTAAATTAATATGTATGAGAAATGGTACGATTTTCTTTTTTGTTTTAATATTCAATATTACAATGCAGGCACAAATTACAATTGACAGGGTTGAGCCTCCTTTTTGGTGGGAAGGTATGAAAGAATCCGGACTACAACTGATGGTTCACGGAAACGGAATTTCCCGTACGGAACCTTTTATTGATTATCCGGGAGTGCGTATAAAGGAAACTATCAGAACCGATAATCCCGGTTATCTGTTTATAATGCTGGAAATAAAAAACGTTTCGGCGGGTGAATTTAATATTGAATTCCGGGAAAAGGGGATAACAAAAGCCTCATATAATTACAAATTTCTGACAAGAGAAGAAGGCTCTGCGGAAAGGAAGGGATTTGATAACTCCGACATTGTTTATCTTATTACTCCCGACCGGTTTGCCAACGGAAACCCTGACAATGATATCATAAAAGGTTATTCCGACAAACTGAACAGAAACGATCCGGATGGCAGACATGGCGGTGATATTCAGGGTGTTATTGATCATCTCGATTATATTGCGGATATGGGGTTTACAGCTATCTGGCTCAATCCCGTACTTGAAAATAATATGAGCCGCACCTCATACCACGGATATGCAACAACCGACTATTACAAGGTGGACCCCCGTTTCGGAACAAATGAAGATTATAAACGTCTGAGTAAAATGGCAAAAGAAAAAGGAGTGAAACTGATTATGGATATGATAATGAATCATTGCGGTTTGGAACATTGGTGGATGCACGATTTGCCCTCAAAAGACTGGATCAACAACAATGGCGAATTTATCCGTACTAATCATCAGCGGCCGACCGTTCAGGACCCTTACGGGTCGCAATATGACAAAAGAATGTTTGCCGATGGCTGGTTTGTGGAAGTTATGCCCGACTTAAACCAAAGAAATCCTTTGCTTGCAAAATATCTGATACAAAATTCCATTTGGTGGATTGAATATGCCGGGCTTTCCGGTATCCGTGAAGATACCTATTCCTATTCCGATAAAGATTTTATGACACAATGGTCGTGCGCCATAATGAACGAATATCCTGCTTTTAATATTGTAGGGGAGGAGTGGAGCGAAAATCCGGCTATAATTGCATATTGGCAGCGCGGAAAGAATAATCCCGACGGCTATAAATCTTGTCTCCCGGCGCTGATGGATTTTCCGTTGCAAGCGGCTTTGATACGGGGATTAAATGAGAAAAAAGATATTACGGGAGGTTTGACCGCTATGTATGAAACACTTGCCAATGATTTTCAATATCCTAATCCGTTCAATTTGGTTATATTTCCTGATAATCACGATATGAACAGGTTTTATACCCAAATAAATGAGAACTTCAAACTCTTTAAAATGGGAATTGCCTACATTATGACAATGCGCGGTATTCCTCAGATTTTTTACGGAACGGAAATATTGATGACAAATCCGGGTGGTAAAAACGACGGTGTGATACGAAGTGATTTCCCTGGGGGCTGGAGCGATGATAAGGTAAACGTTTTTACGGAATCGGGATTGAATGAAAAGCAAACTGAAGCTAAAGAGTATGTGAAAAAACTTGCCAATTGGCGCAAAAATAAAAGTTGTCTCCACAACGGAAAACTTCTGCACTTTGTCCCTGAGGATGGCGTATATGCCTATTTCAGGTATGATGACAAAGAAAAAGTTATGGTGGTCATAAACAAAAATAAAAAACGGAAGAAGATTGATATTGAAAGGTTCGGTGAGATTTTGACTGGAGGGGAGACGGTTAGGGATGTGATTTCGGGAAAACAGTATCAGGTTAATAATCTAACGGCAGATGCAATGTCGGTTGTTGTTTTGGAAGTTGTTGGAAATTAGATGTTTTGGTAGTTTTTCCAATGCGAGCGTCCGCTTGCCAATTATGAGCAAGCATCCACGCTTGCATTGGAAAATTGGAAAGAAGATAATATTATAAATAAAAAAAGACCCGTCCACTCCGGACAGGTCTCTTTTTATAGAATGAAAACAAAAACAATTATTTTTTAACAAATTTTGTAGTCATAACTCCTTTTGCGGTATAGACCGAAACGAAGTAAATGCCGCCTTTAAGGTCAACAGCATCAATGTTAATTTCAGGGGTAGTTATGTTTTCAATAGTTTTAACCTTTTGTCCCACCATATTGTAAATCTCAATTCTGTCTGTTTTCTCAAGATTCCTGATAAAAAGTGTGTTTTGGACAGGATTTGGGAATGATTGATTTTGGTTATTTGAATATGTGGAAAAAAAGTGGAATTGATATCTTTTACGAAAAATATTTCTAAAAAACATAAAACTTATATTTATTTGTTAGTAATTTACATTATTATATTTTTTATTCTTTTATATTATGAAATTATTTATAAATAGCAACAATATGATAAAATCAATAAATATTTCTGATATTATTTATATTGAGGCTGAAGGGCCCTATTCAGAAATAAATCTTGTTAATGGAGAAATTATAGTAATTTGTAAAACTTTAAAAAGGTTGGATAGAGGATTAAGCGGTTATGGATTTATAAGAATAAACAGAAGAATTATAATTAATATTACTCATATTATTCAAATTAACAAACCTAAGTTTGTTGTTAAATTAACAGGGGACTTTAGTTTTATTATATCAAAAAGATATAAATCAAGGTTTTTATTTTTTTTGCAAAAATGGATGTTAAAAATTTAAGATTTGCAGTTTATTAGTAATTAATATACATTTTAATTCATAAACACTACATAGAATAAAAAAAAACGCACTTTTGTGATACTAATTTATTGTTATGTAATTTTGCTAATTATAGTTCATCAAATTATTAACATTAAAAATTATTATTATGAAAAAAATTTCATTATTAAGTATTGCTCTCTTTTTATGTTTTGCAGTAATTAGTACTAAAGCACAAAAAACAAATATGATCTCTGGATCTGGTTCTGTTAATCATGTTGCAAAGTTTACGGGTTCAACTACAATTGGAAATAGTTCAATTTATGATAATGGTAAAATAGGTATTGGGACAACAAATCCTCAATATAAATTGCATGTTGAAACAGGATCCTTCACAAACGATTGGACAGCATATTTTAATAATCAATCTGCTTATGGAAAAGGATTGCTTATTAAAGCAGTGTACCCTGGTGCTGCCCCAAATAATTCAATTTTACAATTACAAACTGTCGACAATCTTGTTAGGTTGAAGGTTCAAGCAAATGGAAAAGTGGGAATTAATACTGATAACCCACAAGCAAATTTACATGTAAACGGCTCCGCAAGAATTACAAACCTTGGAGGTACAGGAACAAAAATGGTTGTAACAAATAATGCTGGTGATTTATCCAAACAAACAATTCCTATTAATACTGATGAACAAACACTATCAATTAGCGGAAATAATTTAAGCATAAGTGGAGGTAATAGTGTAACTCTTCCATCTGGCGCAGATAATCTAGGAAATCATACTGCTACTCAAAATGTTAAACTCAATGGATACTGGTTAAGTGGAGATGGCGATAATGAAGGTGTTTTTATTAATAGTTCTGGCACTGTCGGAATTAATTCGACATCAAATAATTATTCTTTTAGTGTCTATGGAGATACACATATTGATGGCCCTGTAGGAATACTAACTTCACCGGATGCGACTTATGATTTAAAAATATCTTATGATGCAATTGCACATAAATGGTATGAGTATTTTAAATCTGAGAATTTTAAAGATATGCAAAATATTGATAATGCGATTACTAAAATTAATAGTTTAAATGGTATAACTTATACAAATAATAATATAAAAGAAGTTGGATTTAATGCAAGTAAAGTTGAAAAAATTTTCCCGGAATTAATAAAGAAAAGTTCAAATGGAGAATATGGTATTGATTATAATGGATTTATTCCTTATTTAACTGAAGCTATTAAAGAACAACAGTCACAGATTAATGAACTTAATAATAAAATAAATAGATTAAGCAAAATAATTGAATCTAAATTAACTATAAATAAGTCAAGAAATACAATAGATTCTGATTATTTAGAGCAAAATATTCCAAATCCCTCTAAAAACAAAACAACTATAGGTTATATGTTAAATAGTACATTTAATACAGCATATATTACTTTGAATGATTTGTCAGGTAATGAAATAAAAAAGTATTACATTAGTAATGTTGGAAGTGGGAAGGTTCAAGTTGATTTAAATGTGATAGATTCAGGCATATATACCTATTCTCTTGTAATAGATAATACGATTATTGATACAAAAAAAATGATTGTAAATTAGTTTATTAAAAAAAATAAAAATGCAAAAAGTAG
>JALSSR010000269.1 GCA_026984135.1 Bacteroidales bacterium
ATTTCGGCATTTAACACATTAATTGCTAATGTTAAAATTGGAAAAGTTGATTTTAAAGACTTAAATAATGAACTAAAGAGAATAACAAATTCTTTGAAGGAATTTATATCTCAAAACAAAAATGTTTAATTTGAGAATGAATTGCTTGAAGAATTGAATGTGTATAATAAGAAATATTTTCCTTCACCTGAATTCAAAATAAAAGTTCGTAATGGAGAGATAATTGAAAAAACATATACGCCTGAAAAAGAGAAAGAGTTCCTCGAAATTTTTCAAAAGTTAAAAAACAAATATAATTTAAAGCTTAAGCAAGATAAGCAAACCAATTTTCTTGAAAAATGGTATCTCGAACCTGTTAAGAATGAAATTGATTTTACTTTCGAACAACTGAAAAAAGTAGAAAATTTAACAACTAAGAAGATAATTACAATAATATTGAGTAGAACTATTAGATCTTGCAGAGCAACAACTCATGCAGATTTGGCAACGTTAAAAGAGCCTGTTACAACAACTTATTATTGCAGAAAACACGGGAAAATATGTAAACCTTTGTTTTCAATATTTTCATGGTGGGAAAGGTATAGTAAAGATACCGTTAAACGTCTTTATGAATTTGAAAAATTAAGAACAAATACATATCAAGTATGCCTGCAAGGTGATGCCAGAAATATTAATATTTTTTCTGCACTCGAAAAGAAAAATCCGAAATTTGCTCAATTAGTCAAAAAACAAAAGATAAAAGGAATATTTTCAAGTCCGCCTTATGTCGGATTAATTGATTACCATGAGCAACATGCTTATGCTTATGATTTATTCGGTTTTAAAAGAAATGATGAATTGGAGATCGGGCCGCTTTTCAAGGGGCAGGGCAGAGAAGCAAGAGAATCATACATTGAAGGAATAGCAAAGGTATTGAATAATTCTAAAAAATTCTTACAAGATGATTATGATATTTTTCTTGTGGCAAACGACAAATACGGTATGTATCCCACTATTGCCGAAAAATCGGGGATGAAAATCGTAAACCGGTATAAAAGACCTGTTTTAAATAGAACGGAGAAAAATAAATCGGCTTATGCCGAAATAATATTTCATCTAAAAGAAAAGTGATAATGGCAATAGCTAATAAAATTAAAGAGAAAATTGCGACCGAAGTAATCAAAACACTTGTCAGTAGATTTGAAAGTTTTCCCGAAGATGCATCACGGAATAGAAACGCACCTTTCCATACGGCCTTTTTGAACGCATTTACAGATAAATTCAATGGCAAGGTTTCCGATATACCTTTTTTTATTTCATTGAGTAGTTGGATGCACGGTTTGAATACTACACTCGGACAAACTTTTTTTGAGAATATTGCGCATCATATAAGTAATGGTGAAAAAAGAGAATATACATCAAAACGTCTTGGTAATTTAATGATAACACAAACGCAAAGAAATCATATTTCACAAATAATTGCAGACCTTAGCAATTCAACGAAAAACCCTGATTTAGAAAGAGAAAATGAATTACTGTTTGCTGATTACGATGATGAGTTAATTAATGCAATGGATTTTTCCGCTGACGTTTTTATATTGGATGATGATTCGGTTTGTGCTATTGAATTAAAATCCGTTAAACCTAATTCCGGTGAAATGAAAGGGGAAAAACAAAAGATTTTGGAAGGTAAAGCAGCTTTGTATAAAAAATTTCCTGATAGAGAAATCAAATTTTTTATTGCATTTCCTTTTGATCCGACGGTTGATACGGAAAATGAACAGGAAACAAGTTTTGATAAAGACAGGTTTTTAGGACAGATTATTAATATGACAAAATATTTTGATAAAGACGAAGCACTTGTGGCCTCGGAGTTATGGGATTTTCTTTCTGGAGAAAATCAAACAATGGAGCAGATACTTGAAATAATAAATAACATATCAACCGTTGATTTTATGGATAAATACAAGTTTTTAATTGACATTGAAAATCGAACAACTCAAAAGTATAAAGATATTTTAGCGGAATGGTTCCTGTTTTCAGAACTTGAATTAGTTGAAAATGATGAACTCATTAGAGAAAGAATAAGTAGTGATAAAAAACTGAAAAGAATTTATAATAAACAGGCTTTTGAACATAGTAGCAGTAAGAAGGGAGCTTATCGTTATGATAGATATATTGAACTTAAATCCTTACTTTAAACTGTTTGCGTTTTACGGCTATGATGCAGTGTATGCAATATTAGAGAGAATAAGACAACCATTTCAAAAGAAAAAATGTCTTTTTTTAAACAGTAAAATTAAAAAATCAAATCAATGAAAAATATCTCTTTAGCAATTATTTTAATCGTGATTGTCTCCTTTGGCTTTGCGCAACATCCCAATGTTGTAATAAGCACTGCAAATTCTCCGGAAGAGCCCTCAATTTATGTCAGTCCGGTGAATACTAACAAGTTGGTGGCAGGTTCAAATATTAGTAACGTATATCATTCCGAAGACGGAGGATTAACGTGGAGCCAGGGAACCTTAACGTCTCAACAGAACGGTGTTTGGGGTGATCCCTGCTGTATTGTTGACAATGAAGGTGACCTGTACTTTTTTCATTTGTCGAATCCGCCGGCAGGAAGTTGGATTGACAGAATCGTGTGCCAGAAATCAACCGACGGCGGTATTACGTGGAACGACGGTTCATATATGGGATTGAACGGTTCAAAGGCACAGGACAAGGCGTGGGCTGTCGTGGATCGTACAAATAATAATATCTATGTTACCTGGACACAATTCGACCAGTACGGAAGTTCCGATCCCAACGACAAAAGTATAATTCGTTTTTCAAAGTCCACGGATGCGGGAATGACGTGGAGCGAGGCAAAAAAAATAAATGAAGTTGACGGCGATTGTATAGACAGTGATAATACCGTTGAAGGTGCCGTACCGGCAGTGGGTCCCAACGGTGAGATATATGTTGCCTGGGCAGGCCCCGAAGGTATTGTTTTCGACCGCTCATTCGATGAAGGAGAGACGTGGCTCGACAATGATATTTTTGTTTCGGATATGCCGGGAGGCTGGGACTATGCTGTTCCGGGAATCTCAAGGGCAAACGGATTACCGATTACTGTTTGTGACGTTAGCGGTGGTCAGTATAACGGGAATATTTACATAAACTGGACCGACCAGAGGAACGGCACAAATGATGTTGACGTCTGGATGGCTAAATCAACCGATGGCGGTGACACATGGAGCGAGCCCAAACGTGTTAATGATGACGCACCCGGTAAATATCAGTTTTTTACCTGGATGTCCATTGATCAGGTTACAGGATATCTCTGGTTCGTGTGGTACGACAGAAGAAATTATTCCGACAACAACACGGACGTATATATGGCCGTTTCTACGGATGGTGGCGAAACATTCATAAACTTTAAAGTGAGTGAGGAACCTTTCCTGCCTTATTCCAACGTTTTTTTCGGCGATTACACAAATGTTTCGTCACACGATAATGTTGTAAGGCCGATATGGGCAAGATTGCAAAACGGAAACCTTTCGGTCTTAACGGCAATAGTTGATGTGCAGTCCGTATTGACCGGAACCGACGAGCAGGAGGTAATTCCTGTGGCAACACTTCTTCCCAATTATCCTAACCCTTTCAACCGGTCAACACACATCTCTTTCAAACTTGTGCACGGGCAAAAGGTCACATTAAGAGTATTTGATATGTTCGGAAAACCCGTTGCAACATTAATTGATAATGAATTGCTTTCAAGAGGCAATTATACAAAGCATTTCGATGCATCTAAATATGATCTTGCAGCAGGTGTATATTATTTTTCGCTTACGGGAGAAGGGTTGAACCTGAAACAAAAAATGCTGATAGTGAAGTAAATATATACCGAAAGAAAACAGGTTTGCGTTGCCTGTCTGAGGACAGTGGCAGGCAAACCTGATAAGAACCAGTATAACAAGCGGCTTTCTGTCCCTGATTTTTGTAAGGTTATGGTGCCGAAATTCCGAAGTTTAACAAGATAATCGTTACCGGTTATTATTTTTATACCTTTGCAAACCATTTAAAAAGTAAAATATGCCCATACTCGGCTCTATTATAAAGAAAGCTTATGAACTTAGGAGCATCCCTATTGATGCTAAGAAGATGATGCAAATTGACCCGTACACAACACAGGTCAAGGTTTTGAAAAAGTTGCTGAAGAAAGCCCAGTTCACAGCATTCGGCGAATATTATAACTTTGCCGAAAAGCTTAACCGGCAGGATGTTGTCGAGGCATTTCAGAATACGGTTCCGGTTTACGACTATAATTCAATGTTCAGGCAGTGGTGGTTTCGGGCGCTTAACGGAGAGCCTTTCGTCACCTGGCCGGGAAGGGTAAAGTATTTTGCTTTGACATCGGGTACTTCAGAAGCATCCAGCAAACAAGTACCCGTAACCGGTGATATGATTAAAGCTATACGCCGGGCAAGTGTCAGGCAACTGGTATCCTCGGTCAAATATGATTTCCCGAAGGAGTTTTACGAAAAAGGCATTTTGATGATAGGTGGAAGTACGCACCTTCAGTATAACGGCACATATTATGAAGGAGACCTTTCGGGAATATCCGCAAGTAGTCTTCCTTTCTGGTTTCAGCATTTTTATAAACCCGGAAAACGAATATCCAAGGAAAGGGAATGGTCAACAAAACTTGTCGAAATAGTAAAAAAAGCCAAAGGCTGGGATATTGGTGTTATTGTAGGAGTTCCGGCCTGGATACAGATAATTCTTGAAAGGATAATCGAGTATTATAAAGTTGATACCATTCACGATATATGGCCTAATTTGAAAGTATATGTACACAGCGGCGTTGCAATAGGCCCTTATGTAAAAAGTTTTGAGAAACTTTTCGGGAAAAAGGTGATTTTTCAGGAGTCATATCTTGCCTCCGAAGGATATATTGCTTTTCAAAGCGAAATGGAATCCCGCGGTATGGAAATGATACTTGATAATGGTATTTTCTTTGAATTCGTGCCATATACAAATTCAAACTTTGATGATGAAGGAAATATTAAAAGCAACCCGGAAACATTAACCATCAAGGATATAAAGGAGAATACGGACTATGCCATACTCCTTTCCACTTGTGCAGGTGCCTGGCGCTATTTAATAGGTGATGTCGTAAAATTCATTTCAAAGGAAAAGAGCGAAATTGTCATAACGGGACGTACAAAGCATTTTTTGAGTATTTGCGGTGAACATCTTTCCCTTGATAATATGACACGTGCCATTGAAATGCTTGAAAATGAACTCAATGTGGAGATACGTGAGTTTACCGTTGCCGGAATCGAATATGAATCGCTTTTTGCTCATAAATGGTATCTCGGAAGTAACGACAAAATTGACCCGGCCGTTGCAAAAGAAAAGATAGATGAATATTTAAAGATTCTGAATGATGATTACAGAGTTGAAAGGATAGAGGCAATAAAAGAAATTTTCGTGGAGATTATTCCGATTAAAGCATTTTCGGAATGGATGAAAATGAAAGGCAAAGAGGGTGGAGCACATAAATTTCCACGTGTTTTAAATAAAAAAATGCACCAGGAGTGGATTGATTTTTTAAAGGAAAACTTATATTTGGAATAGATTTATTGTTAACAAAATGGGTCATTTTTTATCAGGCATATTAGTGGGTTTGACCTTTGCGGTGCTTCTGGGACCGGCGTTTTTTGCACTGATACAGACAAGCATCCAAAGAGGCTTTCGCTCCGGCTTTTTTCTTGCTTTTGGAATATTCACAAGTGATTTAATGGCTTTGACACTTGCCTATTTCGGAGCAACACAATTTCTTGGCTCCGACCCGAGGGATAATCTTTTGTTTAGCATTATAGGCGGTATAATACTGATCATTTTCGGGACTTATACTTTTACACGTAAGGGTGTTAAACACGACGATACGCAGGAAAACAACAATAATATTAAAAAACCCTATCTTTATTTTATGAAAGGATTTGTGCTCAACGGTGCAAACCCCGGAATGTGGTTTCTTTGGATAACAATTGTTGTTTCCATTAGTGCTAAATACGGTGTGGAGCATAAAACGGAAATTTTGGAGTTCATAGCAGGTGTTTTGATAACCATTTTCAGTACCGATATCCTGAAATGCTTTATTTCGCACCGGATAAAGCACCGGATTAATGCAAATGTCCTGACCTGGATGAACAGATTGGTAGGTGTAATTCTAATCGGAATAGGTACCTATCTGATTATGAATGTATTGGTTGATTTGAAAAGCATTGTTGACTGGTACGAGAATTTCTTTTCTCCCAAATCGTAAGAGTTGTGAGTATATGTTTGCAATTAGAACATTATTCAAATTTTGTCAGGCTTTCGTAAACACTGTCCGTTCTCTGTAAAAAACAACTCCTGCAAAAATCAATAATAATGCCGTATTGAAAATTGTACGATAAAGAAGTTCGGGGATTACAATGCTTTTACTGATCACAAAAACGACTACTGCAAAAAGAGTGTATCCGAAAATACTTTTCAGGTCGTAATCAATACGAAAATGCTTACGCATCAGGAAAAAGGAAAATGTCATAACCGTAAAATAACAGGCAAACTGACCCCAGGCAGAAGCCATATACCCGAAAACAGGTATCAGCAGGACATTGACAAGTACAACGACGATGGTTCCGCTAAGATTTATCAGAGCACCGTAGCGTGTTTTGTCCGTTAGCTTGTACCATATTGAAAGGTTTATGGTAATCCCGAAAAAGAGCTTTGCAAAAAGAATAATCGGCACCACTTTTAATCCTTCCCAGTATTCGCGGCCAATAAAATATTTTGTAAAATCAATATAGAGCGTAACTCCGAGAAATATCAGCAATCCGAAAATGATAAAAAACTTCATCACATCGGCATAAATCTCCTTTGAGTTTTCCTCTTTTGCTTTTGCAAAAAAGAAAGGTTCGGCAGCATATCTGAACATCTGCGTGAAAATAGTCAACAGTACCGCAAGCTTGAAGTTGGCTCCGTAAACCCCGACTATCTTCATAGCTTCACTTTTGCCGGGCCAAAGATATTTTAGAAAAAGCTTGTCGGAAACATCGTTAAACATACCAAGCAAGCCGACAATAAGAATGGGAAATGAGTAGTTCAGCATCTGCTTGAGCAGTTTTTTGTCAAACCTGATTTTAATT
>JALSSR010000270.1 GCA_026984135.1 Bacteroidales bacterium
ATAATGTTTATGGGCTTATCCTGGACACCCCCTCTGACAGCAACTGTTGTAAGCAACACAATAATGACAGCCTTCATACTATCCGTAAAAAATTGCCTTTTCCCGTAAGAACTAAAAAAGCTTAAATCAAGTTTAATACGGGATGAAAGTAAAACAAAAAATATCGAAAAAATAATAAAAAGTAAAAACGGAAACCGGAAATCACCGGCAAAATCAGGCAATAGTGAAACTACCTCCGACCGGTTCTTGTCAATAAAATCAAATACATCCCAGGTTGTCCTTTTCAAAGTAAACCTGAAATAAATAATATCAATAAAATTTGCTGCAAAAGCAATTATATTAAATGTATAAAATAGAAAATCGGATATCCGCCTGTTTATTCCGGTATATTTATATTTTAAAGGCAAGCTAAGCAAAAAAATAAACGGAAGGTTGGCAACGGCAAGTGTAAAAAGGTCGAAGCGCAGTCCTGCGAATATCAGTTTTACAAAACCGGCAGTACTCAATCCATGAAACATTCCTGTATTGAAAAAATATAATAAAATACGGGAAAAGGTAAGGAAAAGCAGTGCCAATGCAATACGCATCAGAAGTACTTTGTAAGCACTACCGCTTCTTTTTTTCAGAAAAATCATCCGCAGGAACAGATTACAATACCGTAATTATTTACACTCAATGACCTTAACAGCCCGTTGTACCTCCACAAAGTTCCCGGACTTGTCATTAGCTCTGTATTTCACATAATAATCCCCAACCACAGCGGTATTAACCGTGTTTTCCACAACAGAAATCGTACTTGTAACATCACCGTCCACATCATCATAGGCAGTTGCTCCCGCATCAACATAATCGGCTCCCTTGCAGGCAGTTGCCGGATTATCACCGAGAATAGTTATAACCGGAGGAGTTGTGTCTTTATCTTTGTTGCAAGAAGAGATTGAAACAACCGCTCCCGTTAAAATAAAAATCACAATTAAATAAAAAGCTCTCTTTCTCATAATGTTCCAATTAATTTAAAATTTTCTACAAAACTAATTAATTTTCGTTTTATTATATACAAGTCGGGAAATACTATTTTCCATTCATTTGTAATTTTACCATATTTTTGTCCCGGCATTTTGAATATACATATATATAATAGATGAAGACAAAAAACAGATTTTTCGATTTCAAGATTGGGTTAGCAGGTGCGATTGTTATGGGAATAGTTGTCTTCAGCATCAATTATTACGGCACAAAGAACCTCACAGGTGGGATTACGGCAGCACTAAAACAAGCAACATACACCTTTTTCTTTGGAGGGTCTATAATGAAAATTTGCGAAAATGTTGCAATCGGTATTAAAAACAAAAGAAATGCTCTTATTGCCGCCGTAATTGTTCCGTCAACAGTTTCATTACTTTTAACCTTTGGGATGCACAATCTAAAAGGGACACCGAAGCCTCTCGCCTCCACAATTCCGACTGCAATTTTTGTTATTCCGTCAACGGCAGTATGGGGAATGAGAAAACGCAAACAATTTGATCTTCAAAAAAAGAATATCATTTCTGAAGAAACAGCCTGATTTCTCAGATTTAATGCGGTTTATATTGCATAATATATCCGGTTAATAAAGCGGTTAAATTTTAATAAAAAATTAATTATTGGTTATTTAATAATGTTGTCTATATTTGCACCCTCGAAAATTTAAGGTAGAATATATCAAATAAGAAAGAGATGCAAAACAGAGGAACTATTAAATTTTTTGCAATTTTATTTGCGCTGGTATGTCTATTCCAGCTTTCATTTACATTCGTAACATCAAGGTATGAGAAGAAAGCCAAAGAATATGCCAACAGCGAAGTAACGCAGAAACTGGCCGCAGATTTGGCCAAAGGAAATAATGAATTGGAAGCGTATTACCTGGATTCCATTTCAACGGCAAGACAAAATTATTTCCTTGATTCAATTTCAAATGAGGTTGTTTATAACCTTGTGATAAGAAAATATACTTTTAAGGAGTGTAAAGAGCGTGAAATAAACCTTGGCCTTGACCTGAAAGGCGGGATGAACGTAACGCTTGAAGTTTCAATCGGCGATATCGTTAAAGGATTGTCGGGAAACAGTAAGAATCCGACATTTCAGGCTGCTTTGAAAAAAACTTACGAAAAGCAAAAAAACAGTCAAAAGGACTTTGTTACTCTTTTCGGTGAGTCAATTAACGAAATAGATCCTAATTTCAAACTTGCATCTATTTTCCTGTATGAATTCCGTGATAAAGGTATTACCGCAAATTCATCAAATGCAGAAGTACTTGATGTAATTCGTAAGGAGACGGCCGGAGCGTTCGACAGAACATTCAACATCCTGCGTACAAGGATTGACCGCTTCGGAGTTACACAACCAAATGTGCAGAAGATAGCATCGTCAAACAGAATACTTGTGGAACTGCCGGGTATAAAAGATCCTGAACGTGTTCGTAAATTGCTGCAGGGAACGGCTAAACTTGAGTTCTGGGAAACATACAAATTTAATGAAATATATCAATATTTTGAAGAAGCAAATAAAAAGCTTGCATCGGAATATCTTGCCGAAGAAGCGGCTGCAAATTCAAAAAAGGAAGCCGATACTTCAAAAACAACTACCTCCACTTCTACGTCAAAAGATTCAACACAAACAGCAACTTCGGATACAACAGGACTTTCACTTCTTGACCAATTGGAAAAAGACACCACTGACCTTGGCTCCGACGAGGCCAATTTTGCAAGATATGCAAAGAAAAATCCGTTATATGCTGTTTTAAGACCGGCCTATGTTCAGGATAAATCGGGACAATATTATCCCGGCCAAAGTGCAACAGTAGGTTATGCAGCTATTAAAGATACTGCTAAGGTAAACAGAATGCTTAAAGAAGTAAAATCCGTTTTCCCTAGAGATTTGAAACTTGCCTGGATGAACAAACCACGGGTTGAAGGCAGTGATATGCTTGAACTGATAGCTTTGAAAGTTACAAACCGTGATAACAAACCGGCTCTCGGTGGTGATGTAATTACAGATGCCCGTCAGGGTTACGACCAAAACGGAAAAGTTGACGTTTCAATGTCAATGAATGCCGAAGGAGCTAAAATATGGAAAAGACTTACAGGTGAGAATGTCGGTAATCAAATAGCTATTGTACTTGATGATTATGTTTATTCCGCACCTAATGTTAACGGTGAAATTCCCAACGGACAATCATCAATATCCGGAAATTTCACTATTGAAGAGGCACAAGACCTTGCTAACATTTTGAAAGCAGGTAAACTGCCTGCTCCGGCAAGGATTGTTGAAGAAGAAGTTGTCGGGCCTTCGCTTGGAAAAGAAGCTGTAAATGCAGGTTTATGGTCTTTCGTTATAGCCTTTATCCTCATCCTGATTTATATGTTTGCATATTACAACTTTGCAGGACTTGTCGCCGACCTTGCGCTGGTAACAAATATATTCTTCTTGTTCGGTGTTCTGGCATCATTCGGAGCTGTTCTTACATTACCCGGTATTGCGGGTATTGTTCTGACGCTTGGTATGGCGGTGGATGCGAACGTTATTATTTACGAACGTATTAAAGAAGAAGTCAGAGCAGGAAAAGGCATAAGACTTGCCGTCGCCGACGGTTATAAGAATGCGTACTCCGCTATCATTGACGGTAACGTAACAACATTACTTACTGCCATTGTTCTTTATGTGTTCGGCTCCGGACCTGTTCAGGGATTTGCTACAACACTTATCATAGGTATCCTGTCATCGCTGTTCACTGCAATTTTCATTTCACGCCTGATATTTACCTGGGCACTTAACAGAAATAAAGAGGTTAGATTTGCAAATAAATTTACTGCAAATGCTTTCAGCAAGGTAAACATAGATTTTATTGATAAAAGAAAAATTGCCTATACAATTTCAGGAATAATAATTATAATAAGCATAGTTTCTCTTGGATTCAGAGGACTTAACTACGGGGTTGACTTCTCAGGAGGGCGTACTTATGTTATCAGATTCGACCAAAATGTTAATACTGAACCCATTAGAAAGGCACTTGCAAAAGTATTTGTTGATGAAAACGGCAGGGCTGTTGCTCCGGAAGTGAAAACATTCGGTCCTTCGACTCAGGTTAAGATTACAACCAAATTTATGATTGACAATAGCGGCCCGGAGGTTGATTCTATAATTCAAACAAAACTATTTCAGGGATTAAAACAGTTCTACAAGAACCAAAAGATTACCTATTCCGATTTTTCTTCGGATAAAGAAGTTGAGTCAAAACTTCTTGGCATTCTAAGTTCACAAAAGGTAGGACCAACTATTGCCGACGATATACGTAACCGGTCTGCAATGGCTATTATCTTTGCATTGATAGTTATTTTCATTTACATTGCCATACGGTTTAAAAAATGGCAATTCGGTCTCGGTGGTGTTTTGGCATTATTCCACGACACAATAATCACTATAGGATTGTTCTCACTGTTGTACGGCTTTATGCCTTTCAGCCTTGAGATTGACCAGGCATTTATTGCGGCTATCCTTACAATTATAGGTTACTCAATCAATGATACCGTGATTATTTTTGACCGTATCAGGGAATATACAAATATTCATCAAAAACGTGATCTTAAAAACAATATTAATGATGCCCTGAACAGTACACTTGCAAGAACCATTAATACTTCGGGGACAACATTTGTCGTACTGCTTACAATATTTATTTTCGGAGGTGAGGTTATCAGAGGCTTTACATTTGCATTGCTCGTTGGTATCGTTGTCGGTACATACTCATCACTGTTTACTGCCAGCCCGATTGCTTATGATCTTATAATGAGGAAGAAAGAGAAGGTTGAGGCAGTAAAACCGAAAAGAAAGAGAAAATAATGATCTTATGATCTCAAATTTTTAAAAGTCTCCTTTTTAACAGGGAGACTTTTTTTTATTATTTTTGCGACGTAAAAGTTATATGTATGACCGGATTGCTTCTTTTTTTCAACATGGGTGGTGGTGAGATCTTTCTCATAGTACTCGTTGTTTATCTTGTATTCGGGCCAAAAAAAATACCCGAATTAGCCCGGACACTCGGCAAAGGGATGAACGAACTGAGACGTGCTACCGATGATATTAAAAAAGAGATCAACAAGGAAGCTAATAAAATCAAGAAAGAAGTTGATATAGGAATTGATCTTGATATTGACAAGGAACTTAAAAAAAGACCGAAACAAAAAGCCGGTTCCGAAGCAAAAAAACCAAAAGTTGCTTCCGAAGAGATGAAACAATCCATAAATAAGGAGCCCGGAACTGTTTCAAGAAACAGTATCAAACAACCGGAGGAAAACAAAAAGGAAAAGAGTAACGATTTGGAAAATAAAATTGAAACAAAGAATAAATCTGCCGAAACAAAAGAAGAATCAAAGGTTGATGCTAAAGATACAAAGAAATAATAAAGTAGTATCGGAATGCGTTAGTCAATGGATTTGAGAGAAAAGCGGGTAAATTATAATAAATAATAAGAAATATAAATATGGCAATCAAAAAATTATTAATTATCGGTTTTGGTATTTTGCTCACTATTAATGTCTTTGGGCAGCGTAATGTCACCGAAAAAGCCGACAGGGATTTTGAAGACCAAAAATACTCGGTAGCTGTTGAAGAGTATAAAAAAGCATATTCAAAAGTTAAAGACCGTGATCAGAAAAATGTAATACGGTTTAAAATGGCTGAATGCTACAGGCTAATGAATAACACAAAACGTGCAGAAGCCACTTATAAAGGTCTTGTCAGAACAAAATATTACAAAGAGAAACCGGAAATATTACTGCGTTATGCGGAAATGTTAAAAGAAAATGAAAAATATGATGACGCAATTACCCAGTTTGCAGAATATATCAAACTAAAGCCCGATGACCCGCGGGGGTCCAACGGGTTAAAATCTTGCCATATGCAACAGGAATGGGTCAAACATCCCACAAATCATCAACTCAGTTTACCCAAAGGTATAAATTCCAGGGATGATGATTTTGCTCCTTGTTACGCCAGCGACAACTACAACGACCTGATATTCACTTCAAACAGAGAGGGTGCAACCGGAAAAGCTGAAGATGAATGGACAGGTAAGAATTTCACCGACCTGTTTTATGTCCGTAAAGATACAAAAGGTGAATGGAGCACCCCAACTCTTCTTGATGCGGAAGAAAACATAAATACCGAAACCAATGAAGGCATTGCAACCTACAACAGCACTTTTACAACACTATATTTCACCCGGTGCGGCAATGCAAAAAATGCAAAATCCGGTTGTCATATCTATAAAGCCAAGAAGCAGGGACGATCATTCGGTACTCCCGAGGTTGTTCCTCTCGGAGGTGACAGCACTTCATCCATTGGTCATCCCACATTATCGGAAGACGGACTGATGATAATCTTTGCTTCCGATTTTCCCGGAGGACAGGGTGGCAAAGACCTTTGGTATGCAACACGCAAGAAAACCTCGGACAAATTTGGTAGAGCAAAGAATATGGGTCCGATTATAAATACTTCGGAAGAAGAGCTATTTCCCTTTTTAAGAAATGACACTGTTTTGTACTTCGCTTCAAACGGCCATATAGGTATGGGTGGTCTCGACATCTTCAAATCCACCTGGGACGGCGAAAGTTGGAGTATACCTAAAAATCTCGGCTCACCTATGAACTCCAACAAGGATGACTACGCTATTATTTTCAACCCGGAAAAAGAAGAAGAAGGATTTTTCACTACAAACAGAAAAGAATATGAAAATATAAGAAGTAAAGGTGGTGACGACATCTGGCATTTTATTGTACCGCCGGTTGAGTTTACTATCTCGGGAATTGTTAAAGACGACAGGACATTGCAGTTCATAGAAGGTGCAGACGTAAAAATGGTTGGCTCCGACGGAACTTCAATTATTACAAAAACCAATTCAATCGGAAGATATGAATTCAACAAAAAGCAGGTCAATAAAAACACAACATATGAATTAACTGTTTCCGATACGGGATATTTCAGTGTAAAAGGGACCATTACAACGGTTGGAGTTGAAAGAAGTAAAGATTTTGTAAGGGATTTTATTCTTGAACCCATTCCGAAAAAACCTATCGTGCTTCCTGAAATACTTTAC
>JALSSR010000271.1 GCA_026984135.1 Bacteroidales bacterium
TCCCTCCCTGTGCAATTCCGGTTTTAGTCCGTAAGATGTACATACGAAATTATTTCCGAACATATGATCTCCGTGGTTATGAGTATAAATCAGCCTTACGGGTTTTAATTTTTTTTCGGAAACAAATGCCGAAAGTTCCTGTTCCTCGCGTTCGTCGTAGCAACCCGGGTCAATGAAAATGCACTCACCGGTTTCGTCGTAGAGGATATATGTGTTTTCCTGAAACGGATTGAAAATGAATTTTTCGATTGTAATCATAAAAATTTTATTTTTACACTTTATTTGTTGCAAAAGTATGTAAACATTTCATTAACTCGATATTTGTTTTGGTTTTTCAAATACAAAAAATTTTCCTGTAGTTATTGATTTGGTTTTTCTTTGTAACAAAACGAATGGTTATCCGTCACATTAACAAACATTGGCAAAACAGACTGAATGACAGTTGACGAATACAATAAATGTGTGGACAGTTATGCTGATGGTGTTTACCGGTTTATCCTGAAGAATATTAAAGATGAGGATAGTGCAGGCGACATCGTTCAGGATGCATTTGCCAAGATGTGGGAAAAGGTTAAGGATATCTCTTATGAAAAGTCAAGGTCTTATCTCTTTACGGCTGCTTACCATACGATGATTGATCGCATCAGAAAGGATAAAAGGTGGGAGCCCGGAGATAATATGGAAAGATTCGAAAGAAGCGGTGAACAGGGCTATTCCGATTTGAAAGAGATACTGGATGATGCTTTGGAACGGCTTCCCGAAATTCAAAGGTCGGTTTTGCTTCTGCGCGATTATGAGGGATATTCGTACAAGGAGATTGGTACTATTACCGATTTGAGCGAGGCACAGGTGAAGGTCTATATCTATAGAGCGCGTATGGCAATGAAAAAGTATCTCGTGAGTATGGAAAATTTAATTGATCTTTAAAAAATGAAGATAACAAGGAATAACTATGAAGCGTTTTTTCTCGATTATTACGAGAAAACCCTGACACCCGAAGAGGTGGCGGAACTTATGGTATTCCTTGAAGAAAATGAAGACCTGAGAGAGGAGTTTGCAGAGTTTGAAGAGGTTATATTTCTTCCTTCCGACAATTCCGTTGAGTTTCAAAACAAAAATAGTCTTAAAAAAAAGGATATTTCTCCTGTTGGGAAAATTGACGGGAATAATTATGAAGAGTATTTCATTGCCTCCCTCGAAGGTGATCTTTCGGAAAGGGAACAGGCGGAAGTGTCTTTATTTCTGAGTAAGAATCCGGATACGAAACTTGAGTATAATGCTTTCCGCGCTACTTTTCTCAAACCCGGTGAAGTCATATTTGATGACAAGGAATCGTTAAAGAAGAGAGGTCTGTTCGTTATTTATCGCTCTGCCGCTCTTTATGCCGTTTCCATCGCGGCTTCAATATTGATATTCTTTGGTGTTTATTCATTACTGACCCGGAATGGCAAGCCTGACAGAGAGTTCGTACAAATCACCGGAATGGAGATGATTATATCCGATTCGAAACAAAAAGGGATTGCTCCTCAGGAGATTGCAATTACAAAGCCTCCGGCACGAACGGTAATTGCAAAAGACGACGAAAGCAAACTTGAGCGGGAAACAATGTCTGTGAGTCGGATTTCAACGATAGAGATTTCGATGATTGATGTTGATATAAATTCAGTTTCATTTATTGATATTCCTGCCGAAGCAGTCTCCGGAACTGCTTATCCGTTTAATCCGGAGAATAATGACACGGGAAAGGAGATAAAAAGGAGGTCATTTGCTTCAAGATTTCTTGCTTCAATGGTTAAAAAGATAATTCCTGTAAGGTCGGGTAAGAGGAAATCTCTGATTGAATATACCGTTACCGGTTATAATATGATGGCTGACAAAGATATACGGGTTGAAAAGCAATATGACGACAACGGTAATCTCGTTGCGTATAATGTTGTGGGAGAAAATGTGGAAATCACAAAACGGGTCAGGAAGGGCAGTAAAGAGTAAAATGAAAAAGCACTTTCTATATATGTGACATATTTCAACCCTGAATTTTTTCCCGGTTTTTTGCCCGATAATGCCAATGTCTATTCCTCCTGTAGTTCCCGAAGCAATTATTGGTACGTATTTTATAAGTTTTTCATAATATCTTATCAATCAAGTCGCGGATTCACCACATTATTATAGATTGAGCCGAAGGTGTAAGAAAATCCGGCACTAACATAATATCTGTATTGCGTTTTTAATTCATGTTGGTGAAGCAAAACATCTTCGGGCGTACTTTCCGTTTTTACGAGTCCTATTTGGTTTCTCGGCATGGAAAGATTTCCGCTGACGTTGAATGAAAGCCCTTTGACAATTCTTATTCGGGTGCCTATATAAATGCTTATGTTGTAAAGGTTAAAATCGTGTAAATAATTGGTCCAGTAAAGACCCGAACGTAATGATCCCCATTTTGTAATATATTTGAAATTGACTTCTACCATTTGTCTGCCTAACAACTCCGTTGTTTTGTCAAAGATTGTCGTATCGGTATAATCACGATAATCAGGGCCTACCAAATAAGCAAAGCGTAATTGTTTTTGAGAAGCTTCCGAATATTTAAACACGTTATATTCTATTGCACCGCTGAAGGAAACCCCGAAATCAATGTTTGAATATGTTGACTGATTTGCATTGAAAGAAACTCCGGCACCCCAATGGTCGCCAAGTGACCAAATGGTTCTGTGTTCAAAGTAATAACCCCGCATATAGGTGTCGGCAGAATATATTAATGAATCGTTTTCATCGTAGAGGCGGTAGTTATTTTCAGAATAATCGAAGTCAAAACTTGTTTCGTGTTTTATATGTTCCGTTATCCTGCTTGCTGAAGCCGAGCCGAATACATTCATTGATTTGTAAGATTTCTGTCCGTTGAAATATCCGTCCGCATTAAAATTGAAAACCCAGTTTTTCCAGGGATCGGACTCTTTAACCTCTTCTTTTTCATCTGCATAGCTGATCATCACTTTATCGGCATAAGGCGTTTTTAAAATAAAAGGCACTAATCCTTTTTTAATGAGTTCCAGTTGCTCCGTCCTTATTTCGTCGGATGTGGCATCTGCCTTTGAAGTCATAGTAAGGGTGTCGATCAAATAATCGAACCGGCCAAGCCCGATAAACTGCATCATATATTCCAAGCCTCCTCCACCGGTCTGCATAATCGTAACAATTATCTGAACATCGGCAACTTTTCTATCCCTAACATAATTTATCAAAGTGAAGTTTTGACGGAAATAGGTCATATCGCAAAAATCGCAATCGAAATATACGTTGAGGGCATCTTCGCGGGATACAACGGTTGTATCCTTTTCCTGAGCAAACATAGTTGTGCTCAGAAAAATAACAAATACTGAAACAATCAGTTTTTTCATAAGAATGATTTTTGGTTTTCATTTTATTTGAATTAAAACGGCAAAAAGAAAAAATTTAGTATTGTGATTTCCATAAAAACTCTTATTTAGAATTAGTCTGTCATTCAATAGACATCGGTTTGTATAATGCCATACCTGTTGTGATATTTATCTACTATTATTAAAATTAGTGTGTTACAATGATATGACACTTCTTTATATTAAGTATAATACTATTATACTGTAAATGTTACATCCACCATTTTTCCACCTGCCGGCCAAGAGGCCGGATTTCGCTTAACTCCACATTAAACCGTTCAATCATTATTTTCCCTCCTTTTCAAAGTAACTTTTTGACAACCTTGTCCGTCGTATTGCAAAACAGATTTAATAACGAATAAAATTTACTATTATGAAATTCACGAAGGCAATCACAACATCCCTTATTTTTCTTATGATTACGATTTCTCAAACTTCCTTGTTTGCTCAAACCAAAGGGAATGGGAACAGAATAAAACAGGAAAGAAAGACAAGCTGCTTCAGAGGTATAGAGGCGGAAGGTGCACTAACGGTAATTGTTGATAAGGGTGATAGTTGTTATGTGGCCGTTGAAGTTGATGAAAACCTGCAAAATAATATTGTAACAACGGTGAAAGACAGCATTTTGACAATAGTTACGAAAAATATTAAAAGCAACAGGAATCCGGTAGTTTATGTAACTCTTCCGCAATTGACTTATCTGAAAGCTTCGGGAGCAACCACCGTAGAGGCATTGTCTGCTTTCGAGCCGGAAAGAATGGCACTGTTTGCCAGTGGTGCATCGGATGTTAAAGCCGATATAAAAACAAATTGGATGGAAACAACAATTTCGGGTGCTGCCGATGTAACTCTGACAGGAAGTTCGGAATACAACAATATTACAGTCAGTGGAGCCGGAAGCCTTGATGCCAAGGATTTTGAAACTAAAAAAGCGGATTGTTACATCACAGGAGCCGGTAGTGCCGATTTGGATGTTACCACTGTATTGCACGGCTCCGTAAGTAATTCCGGCTCCTATTCGAATATCGGGGAACCGAGACTAACCTATATTGCCAGGTCGGATAACAGGGGTGTGTATACAACAAATTATTATTCAAATGATTATAGTGATTCGGTTAAAGTGAAAGTAGGACGTCTGGAAGTTAATTATTACGAAGATAACGACTCCGTTAAGATCAAACTGGGCAACAGGGAGTTGAAAGTTGATGATAACGGAAATGTTACATTTCAGAGGTGTAAACCGATGCGTTTTAACGGTCATTGGGCCGGATTTGAGATGGGACTTAACGGATATGTAAACCCCGACTTCAATATGAGTTTTCCGAAGACGGATGAATATATGGATTTGAATATGGTCAAGTCGGTTGCAGTATATATTAATTTTTTCGAACAGAACGTTGCTCTATCGGCAAATCAAAAATGGGGTCTTGTAACAGGTTTCGGAACATACTGGAACAATTATCGTTTTGATAAAAAGACAAGGCTCAATTCCGACTCTTCGGCACTGATCGGTTATATTGACAAAAACATAAGCATAAGGAAGTCGAAACTGACAAACTGGTACCTTACTGTTCCTCTGCTTTTTGAATTTCAAACTAATAACAGGATGAAGAAAAACAGTTTTCATATCGCGGTTGGAATGATAGCGGGATTAAGGCTCACTACGCACACTAAAAAATATTATGATGAGAGGAACAAGGAGTTTGAATTGACAAAATATAATCCCGGAACCGATAGTTATGAAACTGTTTTTACGGCAACATCACCCGACTATTCCAAAGTGAAAGATTTCAATGATTATTTGTTGCAACCCTTTAAATTCGATGCCACTGTGAGAATAGGGTGGGGATTCGTTAATCTTTTTGCTACCTATTCCGTAAATCAGATGTTCAGGAAGGATAAAGGCCCCGAACTTTATCCCTGGGCTGTAGGTATTACGTTTGTGAATTTTTGATTTTGGTTAGGTAAACTGTTTTATCGGGAGCAAGATATTAGTTTGTTGCTCCCTTTTTTATTTTTAGAAGTTTATATGCCTGCCAATCGGCAAGATTCCACGAAAGCCAGCTTCTTTCAGGCCAGATTTTTATGAATTCTTCTTTCCGCCACCGGATTTTTTTATAGTACTCTTCAGGTGTCATATATTTGTAGCGGCTAAAGGATGAGGAGAATAGATCTTGTTGTTCGGTTGAAATTGCTGTTAATTCTTCCTTAGGAATATCAAGATAGGGTAGAGCCTTGTTACTCAGACCTGCAAGAAAATCAAGGTGTATAAAGGATGTTTTGTGGTGTTTGAAATTGTATTTGGCAATTATTACATCCCAGTTGAAAAATGTCATCGCAACAAGGATTACATATATGGTTAGGGAGTTGGTTCTGAAAAGATAAAATGACGACTTTTTATAATGGACTTTCCGGTATACAAACCATAGGCTGAACAAAGTAGCTATCAAAAAGAAAATTACACCTATCCTCTTGTAAGCCAAAGCATAATAATGGATGTACCAAAAATTGCGAATCGCAACTGATATAACCAGAATACCGTTTTGAAAAAGCCATATCTTTGTCAGTACTATGAGAGCCTTATTTTTTTTGAGAAAATTGAGATTTCCTCTGAAAAAATATAATGTCAGCCAGATAGAAAGCAGAATGGAAAAGATCAGCAAATAGGTTCCTTCATGGACAAACTGTTTCAGGTATTGCCCGTTCCACTCAAAGTTGAACCATACCCAATAGATATCAATTGAATTGACAATCAATAGTAACAGATTAAGAATTGCAAAAAGGAAGATGCCGGTTTTATATTCTGTAAGCAGCCCTGTCATTTTATATCCTAAAAAACGTTTTCTTCTTAGTCTTTTAAGGGTATCACTTCCCATTTCATCTAATTGTATTATCCTTAAATTCGGTTTTCCGAAGAATAAAAAGTTGCTTATCAATAAACCGAGAACAAATGTCATTACCAAAGGAATATTTATATTCTCAAAGAGTGTTGTAATCCATCTGCCGATAATTTCTGCGACAGAATCGGCATATTTTTCAAACAGAGGATTGGAAGCCTTATAAATAATTAAAAAGACAAAGAATATAATAACCGGAATCCCTATGATTTTAATGTAACGAACAGTAGTTGCAGCTTTTTTGTTGCCTTCGGTAAGCGATTTTAGAAAATCGCTTTGCGAGTTAATCAACTTGCCGGCTGCAAGCAAGGGTGTGTAGGAAAGATTGCGTAGTTGCGGATAAACAATTATCCCTGAAAAAAGAAAAAATGAAATAATGTTGACAGTTACTGACAAATCCGAGTTGTTGATTACGACAAAAACTGCAGTCACAATTGTACCCAAAAAGGTAATAAGTTCGAGTTTTCCTTTTAACAGTGCCTTATTTGTAAACCAAAGAACTGAAATGGAAATAAACTCGAAAATAAGGACGTTAAGCCCCGGGAGTTGATGATAAAAAACTGCTGTAAACAGAATGGCACAAGCTATGGAAAACAATACAACTTTTAATCTTTGCATAATTAAAGTTTTTTGATAAAACAAAAATTTAAAAGTGTACAGATTATTCCATAAAAATATTTAAAGTTATGCTTTGCAGCTTTGAATTTGATAAGCCACTGATTTTTTTAGCAGACTTTGTTTATTAATGATGGCGGATTTTAAATAATGGTTGCGTCAGCCTGTTTTTTCTTTGATTCCGTCCGGTTGAATCCCAGCACAAACCCTTTTTCTTTTAACATATTAATGAATGGTTTTACATTTTCAATCAAAACCTCAAGGGAGTCAAGCTTCAGATAATGTGCTATTTCCGGAAGGATATCATTCAGTTTCAGTCCTTTGGAGATGTTCTCAATAATCAGTACAAATACTGCTGACAAATCTATAAACTGAACTCTTCCCGTATCCCTTTCGCGAAAAATCAAGATATAATAATCTCCTTTATCTGCAGCAGTTATCTCTCCCGCCTGCATAAGATGCACAGGATATGAAACGGAAATAATTCTATATTCGGGATTTATAGCAAGAATGCCTGTCAGTATATCACCCTCATCGGAAACTTCATGAAACTCTTCATCCTCCATCATAAAAACCTCTATCTCCATCCATTCAAACAATAGCAAGTCAATAATGTATGGATAATGCTCTTTCAGAGGCGATTCGTTATCTCTGAAATATTGATAAAACTCCTTCGGCATCTCCCATATTTGAGCTGATTGACATGAATGAGTTGAGAAAAAGTTATCCACAAGACCGTCCCACTGTTCTTCAGTAAGAATATTGTTGGTAAGGGGGAAAGCCGACACGAGGCTGTCGTCAACAATATTATAAACCAGCCTCCGGTAATGACCCACTCTGTCGGGTCTTACAATAACGGTTTCCTCAAGTTCACCTGTCCGGCAAAACCGGGCAAGGTCAGACTGTTGCTTGTATGTGCTCTTTTGTAGTAACATTTGATTTATTCAGGTTTTTGTTTGCTATGGATCTCAGATTTTCAATTTCAGATTGTAATTGTTCAAATTCGGGGATATTAAAGTCCCTTTCCAACAGTACGGGCACAGGTTGAACCAGCTGAGTAGTGTAGTCAAATAGTTCGTAAACAGGATCGATGATGTTTTCACCGTGTGTATCAATTATCAAATCCGGCTCAACCTGTGTGTGCCCGGCCATATGGAAATATGCTACCTTTTCGAGAGGCAGGTCTTTAATGAATTTTTTAGCGTCATAGTTATGATTAAAAGCATTGACATAGACATTATTCACGTCAAGCAACATGTTGCATCCCGATTCGGCAATGATGGCATTTATGAAATCCTGTTCACTCATCTCGGCTGCCACCGGGGTATAGTACGATACATTTTCTATAGCCAGAGGCATCTCCAGAAAATCCTGGACCTGCCTTATTCTTGCCGAAACATGATTAATGGCATCTTCACGGAAGGGAATTGGTAAAAGATCGTAGAGATGTGCATTGTCACAAGAGTTAAAACTCAGATGTTCGGAATAAATTTTGATATCATATTCTTTTATAAATTTTTTTACATTGCCCAAAAATTCCATATCAAGTTCATCCGGACTACCTATTGAAAGAGATAATCCGTGTAGAAAGACAGGGTATTTATCGGCAACTTCCCGGAATACTTTTTTCCAGTATCCCCCAATCCTCATCCAGTTTTCGGGAGCAACCTCCACAAAATCCGGTTTCAGGATTGTGTCTTGCATAAATTCCTCTGCAAAATCTTTTCTGTATCCTATTCCTATTTGAGTCTTCATCTTGTTTTCTTTGCTGTATTAATCGTTTGTTGGTTTATCCTGTACGGTAAAAAAAACCTGCAAGGCAAATTCCTCATTAAGTGGATTGACCTTGCAGGTATATGTCGAATTAATTAATGCCCGGCTTGTCTTTCTTGGGAGTTTTTGCTTTTTTCTCACCACATTTGCCTTCGCCGCATTTCATGTCTTTCGACTTGCTGTCGGAGGCTTTTTTCATACCGGCTTTTTTCTCACCGCATTTACCTTCACCACACTTCATATCCTTCGATTTGCTGTCGGATGCTTTTTTGGCATCCGCTTTTTTCTCACCGCATTTGCCTTCACCGCACTTCATATCTTTCGATTTGCTGTCGGCACCTTTTTTCATGTCTGCTTTTTTCTCACCACATTTGCCTTCGCCACATTTCATATCAAAAGTCATAATTGACGAAGAGCCGCCGCTAAGTAATTCGGTACGGAGTTCGCCACCTGAACCGAGTTCACTGTAACGGAATGTTTCGGTTGCATTTGCCTGAAGAGCACTAAGTCCTATTATTGAACCTGCAATTATTGATCCCGATAAGATGATGTTTTTCGTGTTGTTTTTCTTGTTAGTTTTCATAGTATTATTAATTATTAATTTTTAAATAAATTTCAATTTTCAAAGGTTATGTCGAAGCGGGAATGGTTTCCTTACAAAATAGTTGTTTTTTTTTAATTTTTTTTTTAATACATTTAAAATAAGGTCGTCTGTAACAATATAGCATCAGGTTCGTCTTTTAAAAAATACTATAATTAATAAAAGTAGTACCTTTGGCAAGATTTATCGAAATTTAATTCCAAAATTATGTTGCAGCGGACATTATTTTTTCTTATAATATTATTAATAACATCACTTTCCCATTCCATTTCTCAAACAATATCCGATTCGTCATTGCTTACTAACGACGGAGAGCTTAAAGGTTTGGTTTTGGATATGAAAAAGCAAACTCCCTTACCTTATGCCAATATATTTGTTTTGCATAAGGATGTTGGTGTAATTAGTAATGAGCAGGGACAATACGCCATTGATATTTCGGGACTTGAACTTACCGATACCCTTCGGTTTCAGTATATAGGTTATAAAACAAAAAATGTTGTAATCGGTCGGTTGGTAAAGTCACCCAATGTCTTTATGAAGGAGGATATAATCAATTTGAGTGAAACGCTGATATTCGGAGATGCACCCGATCCGGAATCCATTGTTAAAAAGGTGTTGAAGAATAAAGATAAAAATTACATAAAAACGGCGAGCAAGGATAAAACCTTTATTCGTGAGAGGTATATCTCCGACCTTGACGAGTTGGAGTTCAATGAGAAGAAAAATGATTTTGCGGAACTGGGTAACGGTTTTGTACAAGACCTACAAAAGAAAATACCTAAGAAATCAATTTCATATATGGATTTTCTCGGTTATCTCTATTTCTCGGGAAATAAAGACGATTCCGTAACCTTTAAAGTTGACCCCGTAAGAGCCGTCGAATTGAAAGATAAGAATATTGCGGAAGTAAATGAGATGATTTCTGTTTTTGACAATATGTTTCAGGATACAAAAGAAAAAGAATACTGGAAAGTGAAAAGCGGCATTTTCGGTCATAAGATTGAAAATGATAAAGAAGATACCATTTCAAAAAAAGAGAACCTGAAAGATGATGAAAAAAGGACGGAATTATTCGCCAAAAGGCAAAAATATAATTTGAGATACGGAACGCTTGATGATAAGGATGACTGGGAATTTCTATATAAAACGGGAAAGTATGTTTACACTCTTGCCGGCGGCACAACTGTAAACGGGGAGGAGGTGTATATCATTGATTTTAAACCGGATGGAAGCGGTATGTTTACCGGAAGGATGTACATTTCGCTGGAAACCTACGCTTTGATAAAAGCTGACTATGAGTATGCCGAAGGAAAATCGGGTGCCGACTTTCATCTCCTCGGAGTGGGATACACTGAAAATGCGTTTAAAGGGTCAATATATTTTGAGAAAAAGGGAGATAAGTATGTTCTGAAATATTTTTCAAAAAAAGCAGGGTCTTATGCGAGTTTCGACAGAAATATTGTTTTGATGAAAAAAAGAAAAAGATTCCTTTTTGACAAAACACTGAATGAGATCAAAGTGGGTATCAACCTGAAAGTCAAATCGGAACAATCAATTGAGGTATTGGTACTCAACAGTGAAATAATTTCGGGAAAGCAATTTGCCGATTTTAAACAGAAAGATAAGATGAAAATAATATATGTTGATCAGTTTGATGATAGATTATGGAAAGGTTATTCGATAATTGAGCCCATTGAAGAGATGAGGAGCTATAAAAAGCGGGAAACGGATTAGTGTTTATCCTGATGGTTTGATTTTCTTTTCGACTCTTGCTTTGGCATCCCCGGGCATCTCTTTAAGAGTAACTGTTCCCAGTTCTTTAATGTGTTCATCAATGATACGGTTTTGTTCTTCAAAACGGCTGCAATATTTACACATCATCAGATGTGCCCTAAGACGCATCCTGTCATAAAACCTTAGACTTTCTCCGTTTTTCATTACTACCAGTTGTGTAGCATCTTCGCACGATATCATCAAACCCTTTTTCATTTTATTACAATTAAATCAATTATTAACCCAAGTGACTTCGAGGCACTTTCTCAGTTGAAGTTTAGCCCTGTGAATTATTACCCAATAGTTTGACGTGGTTATTTTCAGTTCCTTACAGATATCTTCGGTGTCGGCATCGTCAAGATGTTTCATCACGAAGGTAATTCTCTGAAGTTCATTAAGTCTGCTTATGCATTTTTGAAGTATTTCATAAAACTCTTTCTGATCAATAGAATGTCCCGAGTCAAGATGCCAGTCCGTTGGTCGCTGGTCAACACGCCAGGAACCTCTTTCGTCGAAATAATCATTAGTGTCGTGCAGAGTTTCAATACTTTCTTTTTTATACTGATTGACTTTTTTACGGTAGTGATCAATAATTTTATTTTTCAGGATTGCGGTAAGCCATGTGCTCTCCTTACTTTTAGATTCAAAGTTCTTAATACTTTTTATTGCTGCCACAAAAGTATCCTGTACCAGGTCTTCGGCAATATGCTCGTCGTTAACCCTTGTGATAGCAAAGTTGTACAGGTAATCGGAATAGTCTCTGAAAAGTTTTGCTATCCTTGTCGAATCTTTTTTTTCTTCTTCTGTCATCACATAACTTGTTTATAAAATAACAACATCCATTTTTCCTTCCAGCAGTTCTTTAAATCTGTCGGCATCTTCCTTCTTTCCTTCATACAATCCGTAATGAAAGGGAATCGCCGTTTTAGCACCTGTATCCAGAGCAGCTTTGGCGGCATCCTCAACACTGTCCATTGTATAAGTCTGTCCGAGAGGTAAAAATGCAATGTCGCAGTTGATTTCTTTCATTTCGGGAATGCGTTCCGTATCACCTGCATGATAAATTTTCAATCCTTCAATCGTCAAAATATATCCTACCCATTTGTTTCCTCGCGGATGATAGGTGGTTTTATTTATATTATACATCGGAACGGTCTCCACAAGAATATCATTTTTAATTTCATCTTTTGTGCCCGGCTCCACACTTGTGAATTTTTTATACCCGGCATCTGCCAGTTTCGGGATGCAGTCGTACGGAGCAAAGAAATGCGTTTTACTTGTTACTATTTTCTCAATATCCTCAAAAGATAAATGATCAAAATGTGAATGAGTGATGAAAATATAGTCGGCTTTATCCTCTCCGTCGGGAATTTTATAAGGATCGAACCAAAGCACCAATTCTCCGGTTTCAATTTTTATTGCCGACTGTCCGTACCAATGAATTCTGTCCGTAATATTCATAATATCTGTCGTTTCATTTTCAAAAAAGCAATTTTACCATTCAACCGATTCAACGATTTCCCTTTCTTCCTAATACCTGCGAGGTTTTTCTCACCCGCAAGCTAATGCACAAACCTCACAGGATACACCTAACCAATCCCCCATTTCCATAAACTTTCTAACCAAAACTGTCGGTTGAAACATTTTATTATTTACTTTTGGTTCAAAATTACAAAAAATATTAAACATAGGAAAATAATTATTGACAAATGAAATACAAGAGAATACTTTTAAAACTTAGCGGAGAAGCTCTTATGGGTGATAAGCAATACGGTATTGATCCGCAAAGGCTTGCCGATTATGCTGCCGAGATAAAAGCGGTGTCTGAAAAGGCGGTTCAGATTGCCATTGTTATTGGCGGTGGAAATATTTTCAGGGGATTACAAGGTACCTCGGAAGGTATGGACAGAGTTCAGGGGGATTATATGGGAATGCTTGCGACGATTATTAACAGCCTTGCTTTACAGGGGGAACTGGAAAAACAGGGTGTTAAAACAAAACTTCTGACAAGTTTTCAGATAGGACCTGTCTCCGAACTTATGAGCGGCAAAAGAGCGACAGAACATCTTGAAAGCGGAAAGGTGGTTATCATTGGAGGCGGAACGGGAAATCCTTTTTTTACTACCGACACGACTTCCGTCTTACGCGGATTGGAGATTAAAGCTGATGTATTCCTGAAAGGTACCCGTGTTGACGGTGTATATACAGCCGATCCTGAAAAAGACCCCAACGCCGAAAAATACGTAACCATTTCCTTTGAAGATGCTTACCGGAAACGATTAAAGATTATGGATTTAACAGCTTTCACAATGTGCCGTGAAAATGATTTCCCCATAATAGTTTTTGATATGAACAGAAAGGGAAACCTTATGAGGGTTGTGGAAGGGGATAATCCGGGAACCCTCGTAAGCAATTAGATCATTAAACAGTTAAAAGTATTTACCTCTTTATTATTTTAAATACAGATAACCTGTTATTGTATTGTACTTCAGTAATATAGAAGCTTTGCGGTAATGATGAAAGGTTTATCCTCTTTTCTTCGTTTTTGTTTATTTTACCAAATACTGTGGAATAAAATACTTGTCCTTGCAGATTGATAATATCAATGTCAACTTTGTCAATATTGTGTAACCATAACATAAAAATCCGATTTTTTTATTCCCCCTTGCAATACCTGTTCTATTTAAATCACTTCTAAAGAACCCCTAACTAACTGCTATTGTGAATCTTTTAACAATAAGACTATTTAAATCACTTCTAAATTTTAAAAATCATTTGGTCATGTGAAATATTTGGGATTATTTTGAGCTGTTAATAAAATAACAACTATATGATAACCCATTAAAAGATATATTTATATGAGTTCAAATATTCAAAGTATCGTTGAAAAGTATGGCAAAAACGAAACCCGCCTGATGGATATTCTTCACGATGTACATTGTGAAAACGGATTTGTTTCCGACGAAGAAATAAAAGAAATTGCCCTGCTGCTCAATATCTCAAAAGTTGATGTGGAGCAAACATTAACGTTTTATCATTTTTTCAGCAAGAATCCAAGGGGTAAATATACCGTTTATCTCAACAACAGTCTTGTTGCCAAAATGATGGGCAGGGATGAAATTGCACACACTTTCGAGAAAGCGACAGGCACAAAGTTCGGAACTGTTTCCGATGACGGTCTTTTCGGATTGTACGACACTTCTTGTATAGGAATGAATGATCAGGAGCCGGCAGCTATTATTAACGGAATTGTATTTCCGAAAATTACGACCTATCGTGTTAAGGAGTTGGTTAAATCTTTCAGAATGGGAAGTTCTGTACAGGATATGATTAATAGTTTCGGTGGTGGTCAAAACCAATCGGAGCTTATACATGCAATGGTTACAAACAATCTCAACAGGAGGGGAGCGGTAATCTTTTCGGATTACACACCCGGTGAAGGGCTGGAGAAACTAAAATCAATGTCCCCCGAGGATGTTATTGCCGAAGTGAAAAATTCGAATATACGCGGGCGCGGTGGAGCAGGTTTTCCGACAGGTCTTAAGTGGGACTTTTGCTCAAAATCCCCCGGTGATGAAAAATTTGTTCTTTGCAATGCCGACGAAGGAGAGCCGGGAACTTTCAAAGACAGGGTTATATTGACCGAGCGTCCCAGCCTGATGTTTGAGGGTATGATAATTGCCGGGTATGCTATCGGAGCAAAACAGGGTATCCTGTACCTGCGCAAAGAGTATGAATATCTGAAAAATCATCTTGAATTTGTGTTGAATGAATTTCGCGAAAAAGGTTTTCTCGGTAAAAGCATCCTTGGTATTGATGGGTTTGATTATGATATAAGAATACAATTCGGAGCCGGAGCTTATGTGTGCGGTGAGGAGTCCGCATTGATTGAGTCCTGCGAAGGAAAGCGCGGAGAACCACGAAACAGGCCTCCGTTTCCCGTGCAGGTCGGATATTTGAATCAGCCTACCATTATAAATAATGTGGAATCCCTTTCATCTGTTACAAAAATTATCTCTAATGGTTCGGTATGGTTTAAATCCATGGGGACAAAAGAGTCGTCAGGAACCAAGCTGTTAAGCATATCAGGCGATTTGAAATATCCCGGAACTTTTGAAGTTGAATGGGGAATGTCAATAAACGAAATGCTTGAAATGGCCGGCGCTTCGGATGTTAAAGCTGTTCAGGTGGGGGGACCTTCGGGACGGCTTATAGCTCCAAATGAGTTTCACCGAACAATCTGCTACGAAGACCTTCCCACAGGCGGTGCTATGATTGTGATAGGAGAGGGTAGAAGCATCCTTGAAACGGTTATGAACTTTATGGATTTCTTTATTGACGAGTCCTGTGGTTCTTGTGCTCCATGCCGCTATCTGACAGTGATCTTGAGAAATAAACTGAAAAAAATTATTGACGGCAAAGGAGTGTCAAAAGACCTTGAAGAGATAGTTCACTGGGGAAAACAGATGAAAATTGCAAATCGTTGCGGCCTTGGGCAATCTGCTGCTAATCCGATACTTACAAGTATTGAAAACTTCAGAGGTGAATATGAAGCAAAAATCGAAAAGGGTAAGGATTACGATACCGAATTTGATCTTAATTCTGCAATTATTGAGTCATCAAGAGCTGTCGGAAGATTTCCGGAAGCATAATTTGAGTTTTGAATTAAAATATTGAAAACAAATAAGCATATCAAAATGAGCGACAAAGTAAAATTTAAAATAGACGGCAAAGAGTGTGAGGCCGATCAGGGGTTAAACCTTGTGGAAGCTGCCAAACAAAACGGGATTTACATTCCCACACTTTGCCACCTTGAAGGTGTAAAGGCGGCAGGCTCTTGCCGTATATGTAATGTAAAAATCAACGGCAGGTTTATGACCGCTTGCACAACGCCGGTTAGTGATGGTATGGAGGTTGAAAACAGCACCGAAGATATTAAGGAACTCAGGAAAATAATTGTCGAAACACTATTTGTCTCGGGGAACCATTACTGTCCTGCCTGTGAAAAAAGCGGCAGTTGTGAGTTGCAGGCTCTCGGATACCGGTTTACAATGCTTGTTCCGCGCTTCCCGTATGCTTTTGAACCCAAAGAGGTGGATGCAAAGTCAACAAAACTGTACATTGACCGCAACAGGTGTGTTTTGTGCAAAAGATGTGTCAGATCAATAAAAACAAAAGACGGTAAAAGCATCTTTGCCGTTAAAGGTCGCGGACATAATGCTATGATAAACATTGACCACGAACTTGCAGCACAAATGACGGATGAGGAAGCTACGGCGGCTATGGATACCTGTCCTGTCGGAAGTATCCTGAAAAAAGAAAGAGGTTATTTCACTCCCATCGGTAGAAGAAAGTATGATAAAAAACCCATTGGAAGTGATATTGAAGAATCAGTAACAATTTAAAAAGGAGGAAAAATCATGAGCAAACCTATAGTAGCAACAACATCACTTGCAGGCTGTTTCGGATGTCATATGTCCCTACTCGATATTGATGAGAGAATACTCGACCTGATAGAGCTTGTAGAGTTTAACAAAAGTCCTGTTGACGACATCAAAGAGTTTACCAAAATGTGCGATATCGGCATTATTGAAGGCGGATGCTGTAACAGTGAGAATGTACACGTTTTGAAAGATTTTAGAAAAAACTGTAAAATTCTTGTTTCACTTGGTGAATGTGCAATAATGGGCGGATTGCCTGCAATGAGAAACAATATTCCCATTGAGGAATGTCTGCAGGAAGCCTATCTTAACGGGCCTTCAACCAAAGGACACAATCCTGACGGAATTATGCCCAATGATGAGGAATTGCCCATTCTCCTGAATAAGGTCTATCCTTGTCACGAAGTGGTAAAGATTGATTATTATTTACCCGGTTGCCCACCAAGGGCCGACCTTATCTGGAATGCACTTGTGGCACTTGTCACAGGTGATGAGATGAAATTACCTTACGAAGTTGTAAAATTTGATTAATCTTTAAAAACAGCAACTATGTCAAAGAAAATAACAATAGAACCGGTAACAAGAGTTGAAGGACACGGAAAAGTTACCATTCATATAGATGATGAAGGAAATATTCAACAAAGCAGGCTTCACATTGTGGAGTTCAGAGGTTTTGAACGTTTTGTACAGGGGAGGCCCTATTGGGAAGCTCCCGTACTTGTTCAGCGTCTTTGCGGTATTTGTCCCGTTAGCCACCATCTTGCAGCTGCGAAGGCTCTTGATGTTATTGTGGGTGCAGGAACAGGCGACGGACTTACTCCTACAGGAGAAAAAATGAGAAGGTTAATGCACTATGGACAGATGTTCCAGTCGCATGCTCTCCATTTTTTCCATCTTGTTTCGCCCGACCTGCTTTTCGGTGTTGACGGTGACCCGGCTGTCAGAAACATAATCGGTGTTGCCAAGAAATTTCCCGACCTTGCAGTTCAGGGAGTTATGATGCGTAAATTCGGTCAGGAAATTATCAAAGCAACTGCAGGAAAGAAAATACACGGTACCGGTGCAATCCCGGGTGGAATTAACAAACACCTGACTCAGGAAGAAAAAGATAGTTTTCTCAACGGACCCGACCCGATGAATATTGATAAGATGATTTCCTGGTCACAGGATGCACTTGCATTCCTGAAAGGTTATCATAAGGAAAATAAAGATTTTATTGACGGTTTTGCCGCCTTCCCTTCCAGCCATCTGAGTCTGGTAAGAAAAGACGGAGCACTCGACCTCTACCACGGAGTGCTCAGAGCCATTGATTCCGAAGGTAATAAGATTTTGCACGATGTTGATTATCAGGATTATCTTGAGTATATCGGAGAGGAGGTCAGAAACTGGAGCTATATGAAATTCCCGTATCTGACTGAATTCGGTAAAGAAAAAGGATGGTACAGAGTTGGACCTTTGGCAAGATTGAATACCTGCGACTTTATTCCGTCGCCATTGGCACAAAAAGAATTTGAGGAGTTCAGGGCATACACAAACGGAAAGCCTAACCATATGTCAATGCACTATCACTGGGCACGTTTGATAGAGGTATTGCATTGCGCCGAAATGATGAAGGAACTTTTGAACGATCCCGACCTGATGGAAGGTGAGCTTGTAACCAAAGGTGAAAAACGTTCGGAAGGCGTTGGACTTATTGAAGCTCCGAGAGGAACACTTTTTCATCATTATGCAATTAATGAGCACGACCAGCTTACAATGGCAAACCTTATCGTTTCAACTACAAACAACAATGAACCGATGAATGTTGCCGTCAATCACGCTGCAAAACAATTTATGCAGGGACAACAAAAGATTACCGAGGGTATGATGAATGCCGTGGAGGTTGCTATCAGAGCATACGACCCTTGCCTGAGTTGTGCTACACATGCTATGGGGAGGATGCCTCTTGAAATAGTTCTTGTTGACAACAATAACAAAATAATTGATAAAAAAAGGAGATAACATTGAAGTTTTTTCATAAAATACTGATTTATGGATTTGGCAACCCCGGCCGTCAGGACGACGGTTTGGGGAATGCCTTTGTTGAGAGGATGGAGCAATGGGTTAAGGAGCAAGGTCTTGAGGGGTTTGAGTTTGACAGTAATTATCAGCTTAATATTGAAGATGCTACCGAAATCTCCGATAAAGATCTTGTGATTTTTGCAGATGCTTCGGTTGAAGATATTGAGGATTTTGTGCTGACTCAGGTTGATGCCGATACGAAGGTGGCTTTTACTACACACGCTGCAACTCCCGGATATATTGTACAGCTATGTCAGGATATATACAAACGTATTCCGCCAACATACTTGCTGCATATAAAGGGTTATGAGTGGGCTTTCAGGGAAGGATTGACCGAAAAGGCAATGGAAAATCTTCAGAAGGCAGTTGAGATGATGAAAATAAAACTGCAAAATCCGGAAGAGTTAATCGGTAATTTTAAAAATTTTGAATACAAAGAAGTTTATTAATCATAAATAAAGAATCATTATGGACCTTTCAACGGAATATATGGGGCTAAAACTTAAAAATCCCATAATTGTCAGTAGCTCAAAGCTTACCGGTGACATTAATAATATTAAAAAATGTGCCGATGTGGGTGCCGGTGCTATTGTCCTGAAATCATTGTTTGAGGAACAACTCCTTGCTGACTCGTCAAGGTTAATGGATCAGGATATGAAGTATTTCTGGTTTCCCGAAGCCATTGAGTTCATCAACAAGCACGCAAAGGAATTTGGTTTGAAACAAAATCTTGAGCTTATTAAAGAGGCAAAGGCTTATACCGATATACCGATAATTTCAAGTATCAACTGTGTAACATCACAGGAATGGCCTCAGTTTGCAAAGAAACTTGAGGATGCCGGAGCCGACGGTATAGAGCTTAACATAGCCATCTTTCCGTTTGACAAATATATTTCCTGCAAAGAGATTGAAGACCAGTATGTTGAGATTGTTGAAGAGGTGAAAAAGCATGTCAATATTCCGGTTGCTGTTAAGCTTGGCACTTACTTTACAAATTTAATGCAAATTACACATCGTCTTGATGATGCCGGAGCCGACGGACTTGTTTTATTCAACAGGTATTACCGTCCCGATATTGACATTGAAGAAGAGAAGGTTGTTAGAGAAAACATACTTAGCGCTCCGCAGGAGGTCACCAAATCGTTGCGATGGGTGGCACTACTTGCCGACAAGTTGAATTGCCATCTTGCCGCCGGAACCGGAATCCACGATTATTCGGGAGTTGTCAAGCAACTGCTTGCAGGAGCTTATGCCGTGCAGATTTGTTCTACACTGTTTAATAACGGTTTAAGTTATATTGATACAATCTTGTTCGATTTGGAAAAATGGATGAAGAAACATAAATACACCGCCGTTTCTCAATTCAGAGGCAATGTTTGCAAGGATGGTACATGCGGAAGCAAGTTCGAGAGAATTCAGTTTCTGAAAAAAGAGATTTAGTCTGAGTAAGACCTGTTCAAAAGCCCTGATTACAATTTCGGAATGTGAAATCCGGGATTTATTTTTAAACGCTGATTTTATTGATTTTTAAGATTGCATCCTTCTCAAAACGGGGGATGCTTTTATTATTGAAGGCATTAGCCCCAAATCAATCCGTTAATTCCAACCCGGTATCCTTTCGAGGTCTTGCCTGTTTTGATTATGTTTTTTCCCAAGCAGGACGAAAGTCCCTGCCATTTGCAATTTATCTTTTTACAATGGCTCAATCCGTTTATCTGTATTCCCCAACATTCGTCTCTTGATAGTTTGGATGTATCTATTGTTTTCATATCTTTTTTTGTGAACTTTTAAACTGGCAAATTTATTTTAAAACAATTTGTTATCAAAGAAAAATAGTATCTGTTTTTTAGTTAACATTTCATTTTATTTTTCTACTTTTGACGGTTTGTAATAATAATATTTTATGTGAAATTTTACCGGAATGGAGATTTTGTTTAACAGGTTTTGTCTGAACCACAACATAAACAGCGAGGCGGAGGGTGCCTACAGATTAAAAAGTATTCCCGGAAGTTATGAAGATACGGAAGCTGACGGTGAGGAGTTTATAACGCTTGTGCATCCCGAGTCATATAAGGAGAGAATAAAAAGAGCCTGCAACAATAACAGAATGCTCGCCGAGATTTTGCTTACACCCGAGAGTTATCGTGCTGCCTGTTTATCGGTTGGTTTGACGGTTAAGGCCAGCCGGCAAAACGATTTTGCCTTGGTGAGGCCTCCCGGGCATCATGCCGACCGTGAGAAGGCTTCCGGCTTTTGCCTGTTCAACAATATTGCAATAGCAGCTCAAAAATTGGCAAATGAGGGTAAAAAAGTATTCATATTTGATTTTGACGGTCATCACGGCGACGGAACACAATCAATTTTCTATGATTCCGACAGGGTTTTCTATTGTTCGGTACATCAGATGTTTACCTGGCCTTTTACCGGGCAACCTACCGAAACCGGTACCGGTCCGGGACTCGGTTACACGCTGAACCTTCCGCTTCTTTCGGGAAGCGGTGATAATGAGTTCCTTGACAGAATTGATAAGGCTATTGAAGCGGCACATAAATTCAAACCCGATGTTATTGCATTGTCGGCAGGTTTCGACGGATATGAAAAAGACCGACTTCTGAATCTGAATTTTACTTTGAAAGGATTCTATGAATGCGGTTTCCGCTGGCGTCGTGCTTTCCCCGATATCTTTGCTGCTCTGGAGGGTGGCTATCACAATGAGATAAAATCTTGTGTCGAATATTTTGTTGACGGTATTAATATCGGATCACGTCCCCCGAAAAAACGTTTTGACGATATGATGTCGGTGGGGTAGAAGAAAAATTACCAAAATAATGTTAGAAGGTGATTTTTATTTTAACCGGACATAATAAAACGGAAAAAATATTTGACTTTTCCGCAGAATTATAGCTCTTATAAATATCATCAACAGAAATGCCCGTACCCGCTTTAAAATGTTCCCATCCGTAGAAAATCTCAAATAATAATCCGAAAGAAAAGTGAACTTTCTCATTTTCGTGCCCCGGTAAATATCCCAAACCAAAATGAACACCGGCATTATACAGAAGTCTGTTATTGATTTGATTCATATAAAAAAACTTTGCCTGTACGAAATCAATTGTTTTTGAAAAAAATGATGTTTTAGTTGTTTTATAAATATAATTTGATGATGTGTCGGTTTCCTCAATAAATTGGCCGGTATATTCAGGTTGGTTTAAAAAGAATAACATTGAAGGACCTAATTGTATTCCGAAACCGAAAAAATTATTGTTTTTTATTTTTTGAGTTATGGAATAACCAACACTAAACGCTTCAATATTAATGGAATGATTGATAGTTTTTCCGGTTTTCTCCTCACTTTGTGATTGAACCTGAATGCTAATCAACAAAGTACAAAAAATAACAATAGTTGTTTTTTTCATTTTTTTCTATATAATTGGTGGGACAAATATATAAAAAAATATTGAATTAAACGGTTTACCGTTGTTCATAAATTTTTAGAGAAAAAAATCAAATTTACTTTTCGCAAACCCGTATATTTTGGTTATAACCGGAAATCTGTATAGGCATTAAAAACACCTGTCGGGATAATCACTTATAATACCGTCAACTCCAAGACTTTTCATTTTGTCAATATCATTGCGATTATTTACTGTCCACACCATAACCTTTTTGCCGTGTTTATGTGCTTTCTCGATAAACTTCCGGTTTGCATACTTGTATAAAATGTTGAACGATTCGATAAAGTTATATTTTCCGAATGTGAATTTATTGATTTTTCCGTCAAATAATAGCGGTAGGAACCAAGGTTTGAAATGAAGCAGTTTTTGAACTCTTATGTCGGGTGCAAGTTTGTGTATTTTGAAAATCACTTCATCATGGAAACTCTGTACGACACACCATTTTTCGGCATTATATTTTCCGATAAGCTCAATAATCCTCTCTTCTATTTCGGGATAAAACCTTTCGCCTTCCTTAATTTCGATCAGTAATCCGGCCTTGTTGGTGCAAAGTTTTATAACATCTTCGAGAGAGGGGACTTTTTCGTTTTTATAATGCTTTGCAAAAGAGGAGCCGGCATCTAACCTGTTGATATGACTCCATTTGTGATGTTTTATTTCTCCCTTCCCGGATGTGGTTCTGTCGAGAGCCGAATCGTGATGTACAACGACCACTCCATCCTTTGACAGGTGAACATCCAGTTCAATCATATCCACGCCGATTTCAATGGCTTTCCCGAAACTTGCCAATGTGTTTTCGGGAGCATATCCGGCAGCACCTCTATGACCTATAACATACATAATGTTAATACGGCAATTTTGTTAAAATACAAATTATAATTATTTCACTGAAAAGGGACAGTTTTATTTTAAACATTAAATCGTATATTCATCAAATCCCCGTCCTGAACCACATAGCTTTTTCCTTCAAGTCGCATCTTTCCGGCTTCCTTAACGGCATGTTCGGTTTTGTAGTTTATAAAATCCTCATATTTAATAACTTCGGCTCTTATAAAACCGCGTTCAAGGTCACTATGAATAACGCCGGCTGCCTGGGGTGCGGTCATACCTTTTTTAATTGTCCAGGCTCTGACCTCTTTGGGACCTTGTGTAAAAAACGATTGCAGGTTAAGAAGATTGTAAGCCGCACGAATCATTTTATCAACTCCGGGTTCTTCCAGTCCGGCATCATTCAGAAATTCAAGCCTCTCCTCTTGGGTATCCAGCTCCGAGATATCGGCTTCCAAAGCACCTGCTATTACCAAAACTTCCGTCTCCTTGTCTTTCAAAGCTTCTTTAACCGCCTCAACATAAGCATTTCCCGAAACCGCCGAATCATCGTCAACATTGCAAACGTAGATAACCGGTTTGTCTGTAAGAAGCAAAATATCATCTACATATTTTTTATCATCATCGTCAAGGTCAATATCCCTTGCATTTTGAAAATTTTCAAAGTGCTCTTTATATTTGTTCAATACGTCAATTGCTTTTTTTGCATCCTTATCACCTGATTTTGCAACTTTCTCCATACGTTGAATTTTTCTTTCAACCATTTCAAGGTCTTTTATCTGAAGTTCAAGGTCAACTATTTCCATATCCCTTACCGGATTGACGGATCCTTCAACGTGCGGAAGATTTTCGTCGTCAAAGCAGCGCAAAACGTGTATCATTGCATCCGTTCGCTGAATATCATCAAGAAATTTATTTCCGATGCCTTCGCCGTGGCTTGCACCCTTTGCCAGTCCCGGAATATCAACTATTTCAACGGTTGCGGGGATTATCTTTTCGGGTTTTGCCAGTTCTGCAATTTTATAAAGACGAGGGTCGGGGACATCCACAACTCCGAGATTTGATTTTGAAGCACTGAAAGCATAATTGCTTGTTTCGGCTTTAGTCTTTGATATACAGTTAAATATTGTTGTTTTACCGATGTTGGTAATTCCGATTATTCCACATTTAAGAGCCATTTTTTTTCTTTTTAATTGAGGTGCAAAGATAATTGAATTATGGTTTCTGTTTTTTGTAAAAATAAATTTAATGTACATTTGCAAAAAAGATAATCATTGATGATATGACATTTTTAGAACTTGCAAAAAGACGGTTTTCGGTAAGAAGCTTCAAAACCGATCCGGTTAAAGATGAAGATATTCAATATATTCTTGAGGCGGGAAGGGTTGCTCCGTCGGCAAACAATTTCCAACCCTGGCAATTTATTGTTGTTAGCGGCGAAAGCAAAAACGAGCAGGTCAATGCACTATATCACAGGGAATGGTTTGATGATGCTCCGGTGGTTATTATTGTGGTTGCCGATCACGGTAAATCCTGGCATAGAAGCAGCGACGGTAAGGATCATGCAGATATTGATGCCGCCATTGCAGCAGATCATATCACTCTGGCGGCTACCGAAAGGGGATTGGGAACCTGCTGGGTTTGTAATTTCGATGTTGATAAAACAAAAGAGTATTTCGGCTTGCCCGATAACCTTGAGCCGGTTGCATTTCTCCCTTTGGGATATCCTGCCGTTGAAGTTAATGTTGAAAGACATATCACAAAAAGAAAGCCGCTGGAGGATATTGTAGTTTATTGGGAAAAAATTAAATAATATATTCGACAAGTATTGAGGCTTGTCATAATCACCTGTTATAAATGAGAATAAGACAATCAATAGAAGAGTCAATAGAACTTAAATCAAAGATTTTAAACGACAAGGCAATGCTTAAGAGTATTGGAGATGTAGTTGAAATATGTGTGGAATCCTTAAATAACGGAGGCAAAATCTTGTTTTGCGGTAATGGCGGCAGTGCTGCCGATGCACAGCATCTTGCCGCCGAATTGTCGGGCAGATTTTATTTCGACAGGGAGCCTCTTTTTGCGGAAGCTTTACACGTCAATACATCATATTTAACGGCAGTTGCAAATGATTATTCCTATGATGAAATATATTCCAGACTGGTGAAAGCAATGGGACAAAAGGGCGATGTGTTGATAGGATTATCTACATCCGGTAATTCGGAAAATGTTGTGAGAGCTTTCAAAACCGCCAAAGAAATCGGTATGGCAACAGTCGGTCTTACGGGTGAAACGGGAGGGAAAATGAAGGATATAAGCGATTTTCTTTTAAATGTACCGTCAGCCGATACTCCGAGAATTCAGGAGAGTCATATTCTTATCGGGCATATCATTTGCGAATTGATTGAAACTGAAATTTTTGGGAGTATGTAGCAGCAGAAAATCGGTAGTTAAAAAAAATGATTAATTGTCAAGAAAATTTATATTTTTGCAGCCTCAAATTTTGGCCCCATAGTTCAAGGGATAGAACGGAAGTTTCCTAAACTTCAGATTCAGGTTCGAGTCCTGGTGGGGCTACAAAATTGTTACCGCAGCCGTTGTTTTAGGGTTGCGGTTTTTTTGTTATAAAATATTTTTTATTAACATTTGTTTTTTCATAACAGTTTTTAGTACTTTTGGGACTTCATTTTAAAAAAGAATTATTATGAATATTCCGGAAAATTTAAAGTATAGTAAAGACCACGAATGGCTTAGAGTTGAAGGTGAGGAGGCATTTGTAGGTATAACGGATTTCGCCCAGAGTGAGCTTGGCGATATTGTTTTTGTTGAAGTTGAAACTGTTGACGAAACGTTGGAAAAGGATGAAACATTCGGTACCATTGAAGCTGTAAAAACCGTTTCCGACCTTCTGATGCCGGTTGGTGGCGAGATAATTGAGTTCAATGAGAAACTGGAAGATACGCCGGAACTTATAAACAGCGATCCTTACGGCGACGGATGGATCATTAAAATAAAAATTTCCGATGGGGGAGAAGTTGACGGATTGCTTGATTCATCGGCATATAAAGATTTGATAGAGGCGTAATAAATATTTTTCAATTTCGTTAATATTGAAAAGTAATTTTGAAATTATAAATTTTTTTTAGTAATTTAGCGCACTCTTTTAAAAAGTAAATAACTATGATTGATAAAAAGAAATCACCTAAAGCTGATCTTGAAAGAAGAAAGGGGCTTTTTCTTGAAATAGGAATGGTTATAGCACTGGCTGTCACTTTGCTTGCTTTTAACTGGAAAAGTTATGAGAAGCAGGAGCTTACAATGATGACAAGAACTGTTGACAATGCGGAGGAGGAAATGGTTCAGGTTACACAGCAGGAGAAACCGCCGCCACCACCCAAGCCCCCACAACAAACAACTGTCATCGAGATTGTTGAGGATGATGTGGATATAGAAGATGATATTGAAATTGATGTGGAGGCCGACCAGGAAACCGAGGTTCAGGATTATGTTCCCGTTGAAGAGCCTGAAGAGGAAGAGGAAGAAACTCAGATTTTTCAGGTTGTTGAAACAATGCCCACATTTCCCGGAGGCGATGCCGCAAGGATAAAATATCTTCAGAATAATTTGAAGTATCCTACAATGGCTCGAGAGAGTGGTATCCAGGGGAAAGTATTTGTGACTTTTGTCGTTGAAAAAGACGGCTCCATTACCGATGTTAAAGTCCTTAGAGGTATTGGCGGAGGATGCGACGAAGAAGCTGTCAGGGTAATAAAGAATATGCCGAAATGGAAGCCCGGTAAACAACGGGGTAAACCTGTGAGGGTACAGTTCAATATGCCTATTGTGTTTAAACTTGCGGGATAAAAAAAATAAAAATATATATAAAAGCCGGTATAACCGGCTTTTTTTATTTTGCTCTTTTAACTTCTTCTGTCAGATACAGGTTATCCATTACCACATAATATATCAGGATATCTTTGGAAATAAATTTTTTTTGATAATGGCTAATCAAATCAAGTAATCTTTGACTTTGGTTTAGCATAAAGTTTGCCCAAAAAACAACAATAATCTCATCTGCATCATCAAAATCAGGTTTGTGATTCCGATCAAAAAAGGAAAATGTTTGACTTAGATCAATTGTCGTATCTGAGTTATAAAATCCTCCGGAATTCAAAGGGAACGATTCAAAGGATTTATACTTATTCCAGTCTAGGTTTTTAAAACCGCTTACACTACAATTGACAAGGTGAAAATATTTGTGTCCCGTACTATCGAATGCCATAACCTGAAGCGGTTGATAGAGATCGTGCTTCAACCGGCCTGTATCCGGTAAAGCTGAAAGGAAATCAACAAAAGCAGTAGTGTCAATAAGATACAATACATCAGGCGAAATGTTGTATTCTACTGAAATATCAGGCAGGTCCGCCGGGTACACCGGTCTGACATCTTTAATGCCCATAAAGCCTTTTAAGGCAGTTTGACATCCGCTAAATATCAAAAGTATAGCGAGAAAAAATATTGTAAAAATGTTTTTCATGTATCAATAAAATGCTATTTTTAAAAAATAATGTAAGGGTACACTGCCGTGCACCTTTACATTATTTATTCATTTTTAAAATAAAAGTTCAAACCTATTTATTTTTCCAAACCGGTATTCTTCCCGGTGTCCAGGGAGCTCCGGCATCCTCAAGTTCTTTTTCAATCTCGGGAAGTTCAGTATTGTATATTTCTTTCAGTTTTTCAAGTATTGGAGGGAATTCATCTTCAAGGATATTATAAATATCTTTCTGAGATTGTGTTACCGGTGAAGTTGACCTCCAGTGAGTCCAGGCAATTGAGCCCAGTCTTTCATTAATTGATGGCAGAGCAGGCCAGTTTTCTTCCCGGCTTGCTTTAGGCTGCTGCCCGTTGAATTTCCACATTATATCATCCAATTCCGCCCGAGTTTTTTCAATTTTCGACATCAGATCCTGCGGCGTTTCCGGAGTTCGCTGTGCAGCCTGTTGAGCTGACTCAACACGTGAAACAAGATTTTCGGCAAAATTCTCGGCACCTCTTACCGCTCTCTGAAGTTCGGCAAGCTTTTTCTGGAATGCAACAAGTGCAGCCCTGTCCTCGGCAGGCAGAGTTGTATTGTTCAAAACCTTTGCCGTAAATTCAACCGGATCGGTAAGTTTGGTAATTTCGCCTCTGTGATACTGCGAAATTGATACATAATACTTACCCGGCATCACATACATTCCGCTGCCACCCATTGAAAGAGGGTTATATTTGTCGGTTTTAACCGGACTTGTAGAGGGAAAACGCAAATTCCACGTTATTCGGTTTATCCCGGTACCAACTCCTTTGGTCAGTTTTCTTATTACATTTCCATCTTCATCCGTAATGGTGAAAATAAGATGAGGCTTAACCTCGTTTTTTTCTGCACGTAACTCATCCATTGTAGGGATAGGTATCGGCTCATTGTTCTTTGCAAGTTCTTTTTCTTTCTTCTTACGCTCCTGTTTCAACGTTTTTGGGGCTTCTTTAACATAATATGTAAAAGTTGCGCCGAAAGGAGGATTTTTTGCGACATAAACATTGGAGCCACTGCCGTATCCTCCTCTGTTTTTCTGGATGTACATAAGAGCATCTTTTATGGGAAATACGAAAGCCGTTGAATCAAGTAATTTGTTATTCAGTATTCTCAAGGGAGTATAATCGTCAAGAATGTAAAAACCTCTTCCGAAGGTTGCAAGTACCAGGTCGTTTTCCCTTTTTTGAATTGCAATATCTCTGACTGCTATGTCGGGTATTCCGGATTTCAATTGTGTCCAGATTTTGCCACCGTCAACACTGAAAAATATTCCGAATTCCGTTCCGGCAAACAGCAGGTCTTTGTTAACATAATCCTGTTCAATAGTATGGACGGTACCGTTTTCAGGAAGATTGGATGCTATTGAAGTCCACGTTTTACCTTTATCCGTACTTTTTAGAAGATATGGTTTAAAGTCATCCTGTTTTCTGTTGTCGAAAGAGGCATAAACTACATTTTCATCGAATTTTGACGGTAGGATATCACTTACATAGGTATATTCGGGAACTCCCGGAAAGCTTGCAATTTTTGTCCAGTTTTCGCCTGCATCTTCAGTTACCTGAATTAAACCGTCATCCGTACCAACATACAAAAGGTCTTCTTTAACCGGTGACTCGGCAAGAGAGACAGCCATTCCATAAAGGGATGTGGAGACATCTTTTGCAACGGCGTCAATACTCCAGTATTTTCCCATAACTTTGAAAGAGTTTCTGTCGAGTTGACGCGTTATATCATCACTGATAACCTTCCACGACTGCCCCCGGTCATCACTTCTGAATACTTTATTTGCAGCCATATATAATCTTGTGCCGGAATGAGGGCTTATGAAAAACGGAGTATTCCAGTTCCATTTATAAGTTTTTTCTCCTGCTCTTTCCGTTGGTCTTATGCTTATGGCTTCGCCGCTTTTTTTATCATACCTTGCGATATTCCCGTATTGAGATTCGGAGTATACGATATCGGGATTTCCGGGCTCGACTGCCTGCCAGAAGCCGTCACCGCCAATTGTTGTAACCCAATCACAACTTGTTACGCCATCCCTGTTAAGATTTCTTGACGGACCGCCGAAACTGCTGTTGTCCTGTGTCCCGCCGTAAACCCAATAGAAAGGCTCGGTATTGTCAACTGCCACACGATAGAATTGAGTAACGGGAAGGTTTGTTTTGTGGATATATGTTTTTCCTCCGTCAAATGTTTCATAAACACCACCGTCGCCACCAATCATAAAGTGGTTAGTATTTTTCTTGCATATCCAGAAAGCGTGATCGTCAACGTGACGGTCGTGATTGCCAATTGATTTCCATGTTTTTCCACCATTCGTTGTATATTTCGACACTGTTTCCATTGAATAGACTTTGTCAACATCATTGGGGTCGCAATAAATTTCGCAATAGTATTGTCCGCTGCTGTAATGTGAGCTCATTTTCTTCCAGGATTCACCTCTGTCCGTTGATCTGAAAAAGCCTCCCTGATCATTTGCCGCTTCAATAATAATGTAAAGAACGTCGGGATTGACAGGAGAAATGGCAAGTCCCATACCTCCTTTATCAACACTTGGTATTCCGGAAGTCAGTTTTCTCCAGTTTTTACCACCGTCGGTTGATTTCCAAATAGCCGATTCGGGACCACCTCCGATTTTTGTATAAACGTGACGTCTTCTTTGTTCGGATGTAGCATACACAACATCGGGATTTCTCGGATCAAGAACCACACTGTTGCAACCTGTGTTTTCACTTATCTCCAGAACTTTTTCCCAGGTTTTTCCTCCGTCCGTTGTTTTGTAAAGACCTCTGTCGCCTCCGGGTCCCCATACCGAACCTTCGGCTGCAACGTACACAACATTGGAATTCCGTGGATCAATGGCAATCATACCTATTTGCCTTGAATCTTTCAATCCCATATTCTTCCAGGAATTTCCGCCGTTAACCGATTTATAAATGCCATTTCCGTATCCTAATGCACGCTGATGATTATTTTCTCCCGTACCTGCCCATATTACATTTGTATTGTTCGGATCCATTTTTAGGCAACCAATTGAGTATGCCCCGTAATTGTCAAAGACAGGTTTAAAAGTGGTGCCGTTATTTTCAGTTTTCCATATTCCGCCTGAAGCTGCAGCAACAAAATACTCCGAAGGATTTTCGGGGTTTACTGCAAAATCGGCAATCCTGCCAGAAGTGAAGGCCGGCCCGATACTTCTTAGTTTCAAACCGCTGACCTGACTTGATTTGATCGTGTCACCTTTTGCACCCTCTTTGTCCTTTTTCTTTTCAGCCATTAGTTGAACAGCTGAAAAAAGGAACAAGGTAATCATTGCTATCGTTAAATAACGCGTTCCGCTTAAAATGTAATTTTTACTTTTCATAATTTCAGTTTTAAAATGTTACTTTGATGAATATTATTACAACAATAATTATGTTTCGGGTTGTAATGCAGTTGAATTATATTCGCTCATAATCAAATGTTTATGATTAAGAATTATATGTTGAGCAGTCCCTTTTTTTTCAGTGTTTAAAAGTACGTATTTTTTTTTATTACCTTTGTGAAAAAGTATTAATAATTTTAAAAGATGAAAAATCTACCCATAGGCATACAGGAATTCAAGAAACTCAGGGAAGGCGATTTTCTCTATATTGATAAAACGAAATTTATCTACAATTTGATAAATTCGGCTTCATACTATTTCCTGTCCCGCCCCCGCCGTTTCGGTAAATCATTGCTTTTGAATACAATAAAAGAGATTTTTTACGGAAATAAGGAGTTGTTTGAAGGTCTGTGGATTTACGATAAGATAGAGTGGGAAAAATATCCGGTTATTAAGATTTCCTTTTCTTCAATGGATTATATGCATCTCGGAC
>JALSSR010000272.1 GCA_026984135.1 Bacteroidales bacterium
TAAAGTCCAAAAAGGGTCATATTCTCAATAGTAGTATTTTTTAAAAGCACGGTATTTGCCCAACCGCTTTCATATTGAGGCGAAAGTTGCAAGCCCACAAAAGCATTTTTAATGACTGCATAATTAAACTCGTTGACCACATTGCTTTCATTGACAACAATTCCGTTCCACTGTCCGGGGAGGTCGTCATATTCCTGCTCTAACCTGTCACCCTGAAAAACAACCAGGCTATCCTTTTCGCCGTTCACCTGAATGGCTCCTCCGCTGTATATCCACAGTCCCGAATTTTGATGAAAATGCACATTCACTCCCTGACCTATTGTCAAAGCACCCAGTGAGTCAACCACACCCCATCCGTAAACAACATAGGGTTTATCATCCTCCCACGTAACACTCTCGTTTTCACCTGCAATAATAATATATTTCAATGTGGATTCGGGTTTATGAAGATATCCGACATAATAATGTGCATCCTGTCCCCACGCCACAAGGTCAACATCCTGAACATTACCGTTCGTCTCAAAAATAACGGAATCGGTTACAATCAAGGGACTGTTCTGATTTGTGGGATCAACAGTGACCTTTACAAAAATATAAAGGCTGTCGCGGGCAGCCAACTCGACATCCTCGACGGAAGAAACAGGATTTCCGTCTATATTCAATTTATATTGCGATTGCGAACCACCTGCAAGATAGATCTTTGAGATCTTTATTCTGTTGTCGTTGTTATTATAGACTTTCAAAATCCCGGTAGTTGACCCAACAGTGGTAAAAACAGTATCGAAAATTACGGTATCTGTCGAAAAGCTAAGCAAATACGAAGGGTCGGTAACGATTTCATCCTTGCGACAAGAGGTTGTTGCCAGAATAAAAACCAGCAAAAGAAAGGCTGTAAACGAAACTGCTTTTATCAAACGATTATATCCCACTATTCCAATTTTTGTGCAAAGATAAATTATTTCACTTGTACATTACGTTTTTGTCCGGAGAATATTGTTCGCATTGCACTGATAAAACCAAATGTATAATTTACCAAAAGCATCTACACTGCACTGTTTCACGCAGAAAACATCATAACCGGCTGCTGAAAAACAGTTAATTTTTGTTAACTATTTTCCTGTTTCCATATTTTTACTATTTTTGCAAGCGATGAAGAAAATCTTATTTCAAATATTGGCTTTATGTTTTCCTGTAGTGCTTTTGGCACAGGTTCCGCCTCCGCAGAGCAGTAGCGGAATTCTGAAATCCGACACTACACTTGGGGCTTCGGAAAACTTCAATCCCGAAGAGGTGAAAGATGCCATTCTGAAAAAAAGGTTCAGGGTTAATGTTGAGGTTGGTGCTACTTTCGGAGGGTCGCCATACTACGGCAACTATTTCGGCACCTACTTAGCACCAAATTTAAGCTATGATTTCACACCGCGATTTACCTTGAGAGGTGGCATCAGTCTGGCAAATTATTATTCAATAGGCAACACGCCCGAATATGCGGGTATGGGATTTGGAAGACCGATGAGTTCCATTTACGTTGAGGGAGAATACAGACTAACCGATAATTTGTCGGTATATGGAGCTGTGCATCAGCAAATTGACCTGTTAAACTTTCCGGATCAATCGCGAGATAATACGAATTTTAATTTTAACGGAACTTCCGCCAGAATGGGATTCAAATATAAGGTAAGTGAAAATGTGTTTATTCAGGGTGAAGTAGGTATTTCTAACCGTCCCTATATGTACAATCCCTATTTCGGTGGTTACCAGCCCGATCCGTTTGCCTCTCCAATGATGAACCGGGGGCATAATCCGTTTAACGACCCGTTTTAAAACATTTCAACTCTAAAATTTTGAAAACAATCCTTTCCATACAAAACCTCAATAAAAGATATGGAAAGATACATGCCGTCAATGATCTTTCATTTGAGATAGAAAAAGGAAGCGTTTACGGTATTTTAGGCCCTAACGGAAGCGGAAAGACAACAACTTTAAGCATAATTCTTGGTGTGGTTCACAGTGACAGCGGGTCGTTTTCATGGTTCGGACAAATTCCGTCAAAAGAAAGCAGAAAAAGGATTGGTGCAATACTGGAGCATCCTATTTTTTATCCGTATATGTCTGCCGAAGATAATCTAAAAATAATTGCAGATATAAAGGGTGTTGACCCGGCCGACATCAATAGGGTTTTAAAAGTTGTGGAACTATCCGAACGTAAGGATTCAAAGTTCAAAACCTTTTCCTACGGGATGAAGCAAAGACTCGCAATTGCAGGAGCCCTTCTCGGAAGTCCGGAAGTACTTATTTTTGATGAGCCAACAAACGGACTCGACCCCAAAGGAATAGCCGAGATCAGGGAATTGATAATAGATATTGCTAAACAGGGAATCACCATAATATTGGCAAGTCACCTTCTTGACGAAGTTCAGAAAATCTGTTCCCATGTTCTTGTATTGCGCAAAGGCAAAAAGCTTTTTTCGGGAAAGGTGGATGAGGTGTTAAATGTTGCCGACACCATTGAAATAGCGTCGGAGGATCTTCAAAAACTTCAGCTTTCACTCGAAAATATTGATTTCATTAGTAATGTGAAAAAAGAGGGAGACATTCTGACCGCAAATATTCAGGCCGGAAAAACGACTTATGACCTGAATAAAGTCTTGGTTAACCTGAATATAATAGTGACTCACCTTTCAAAAAGGAAGCGAAGTCTCGAAAAACAATTTTTGGAATTAGTCAGCGAAAATTAATGAAAAAGCTACTCAGAATAGAATTCAGAAAATTAAAACCATACAAAGCCTTTTGGGTTATGCTTCTTTTTTACACCCTTCTGCTTGCCATTATGGTTTTCGGTATTCCGGGACTTATTGATTACGTTGCGGAAAAAACAGGTGATTCCAAGATCAGGATTTTCAAGGCCATTGTATTTAATTTTCCCGACATCTGGCAGAATATAGCTTATGTTGCCAGTCTGCGGATTTTCATAAAAATGATCCTCGGACTTATTGTAATAGTCCTTATAACCAATGAGTTCAGCAATTTAACAATAAGATCGAATATTATCAGCGGACTGAGCAGAGGTGAATTTTTAACCGGAAAACTCCTGCTTATTTTTGTTCTTGCTCTTTTTTCCACAATAGTTATCTTTTTTTCAGGTCTTTATCTTGGTTTTACAAATTCAGCATCCAAAGGTTTGGCAGATGTTTTCGGAAAAATGTCATTTCTCGGAGGATATTTTCTTGAAATATTTGTTTTTCTCAGTTTTTCTCTTTTGGTTGGCATCATTTTCAGAAAAACAGGATTTTCAATAATAGTAATGCTTGCATATTTCATTGTTGAGCTGATTCTTGATCATAAACTTCCCGACTCTTTTTCGCCTTATCTGCCGCTAAATGCAATGAACAACATTATTCGTTCTCCCAACACATCACTGATAAAATTAAAATCACCGGGCTTTAATTTTGATTTTCAGGAGGCTGTATCCATTGGTGATATTGGCATTGCTCTTACCTGGGCCGTCATATTTATTTTACTTTCTTATTTTTTATTAAAAAAGAGGGATATTTGAATTGACAGAATCATATTTATTAGTACTTTTGGCTATTATTTACCAGGGTCTGATGCAGTATCTGAAAAATATATTATTCTTTATCTTATTATTGTTGACAATAAATGTTTTCGGTGGCAATACCATTGACAGCCTGAATATTGCATTAGGCAAAGCAAAAACACCCTCTGAAAAACTAACGGTACTAAACAGGCTCTTCGAAGCTGTATTTCCTTTAGACAAAGCCAGAGCCATCATATATGCCGACCGTGCATTAACAATTTCGGAAATTGCAGATGATAAAACCGAAAAAGGAATATCATTATTCAATAAGGGACTTTATCTGTACAAAGACGGAAAGATAAACGATGCCAGAACATATTTCAACAATGCACTGGAAATTTTTAAGGAAAAAGAGGTGCGTTTTAATATGGGAAAAGCATTTTTCTACCTTGGGCAGATAGCAAAGGACAATTTCGAGTATGAAAAGGCACTTGAGTTGCTCTTTAAAGCTAAAAACATATTTGAAGAAAATGAGAAATTCTCAAAGGAACTTGGCTCAGTCTTCAATACTATTGGTGGTATTTATTACGACCGCGAAGATTATGACAAAGCTTTTGAGTACTGGGAAAAAAACCTGCAAATAAGAGAGATGCTCAACGATAGCATCGGACTGTTACGGGTATACAACAACATCGGTGAAATATACCGCCTTTCAGGTGATTTTGAGAAAGCTCTGAATTACTATAATGCAGCGATTGCCATTAATAAAATATTAGAAATGCCCGGCTTCTTCCCGGTTGTTTTTGATAACATAGGAAACATTTATATAAGTACTAAAGAATTTGACAGTGCTGCCAAATACCTAAATAAGAGTCTTAAAATTGCAATAAGGGAGAAAAATGAAAAAAAACAGGCTGTGGCATATAATTCACTTGGATACCTTTATCTTTCAATGAAAGATTTCGAAAGTGCCATAAAGTATTTCCAAACGGCAAATGAAATTGGGGCAAAAATGTCTGACCTTGAAACACTGAAAAATTCATCCCTGGGACTTGGAAAATCCTATGAAAAACTCAACCTCTTTAAAAAAGCTTTCAATTATTACAATACATATAAGCAACTGAGTGACAGCATAACAAAAATAAACAGCTTCGAAGAAATTGCAAGACTTGAGATGCGGTTGATGTTTGAAAATAAAAATCAGTTAAACGAAATCAGGCGGGAGAAAAAAGAGTGGATATATTTTATCATTGCCATCGGGCTTCTTTTTTTCATAATGATTGCAGGATGGCTTTACGGCCGGCAAATAATCAGGACCAAACATTCGCAAGCTGCAAGAGACAACCTCAAACTTGAGAGAAAAAGACTGCACGAAGAAATTGACTTCAAGAACAGGGAACTTGCCACAAATGTGATGTATATGGTTAAAAAAAATGAATTGATCAACCACATCAGCGAAAAGTTGGTAAAGGCCAAAATGCAATTTAAGAAAGAGAATATACCTGTGACTGAAGAGATCATTCATTCACTTCAAATGAACGTTGATAGTCAGATATGGGATACCTTTGAAAAACGCTTTGAACAGGTTCATAAAGATTTCTATTCCAAATTGACTGAAAAATTCCCAAAACTGACTAAAAAAGATATGAAATTATGCGCATTACTGAGACTGCAGCTAAGCACAAAGGAAATTGCAACTATTATGCATCAAAATCCTGCCAGTGTGGAAGTTGCAAGAACAAGGTTAAGAAAAAAACTTAATTTATCAAATAAAGAAATCAACCTTGTCACATATTTGTCAAATATTTAACTATGATTAAAAGAGTTAAAATATTAATACTGTTTTTAGTTATTGCGACAACGGGGTTTTCGCAGGGTTCGGCTAATATGGACAGCCTTATCAGCTCCCTGAACTCTCCTATGGATGACATCTCAAAAGTTGATCTGCTAAACAAAATAGCTTCCGAAGTATTCTTCACAGAACCAAATCTCATTTATAAATATGCAAATGAGGCTCTTGAACTTGCCAAAAGTATAAAATACAAACAAGGTATTGCAGAGGCATACAATAATTTGGGAATTTATTTCAGGGAAAACGGAATGTATGATGTTGCCAGTGAATATCACTTCAAAAGTCTTGAAATAATGGAAAGCATCAAAAACAAAAACGGTATTGCCCGCTGCTATAACCTTATCGGGATTATTTACTATTATATGCATGATTTTGACCAAAGTTTAAAATACTACATTAAAGCCCTGAATATCAACATTGAACAAAACGACACGAAATGGATCGGCGGCAATTATAACAATATCGGGATGATCTATGAAATAAAAGGCAATTACAAAAAAGCACTTGAGTATTATAAAAAGTCACTTGAAATAAACCAACAGCTTGGAAATAAAAACTGGATTGCCAATAACTACGGAAATATTGGCAGTTTGTACGAAAAAATGGGAGACCCTAAGGCATTGGAATACCTGCAAAAAAGACTTGAACTGACAAAACAGACCAAAAATTATGATGCACAAATGTCAGCAAAAGCCGAAATCGGCAAATATTATAATTCCATCCACAACTATCGTGAAGCATTAAAATACATTGCATCGGATTCCTTAAAAACAGGAAATAAACAGTCACTCTACCTTAAGAATCAAATAGCAAAACAATTGAGTATCGCGTATGCAGGACTTGGCAGATATGATTCGGCCTGCAAATATCTGAAGATGCACATCTCATTCGACGATAGTCTGAATATAGAAAAAAACCTGAAAAAGGTCACGCAAACAAAAATGCAGTACGAATACCGGAAAAATCAGAAACTTGAAGAACTTAAAAATCAAAAAAGGGAGCTTGTATTCATAGCGGTATTCGGCATATTGCTCATAGTTTTTCTCATCATTGCAATTCTGTACTGGCGTCAGAAAGTACTGGCGAATCAACAAAAACTGGAAAAGGAAAAACTAGAGATTGAGAATAATCTCTTGATGGAAGACCTTCATTATAAAAGTGAGGAACTCACCGACAATGTTAAATATGTTTTGGATAAGAATGAACTTATAAACATTGCCTCCGAAAAGCTGAATCAGATAAAAGCTCAGTTCAAACCCGAAAACCGGAAGATAATCAACGAAGTAATTTACGAACTTCAGTCGGGAAGCGACGATGATGTGTGGAAAGATTTTGAGATACGGTTTAACCGTGTTCACAGTAACTTCTATAAAAATTTAAGGAATAATTTTCCGGATCTGTCACCATCGGAATTAAAACTTGCGGCTTTCCTGAAATTAAATATGAAGACAAAAGAGATAGCCTCCATTTTGCATCAAAGTCCCAAAAGCATTGAAACATCAAGAACCAGATTACGCAAAAAGTTAAATATTGCCAATAAAGATATTACTCTTTTTGATTTTCTGTCGGATTATTAATTGTGCTGATAAAACCTATACCGTAGCTATCTTTCACAACAACTTAACCGCTACGCGGTA
>JALSSR010000273.1 GCA_026984135.1 Bacteroidales bacterium
AAGAGGACTCATCCTCAAAAGCAAACTGGCGCGAATCGGGAACTGCGGGAGCACTGGAATATTCGTCGAAAAAAGGTTCGCAGGCAGTTAAAAATTACAGCGAAGGCACCTTTGAAGGAATTGAAAAGATTGGAGATAAAGCTTCGCGACAACAAATCTGGAAACGCGACTTTGCCTGCTTCTCCTGCGCCCTGTCCTGCAAAAAAAGCGGATATGCAAAAGGCGCTTACGGTGTAATGGTTCACGATGCCCCGGAATACGAAACAGGTACCATGCTCGGAGCAAATCTGATGATTGACGACCTCGACGGTCTGGCAAAACTGATATTTGTCGCCGATGATTACGGAATGGATATTATCAGTGCGGGAAACACAATAGGATTCTTGATGGAATGCTACGACAAAGGTTTGATAAACAAGGAGTTCCTTGACGGTATTGACCTGAAATGGGGAAGTGTGGATGCTTCCCTGCAAATGCTTCACAAAATCGGAAAGATGGAAGGTGTGGGAAAACTTGCCGCACAGGGTGTGAAACCGCTTGCTGAAAAAATAGGAAACGGATCGGAAAATTTTGCCATACAGGTTAAAGGCCACGAGTTGGCTGCCTGGAATGTGCCGGCGCACGAAAAAACCGGAATATCGTATGTTACAGCTAACCGAGGTGCCTGCCATCTTAACGGTGGAGATATCAAAGAACAGGACGGCATTGCACTTATGGACTCGCTCGGAGCGTGTGCCTTTGCCGAAGGATGGTACAAGGATGAATTGCATTACCGTCATTTCCTTTCTGCTCTCACAGGAATTGAATGGAGTGAAGAAGAATTTGATAAGGCGGGAGAACGCATCTTTAACCTTGAAAAGATGATGAACTATCGTGAAGGTTTTAATAAAAACGATGATGTCCTGCCCGAACGTTTTTATACTCATAAATTTACAATGGGACCGAAAAAAGGAGCTATTGTTGACCGGGAAGAATTTGCAGGCAGACTTGAAAAATATTACAAAAAGAGAGGCTGGGATGTTGACACTTCAAAACCTACGAATGACAAACTAAAAGAGTTGGAACTGGAGTTTTTGATTTGATACTTGCTCCCTAAATCAATAACATGTACGGATTTCTTTACGGATTATTGAGATCGCCTCCGATAAAATCTCTAACGTGAATGTGTTTTATCCCATTATACGTATTACCTGTAAACGGGTCCATTGTCACAACATACTTCGGATGATTATCTTTTATGGAAAGTAAATTGCCGAATTCGCGTTGATGAGTTTTCTCATCCGAAATAATATATGCCACCTGAACGTATAATCTCTCACCTTTTCTTTTACAAACAAAGTCAATTTCCCTGTTTCTATCTGTTCCGATTGTAATGCTATAACCTTGTTGCAAAAGATAATTAAAAACCAGGTTTTCAAGTATTTTACCGATATCCGATTTTTGATAACCGCATATACTTTGGCGCAATCCCAGGTCTTCAAAATAAAACTTATCACCTATTTCAAAAATTCGTCTTCCGGTAATACCCGATCGTTTAACCCTTTTAACAAAATATGCATCAGACAGATAAGATAAATAATTAAGCAATATATTGGGTGTAACATTCAATTTCTGTGATTTTAGGTAATCACTAATTCTTTTTGCGGAAATTATGCTACCGATATGTTCTGCAAGAAATTTAACAAGGTTGTCAAGGATATATGGATTTCTTACATTTTGACGCATTATAATATCTTTATAGAGAATGGCTGCATAGATATTTCTGAGGTAATCATAAATAACATCTTCATCTTCAGGCAAATTTATAAGATAAGGTAATCCACCGAATTTAAAATATCTTTCAAACGATTTATCGGAATTATCAAGTTTGTTAAAATCCAAAAACTCCGAATATGACAATGCGTGCACATCTATTTCAATATATCTGCCTGCTAATAGTGTTGCAAGCTCACCCGACAAAATGCGTGCATTGCTTCCACTACAATAGATGTCTATATCACCTTCGTATAAAAAACTCCGTAAAGCTTTTTCAAACTCCACAATTTCCTGAACCTCATCAATAAAAAGATAGGTAGCTTTATTTTTAATTTTTTCCCCGTTGACATAATTTATTAAACTATGATAATCCTTAATGTGGTCAAACTTGTAAAACTCCTTATTTAAATAAATAATATTTGCATCTTTGTCCTCACTTTTGATAAAATCCATGACCTGGTACAAAAGATAGCTCTTCCCCGTACGTCGCTGCCCCGTAAAGACCTTAATAAGTTCTTTACCCATAAAAGGTTTTACTTTTTCAATATATTTATGACGTGGTATATACTTTTTCATTATTTTAATTATACTTAAAACAAATGCAAATATACTACATTTTTTTAATTATACTTAAAACTATTTCATTTTTTTCAAAAACTTTCAATTATACATAGAACTATTTCATCCGGATTCAGCAATTCTCAAGGCAGCTTTGATACCATCGGCGGCACTTGACATAATTCCTCCGGCATATCCGCTTCCTTCACCTATAATAAAAAGATTGTCAAACCCTTCCGTCAATCCGCTCTCATTTCCGATAACCTGAACCGGGTGAGGTTTTGGCGACAGCTTTGCTTGATAGGGTTTTGTATCGCTGAGAAGTAACTCATCTTTTTTAATAAAATAGTACAATTTTGCATTTGAAATGCAAAATTGTACTATTTTTGCCGTATGATTAAAAGACAAATCGCAAATAAGCTGCTTCAACTTTCAAAGAAGTTCAGAGTAGTAACCATTACAGGTCCACGGCAATCGGGGAAAACGACCCTTGCAAAAGCAGTATTCAGTGAATACGATTACGTCTCGCTTGAAAATATAGACACGAGATTATTGGCAAAATATATCTGCTGTTGAAAATAACAATTTCTCACTGGTTTATGGAGGAGATGAGTCAATTAATTTTCAGAAAACAACTGTTTACAGTTGGAAAGATTTAAATTTGCTGTTTGCAAAATTGAAAGACCTTGCTGTTCAGAATTCTCATCTGAACGATTGAGAATTTAGTCATTTACTTTGAAATTTATCATACACCTCAACTATCTTCATCGCTGCCCTAATCCCGTCGGCGGCACTTGACATAATTCCTCCGGCATATCCGCTTCCTTCACCTATAATAAAAAGATTGTCAAACCCTTCCGTCAATCCGCTCTCATTTCTGATTACCTGAACCGGGGATGAGGTTTTGCTTTCCAGTCCCAATAAAATACCCTGATCGTATCCTTTAAGTTTTTTGCTAAAGTCAATAAGCCCTTTTTGCAGAGAGTCTGTCACGGCAGGAGAAAGCATCTCCCACAAAGGAGCCGGGACAATACCCAGAGGATAACTTGTATCAACCTGTTCGACGGTCAATTTTTCGGCGAGAAAATCCCTGATGGTACAAAAGGGGGCTGCATAACTCCCGGAATATTCATAAAATGAATTTTCCAGTTTTTCAAGTTCTGTCAGAGCCTCTTCAGGAGTGACCATACGTCCGGCAAGCCCATCGGGATGAAGACCGGCAACGCAGGCGGCATTGGCAAATTGTCCGTTTCGACGGTAGTAACTCATTCCGTTCACTATATTGGTATTTTGATATGCCGTGGCAGGGACAACCTTCCCGCCCGGACACATACAAAAAGTATAAACCGGCTGATTATTGCCGGCTTTTGTGGTAAGCCTGTATTCGGCAGCCTTAACACCAGGCAGTTCGGTTGTACCCCATTGCGCTGTGTTTATTATCACCTGTTTGTGTTCCGCCCTGCTTCCGATTGCAAAATTTTTTGTACGGAAAGGAACACCATTGCTCATCAACATCCTGTAAGTTTCGTATGCCGAATGTCCCGGAGCTATTAAAAAGTAATCTCCTGATAAGTTTCCGCCAGATGTAACAGCTTCAATAACTCTTCCATTTTTGATATTCAGGTCGGTTAGTAGTGTTTCAAATAGCAGGATTCCGCCAAGCCGTTTGAATTCGTGCCGCAGGTTCTTCACAATTTTCCTGAGGTTATCGGTACCGAGATGCGGGTGTGCCATATAGGCAATTTCCGCCGGAGCTCCGGCAGAAATATAGCTTGAGAGTATAAACTCCTTCTCCTTTGATACACGTTTTGACCTGGAAGTAAGTTTGCCGTCCGAGAAAGTACCCGCCCCACCTTCTCCGAAGGCATAATTACCAAGCGGTTTAAACACTCCGCTATTTTCAAAATCCCTGATCTCCCTTGCTCTTTTTTCAACATCGGCTCCCCGTTCAATCAGAGTAACATCAAATCCTGATTTTTGAAGTACCAATGCTGCAAAAAAACCGGCAGGACCGCTCCCGGTTACGACAATTCTTTTATTCCGTTTTTTATATTTTATATTCAGAATATTCCGATGTACCTGCGATTCTCCTCTAAGCCCTTTTGAAGCAACACCTATCTTTATCCTCCAATGGATATTGCTCTTTTTCCTTGCATCCAGACTTTTATTTATTATCTGAAATGAAAAATCCTTTATTCGTAGTTTTTTGGAAATCACTTTCCGAATCATAACATCCGAATAATCCGTCGGAAGATTTATATCTATTTCCTTGTATCCCATTATTATCGCAGGTAAAAAATCATTTTATCAATTATCTTAAAGTTCCTTTCGAAAAAGTGTTTAAAAAGCCAAATTAGTACAATTTTGCACTTGAAATGCAAAAAAGTTATTACAACTATCAACAACATTCAAGGCCGGCGAATTATTATTCGACTTAGGACAATCCCTTTGAAATCCTGCTATTGGCTCCTTTATTTTTCAAAAGCAACACAATCATATTAAATATAAAGTTACGCAACGGGCCGGCTTTTATGAGAAATTTCAAAAGATTATGTTGTATCCGGTTGTATTTCAATATTTTTAGCATTGGTTGCGACACATAGCCGTTGTCAAGAATGGTTTTAGCGACCTCCTCTCCCGAAACCAACGCCTGATAAATTCCTTCGCCCGTAAATCCGCAAGCCAGTCCTGCCGCTTCACCTGTCAGAAATACATTATCAAATATATATCCGCGATAATCATAGCTTATCGGAAAACTTTCGTATTTAGCATTTGTTATATCCAAATCGTTTTCTTTCAGCCATTTGTGAAAGTTTTCTTTTAATTTTTTGGGAGACATAATTTCGGGATCACAGGCACAACCTACAGCCAAACTATTCCTGTGAGGGAAAATCCAGGCATACCACGAATGAAAATATTTGGAATTAAGGTACATTTCAAACCTTACATCATCACTCCGGGGAATAGTGTATTGAAAAGTAACCAGCCTCTTTTCGACCGGCAATTTAAGATATCTGCGGACAATTGAAGAAACCCCGTCGGCACCGACAAGATATTTATAGCCGTATTCTTCTGTCAGGTTTACGGTAACCTTATTCCCGTCAATCGCAGTAACTTTGGCGTTTGTAAGTAGCTCCACGCCTGTATTTTTCAGTTTGCCTGCCTGCCACTGTCCAAACTCCTTTCGGTTAATGGCATAAAGCACTACCAAACCTTCTTTCTCATTAACGGATGTATATATTGGAGACTTGATTGTTGCCCGCTGAACTTTATGTTCAAACAAGGTGTCGGGAATTTCCATCAAATCCAAATCCTTTTTTGTCAAACCTCCGGCACAGACCTTAGGCCCTACTTCCTGTTTCCTTTCCAGCAAAAGTATTTTTAACTCCGGGTCGCTATTTGTCAAAACCTCGGCACATCTCAATCCTGCAGGTCCCGCCCCCACAATTATAACATCAAACTCTTTCATTTCATATGAAAATATTTGCCAAAGATATTATTTCCGTTGAAAAAATCTGAAATTATTATTGTCATTTAATTATAATTCGGACAGAAAAGTATATAAATCTTTACCATTACCTATATTCAATTTTTTTCGCAACCTGTATCGTGCCATCTTAACACTTGTCGGTGAAATACTTAACAATGCCGCACATTCCTTAATATTGAGATTCAAAGTTATCAGAGCGGCAAGGCGGTAATCATTAGTGGTTAATTTGGGATTTACGGCACGTAACTTACTTGTAAAATCGGATTTTACATTTTCAAAATATTGCTTGAACAACTCCCAGTCTTTATCCGACTTTTGATTTAGTTGTATTCCGTATATAATATTGTTAATTTCCGGTTTCAGATTGTCATCTACCTTTTTAAGAATGACTTTGAGTTTGTCGTAAATTTCAATGAGCATTCTGTTTTTTTTCATCATATTCAATGAGTGAGCTGTAAGTTGTTTGGTTTTAAAATCTACTTGCATTTTAAGTTTATTGGAAGCCAAATCTTTATTTTTCAATTCCATTTTCATCAACTTCTTCTCAATGCGATAAAGCTCTTTTTCCTTTTTTCTTTTAAAAAAATAGAACACCAAAACAATTATCAATAAAACAAGTGCCAAAAGACTAAAAAGTATTATCAGCCTTTGTCTGCTCTGAATAAGAGTTGCTTTTGCGGTTTCGCTTTCATTAATTTTTTGTAAAAACGATATCTCCTTTTCCTTTTTTTCCGTTTCAAACTCGGTTTTCAATCTTTGAATATTCTTGAGGTTCTCGCTGTTCAACACCGAATCTTTCAAAATATTATACTGCTCCATAAAGGATAACGCTTTACCGAACTTATGTCTCTTTTTATTTATTTCATAGAGAAGATGAGCGGATTCCATTTCATTGTCAACATATCCGCTCTTTCTTGCCTGTTGTAATGCAATTTGCGTGTAATAAGCACTACTGTCAAAGTTCTTTATGTCATAAAACAAGTTTCCCAAACCAAGGTAAACCGAAGAACTGTTTGCCTTTATTATACCATTAATTGACAATGCCCGATGCAAATATTTTTTTGCCAATTCATACTTTCGTAGTGAGATATAAATGGATGACAAATTTTGTAAAACCAAGGACTGGCTCCTCTTATTATCAAGGAGCTTATTTATTTCAAGACTTTTTTCATAATTACCGATTGCTTTCCGGTAATCACCTGTTTTATTGCAAAAAACACCGATATTCAAATAACACCTTGCAAGCAAAGCAGAATCATTCAAAGTGACGGCATCTTTCAAGGCACTTTCAAAAATTTTCCAACCGTTTTCATAGTCCTCAATCTTGGAATATACAACTCCGATATTAAGCTTATTCAAAACCAGCATATTCAAAGGTGCATTTATCTCCTTCCTTATTTTCAACGATTTATAAAAATATACCAGTGACGAATCATACAATCCTATTCTCAAATAGGCAGAACCCATATTATTTAATATTCGTGCATAATTTTGCAGCGGTATCATTTCATCCTTTTTTCTGCCTTTATATCTTTCATATAAGTCCTTGGCCCGCACAAAATCGGATAATGCACTCGAATAATCCGCTTTAATAAAATGCATAACTCCCCTGTCGGAATAAAAATAGTAAACATTTACGCTGTCACCCATCTCCATACACTTTTTCAACCCCTTGTCAATATAAAATATCGAAGAATCGTACATCTCTTTTTTTTCATAAGCATTCTGAAGTAAAATAACGGATTTAACATATAGTGAATCAAGTGTTTCATCGTTATTCTGAATATAAAGTGATAACCGAATTGCCCGGTCAATGTTTGTAGATAATAGACTATCGGCTTTCTCTATCATCTTCCGTTGAGCTAAGCTATTCATACTTTGTGAAAACAGATATGCCTTACCTGAAAAAAGTAAAAAAACAATTATAAATAAAAACCTAAACATTTCTCTATCTTTTTAAAAGGAGCAAATTTATTAATAATTAGCCGTAAACCGTATTCATTGACATTGTAAGTACATATTATTATGGATATCTTTTTTATAAGGCTGTTTTTCTGCTTTTTACAAACATATATTATTAACTTTGTAGACCTTTTGTAAACCTGTATATACATCTTTGTTAACCGATAATATACCCGAAATATTTGGTTGAACCTTTATTGAATTGTTTTTTTGCCGATGAAATAAAATTGAGAAATCAAAATTAACAAATATGAAAATAAGAATTATTTTATTAATTGCATTTGCCGTAGTGAATATGCGAATAAATGCGCAAACCGGTGGCATAATAGTTTCACCCGGAACGACAATTACCGAAGAAAGCGGTTCAACAATTGACATTACGTACGGGAATTTGCTGTTGCAAGATGATTATAACAGTTCTCCATCTTTTATTCAAAAAGGGTCGTTACATTTCACAGCCGGCGGTGATGCCAAAGTGGAGCAGTACCTTAACAAAGACAGGTGGCACATAATCTCCTCACCCGTTCAGTACGAAGTTAACGGTGCATATATATGGATGTACTTGTATAAATATGTTGAACCCTCAAATTCATTCGTTTATATGAATCAGCCCACAACCCAGCCATTAAATCCGGGGCAGGGCTATTATGTATGGGCTTACACTACCGACCCCAACGGTACATTTCCACCGTCGGCGGATTCTGCGGTTTTACAAGGCATATTGAACAGCCAGGACATTAATCTCACTTTAACCGTAACCGACTCAAGCCCCAAATCGGGATGGAATCTGATAGGAAATCCCTTTCCCTGCGGACTTAACTGGAACGGCAATAGCGATTGGAACCTGACAAATCTTGATGCAACCGTATGGATATGGGACCCTATAGCGGGCAATCATAAAACTTGGAATTACTCAACGGGTATAGGCACCTTGCAATCCGGAGAGATAGCCGCTACGCAAGGGTTTTGGGTACATGCACACGATACCACCGGCGCCTCTGCAACATCATTAACTCTACCTGCTTCCCAAAGGCTCCATACAACAAATGATTTTTATAAAAACTCACAACCCGAACTACCTAACCATTTGAAACTTAAAGTAGAAGGTAACACACAGGAAAATGACGAAACCATAATAGGGTTTACGGATATAGCTACGCCAGAGCCCAACTCCCAACTTGATGCCCTCTATCTTGAAGGTAGTGAAACGTCTCCGTCTCTTTATGTTCGCATAGCCGGCAATTCATATGCTGTAAAAGAGTTACCCGACTGGGAGACCTTTCATACCGTCCCTATAGGTTTCAAAGCAGGCATTCCCGGTCTCTATACTTTATCTGCAGACTGGACGGAGACTTTTCCATCGGATCTTGATATTTTTCTTGAAGATAAAAAAGAGAATTATCAGCAGAATCTAAGAATAAATCCGCAATATAAGTTTGCGGCGGATATGAATGACTTTCCAGGCAGGTTTACGGTACGCTTCGGTAAACAGTTGAGTATCCCGAAGCAAAATATAGCACAAGGAGTAAATATATTTTCATTTGAGCGAAAGGTCTTTTTAATAATTGATTTAAAAGATTTTTTAACGGGAAAATGCATCATTTTCGATTTAACGGGCAGAAAAGTTCTTGAAAAAACGGTAATACAAGGAAAAAACATCATAGCGACAAATTTTGAACGCGGTTATTACCTTGTTACATTTATTTCAAATGAAAATATGGTTTCAAAGAAAATTTTTATTACAAATTAAAAATGAAAAAGATGAAAGTGTTAATTTTAGTAATATCCTTAATTACCGGCAGTTATATTTATGCTCAGGTGGCAATTAATAAAGACGGTAGTGTAGCCAACAATTCCGCAATGTTGGATGTGAAATCCACCGACGGCGGACTATTAATTCCGCGGCTTTCCAAAACACAACGTGATGCCATATACTTACCTGCAACAGGTTTAATGATTTATCAAATTAATTATACTCCGGGATTCTATTATTTTAATGGAACCGAATGGGTAAAAGTAGGTGCAGAAACATTTTCAATAAATGACCTTTATGACGGACGTACCGGCGGAAATAGCGTATTTCTGGGCTCGGGTGCAGGAACCAACGACGACCTATCGGATAACCAAAATACTTTTATCGGTTATAATGCCGGAACTTTAAACAATTCGGGGTTTTTAAATACTGCAACAGGATATATGGCTCTCCATTCGAATACTGCAGGATATAAAAATATTGCATCGGGACCATACACAATGTACAGCAATAGTAGTGGCAATTTCAATACGGCAATCGGATATAGCGCTCTTTACTCAAATACGGAAGGATTTAGAAATATTGCTATTGGTTATGAAAGTTTATATTCAAATATATCAGGGTATAATAATAGTGCAATCGGGCCCCATTGTTTATATTACAATATGACCGGCGAAAGAAACACTGCGTCCGGATACGGAAGTTTATATTACAATAACGGAGTATCTAACACTGCTACGGGAGTCCAAAGTCTATTTTATAATACTACCGGTAATCAAAACACAGCATTTGGCATATTCAGTTTGTTTTCCAATACAACAGGAAATAATAATACAGCACTTGGGTGTAGAGCCTTCTATTCGGGTCAAGATTTTAATAACTCAACTGCCATTGGTTACTATTCGGATATATCCGCTTCAAATCAAGTCCGAATCGGCAATAACAGTGTTACCTCAATAGGAGGCTATGCCAATTGGACAAACGTTTCTGATGCCCGTTTTAAAAAAGACATAAAAGAAAATGTCAAAGGTTTGGATTTCATAATGAAATTGCGTCCCGTAACATATCATCTTGATATGGAAGCAATAGCCGACTTAACCAAAATTCCGGACAGTCTAAGATTGCCCGAAGCAGAAAAATTAAAAGGACAAATTTTACAAACCGGCTTTATTGCGCAGGAAGTAGAAAAAGCGGCACATAGCTTAGGTTATGATTTTAGCGGAGTGGATGCCCCTAAAAATGATAAAGACTTCTACGGCTTGCGATATGCCGAGTTTGTTGTGCCGTTGGTTAAAGCTATTCAGGAACAACAAAGTATAATCGTAGAACTGACAAAAGAAAATATTTCTCAAAAAAATAAAATCGAAAAGCTGGAACTCAATATGCGCAACTTGGAAAAATCATTATTTAATAATTTAAAAAATTCGACAAAATGAAAAAATTCTTATTACTATTGGCAATCACATTGACAACACTCGGCTCGCTCAATGCACAAGTGGCAATAAACAGGGACGGAAGCCATGCAGACAGCTCGGCAATGCTTGACGTTAAAGCTACGGACAAAGGTATGCTCATCCCCAGATTAAGCGGGAACGATATCTTGGCAATTAACAAACCTGCAAACGGATTGACGGTTTTTAATACTGACAACGACAAGTTCTATGTGTTTATTAAAAAACAAAACAGATGGAAAGAAATTGCATTCGGAGCAGGTACAATTGACCTGCCTTTCGTATGCGGAGAAAGTTATTTGTATGATGACCGTGACGGACAGTCATATAAAACCGTACAAATAGGAACACAATGCTGGATGGCGGAAAACATAAATATCGGAACAATGTTGTTTATCGGTACTAATCAATCCGATAACGGTATTATAGAAAAATATTGTTACGATGACGACCCGGCTAATTGCGATATATACGGCGGAATGTACGATGCAAGAGAAATGATGCAATATAATGAAGTGCCCGGTTCTCAGGGTATTTGTCCCGACGGATGGCATGTTGCTACCGATGACGAATTTAAAACTCTGGAAATGTTTCTCGGAATGACACAGGCACAGGCGGATGCAACAGAATGGCGTGGTACAGATGAAGGTGGTAAGCTGAAAGAATCAGGTACTGCACACTGGGCAACACCAAATACGGGTGCTACAAATTCCAGTGGATTCACAGCTTTACCCGGAGGGTGGACATTTGCAACCGATTTTTATCAATTAAACCATCATGCTACAATATGGACATCGTCAACATCATATCCCAACTACTATTTTGAAAGAGAAATGTATAACAATAAAACACAAATACGAAGGATTCCCATTGCTTATTATGCAGAAAAAAATGTACGATGCATAAAAGATTAACATAATCGGTCATTGAAAATTAAAGTTAAAAGACTGTAAAATTCACCACTGAAAAAACTCCGTCGGCTATTGATACCGTTTCCGGCTGAAAACCCAACGGAATACGTTACCAAAAGGTAGGTTTTATATATTATACGGACTAATTCAACTTTTTAATCTTGTCATCCTTGGTTAAGCCTGACAAAACTTCTATATTGATTCCGTCGGAGAGACCGGTTTTAACATATCTTCTTTCAAAGGCCTGAGGAGATGTTTCCACCTCCACAAAGGCGGAATCATTTTCAAAAGTAATCAGACTTTCGCTTATTGCCATTACACTGTCGCGTTTATCAAGCACAATATCGGCATTGGCGCTGTATCCCGCCCTGACAAAGATAGAATCTATAAGGTCAACGGCAGCTTTTATCTCAAACTGAATAGCCCCGTTTTCCTCTTTTCCTTTCGGGGAGATATATTCAAGGGTTGCGTGGAATTTGGTATCGTTAATGGCTCCAATTGTCAGTATCAAATCCATTCCTTCGTGTATCTTCCCCACTTCGCTTTCATCCACTTTCCCTTCAAAGACCATCTCACCCATATCCGCAACAACGGCCACTGTTGTCCCGTCGTTGAAAGTGTTGCTTTCGATAACGGAATTTCCAATCTCAACCGGAATATCCAGAACCATGCCGTTGATAGTAGAACGTATTAATGTGTTGGTAGCAGAACCCGAATTTTTCGTCTGCCCTTCCTTAATAAGTTCCAGATTATTTTCAGCCGATTTCAACTCTTCACGTGCATTTGTAAATTCATATTCATACTTTTCAAAATCGGTTTTGGCAATCACACTCTGGTCAAGGAGTTTCTTATTCCTGTCATAATTCCTTTTGGCATTTGCCAAGGCTATTTTGGCACGGTTAACCCTTGATTCGGCATTGTTCAGATTCACCATATTGGGTATTATCCTCACTTTAGCTATCAGATCACCTTTTTTGATGACCGTTCCTTCCTTCACATGAATTTCTTCAATGATTCCCGAAATCTTCGGTTTTATCTCAATTTCTTTTCGCGGTACAACCTTACCTGTAGCAACGGTTTTTAACACAATATCCGTCACAACCGGTGTTGTTGTTTCATACACAACCGGCTTTGCCTGCGACTTGTTATAAAGAAAATAGATGGTGAAGATAAAAGCACCCACTATTACTACAAGAATCAAAATTTTAAAAAAGGTCTTCATTTTTGTATTTATTTTATTATTTTACAATCAAGTTGTTTTAAGTTTTAAAATGTTGATAATAAATAAATTAGAAAATAAATGTTATTAAATAGATAACACACCCCTACACCCCTCCCAAGAGGGGAATTATGGTATTTATTTTCTGATTTACAACGCATTATATTTAGAATTATCAAATTATTTTTCTATCCTGTCAATGTTCCAAGCATACACGCTTGGAAATAACAGTTAATTTATTATCACCACTACACCTCATCCCTCAAAGCATCAATCGGTTTAATACTAATTGCTCTTTTGGCCGGAATCCAGCCTGCAAATGCGCCCGAAACCACCAGAATTACCAATGCTGTCATTGCCTTATGGAAATCAATTGTCGGATTGGCGAACATATCGCCTTCGGCACCTGTTGACACCATTATATAATTCAGCAATTCAAGCAATCCTACGCCGACAACAAGTCCGAAATATCCGGCAAAGGTTGTCAGGAACACAGATTCGGTAATTATCTGGCTGATAATATTCCGTGGTGAAGCACCCAAAGCCCTTTGGATCCCAATCTCCTTGGTTCGCTCCTTCACAACAATGAGCATAATGTTGCTTACGCCGATAACACCGGCAAAAAGAGTTCCGATACCCACTATCCATATCAGTCCGTCAATTCCTGTAAACAAATTTGTCATTTTTTTGAACTCCGTTTGCAGGTTAAACGAACCTATTGCCCGGTCATCGTCGGGATGAATACCGTGTCTTTTTTTCATCAGAGTTTTGGCCTTCTCTTCAACTACGGACACCGGAACATCATCCTGGGAAGTGATGGCATACCATCCTACGACATCACCGTAGTTATAAACCCTTTGCAGGGTTGTGAACGGCAAAATGATCTGCTGATTATCACGGTCGGCCTGCTGGTCGCGCTTTTTCGACTTAAACAATCCCACAACCTTAAAATAGACTCCCCGAATTTGCAAATACTCACCTATCGGATCTTCATCGGCATTAAACATCTCATCCTTTACCCTAATACCTATTACCGCAACCTTTCTTTGATTCCCGATATCAATGTCGTTGATAAACCTGCCTTCAATAATGTTCACCGGTTCTATCTTATTATAATCGGGATAGTCGCCCTGAATACTGAAACCGCCTATCCTGTCACCTCTTATGACGTTGTTGGAGCCTTCCCCTCCCCAGCCCTGTAATCTTGCGGCAATATATTTTATTTCGGGAATATTATCTTTCAGAGCTTCAGTGTCGCTGTTGCGGAACATATATCTTCTTCCTCGCGGAAACCCTTTGTAAGGCATTGTTGTTGTTTGCGTCCACATAAACATACTGTTTGTCGCCATATCACCCATATCCCTTGTTACTCCGTTATACAACCCCGCCCCGGCACCCATCATAACCACAAGCATAAAGATACCCCAAAACACACCGAATGCAGTGAAAAAAGTACGCAGTTTGTTCTTCTTCAGTGCAAAATATATCTCATTCCATTTATCGAGGTCAAACATCTATTTACCTGTTATTTTATTCATCTCTTAAAGCAATTACCGGTTTCACGCTGGCAGCTTTCTTTGCAGGTACAAAACCTGCGACCGCACCTGAAACTATCAGAACAAGTGTTGCCAGAATAGCAACATTGATATTTATCTCGGGATTGGCAAAATAGTCAACACCCTGAAGATTTTTCGAGACCAGCTCCAGCAATCCCACACCGAGTACAAGTCCGATATATCCTGCAAATGCCGTTATCAAAATGGATTCTTGCATTATCAGACTGATAACCGATTCCGGAGAAGCACCCAACGCTTTCCTTATTCCAATCTCCTTTGTTCGTTCCTTGACAACGATCATCATTATATTGCTGACGCCGACAATCCCGGCAATGATGGTACCTATTCCGATTACCCAGATAAAAAGCCTTATGTTTGCAAAGAGCCTCATAAACTTCTGATACTCTTCAACGTTGTTCCAGATAAAAATAGCCCTTTTATCTTCCGGATCGAAATGGTGTTTTTTTGAAAAATCGTTCCTTATCTTATCAACAATAGCTTCACTCTGTTCAACGGTAGCATCTCCGACGGTTATGCTCAGCCTGTCAATATCGTTACCGCGGTTAAAAACCATCTGTGCAGTGCTTATGGGAATATAAATCCTTGACAAATCCCTGTCGCCTCCCGGATCGTCAAACACACCGACAACTTTGAAAGGTATTGAACCGATTTTAATATATTTTCCAAGAGGTTCCTCCTTTTTAAACAAAGCATCTTTAACTAGCCTGCCTATGGAAACAACTTTCCGCCTCTGCTCAACGTCAACATCATTCAGATAACGTCCCGAAATCATAGTAAGATTTTCGATGTAGCGATAATCGGGGTGAACACACATCATATCGAAAGTGCCGTACTCATTCTTGTAGGAAATAATGCTTGTACCGCGAACCCTTGTCCTTGCGGATACGTGGTCAATATCCTTCATGCTTTTCACAAAATCGTAATCATCATTTTTAAACTGAATGAATCTTCCGGGCTTATATCCGCGGTAGGCTTTGCTTGTCACACCCTGATTTATAGATATTGTATTGGTTGCATCGCCTTCAAACTCTTTTCTGACGCCGTTTTCCAATCCGTACCCCGAACCCAGTAAAATAATTAGCATAAAGATTCCCCACGCGACACTGAATCCCGTGAGAAAAGTCCTCAGCTTATTCTTGCCGATGGTACTGTAAATCTCCTGCCATTTATCTATATCAAACACTCCGATTATTTTTATTTTTTACACAATTTCGTAAAATGCGACAAGCGTCCTGCGACAAGCGTCCACGCTTGTCATAAATATTTCATTTAATTCCCGACTATAAACCTTGCAGGTTTTGCTTTCGCACTATCCAACGCACAAACCTGCAAGGTTTTGCTTCCACACTGACCTGCGCACAACCCTGCAAGGTTTTGCTAAGCCATAACCTGGTCCGCCAGCCATTTTTTCCGTTCGCCGTTGTCCATTATAGAATCAATAATTCCGTCTTTCAAACGTATTATCTTACCTGTTTTTGCCGCAATATCCCTTTCGTGAGTAACAATAATCACTGTAATTCCCATATCATTTATCTCTTTGAAAAGGTCCATCATTTCAAGGGATGTTTTTGAATCCAGTGCTCCCGTTGGTTCATCTGCAAGTATTATCTTCGGTTCCGCAATTAAAGCCCTTGCAATGGCAAGCCTCTGTTTCTGACCTCCGGAAAGTTCGTTAGGCAGATGTGTTGCCCATTCTTTCAAACCCAGTTTATCAAGATATTCCAAGGCAAGCTTGTTCCTTTTCTTGCGGCTAACTTTTTTATAATAAAGCGGCAAAGCAACATTTTCAACCGCATTTTTAAAAGATATCAGGTTAAACGATTGAAAGACGAATCCAATCAAACGGTTCCGGTATTGTGCCGCCTTGGTCTCACTCATTTTTCCGATAAGATCGCCGTCAAGCCAATATTTGCCTTTATCATAATTATCCAGTATCCCAATGATGTTCAAAAGTGTTGACTTCCCCGATCCGGAAGAACCCATAATGGAAACCATCTCCCCTTTTTCGATGTGGAGGTCTATACCTTTGAGAACATGCAATTCATTTGTGCCTGTTATATATGTTTTATGTATTCCTTCAAGTCGGATCATTTCTGAAAATATAATTTGGCATTTATAAAATCACTTTTCGTGCCATTTAACGGTTTAATTTGAAACTCAAACTATTATAACGGATCTTTTATTTCATATAAGACATAAAAATGTTCGGAAAGTTACAATTGTGTTCGGGGGCGGGCAATAACCGCATGTTATACTAACTTCAAATATTTTTTACTTTTTGGAATTTTTACTTGACTTATTGTAAAGTTTATTTTACTTTTGCCAAAAATTAAAAAATCAAATATTATGAAAGCTAATTTCTTATTTCCACACAAATTTAAAAAAATCGGATGGATTATATTCATTCCGTCTGTCGTAACGGGAGCTTTATACCTGTTCTTTGAAGTTACTCCCGACTTTCTTATTGCAAAAGCATTGTTTATCGGGGACAATGATTTATTCTCAATGACGAACAATAATCTCATTGATGAAATATCGGGAATTTTAATTATCATAAGTTCTTTGATGATAGCTTTTTCAAAAGAAAAAACCGAAGACGAATACATTGCAAAAATCCGTCTTGAATCGCTTGTCTGGGCAACTTACGTTAATTATGCAATATTGATTATCGGCATCGCTTTGGTTTACGGAACCAATTTTCTTTTTATGCTGATATTCAATATGTTTACTATCCTTTTCTTTTTTATCATCAGGTTCAATTGGGTATTATATAAACTTAAAAAGGCTGAAAAATGAAGAATTCTTTAAAAGTAGAGCGTGCGATTCTGGATATAACGCAGGAGGAGCTTGCAAAGAGAACAAACGTCAGCCGGCAGACCGTGAATGCCGTTGAGAAGGGGAAGTATGTTCCTTCAACCGTTTTAGCACTCAAAATGGCAAGTGTTTTCGGGAAAAAAGTAGATGATATTTTCACCCTTGAGGATGATGATTGGAGATAGAAAATATTGTCTGTTAAACTGATGCTGAACGAAAATGCAAATTTCTTCGAGTTAAACATGCTATGATTCAGGCAATTAAATCAAAGAGAATTTGCAAAGTTTATGCGTTTCAGTATAATTACTTCGAAAATTATACAAACATAATATCATAGCATTATTACAACAATCTAATAATTTTGCATTCCATACGTTTAGTATTGACTGATGGAGAAAAAAAAGAAAAATAAAATATTAAAAAGATTTATTAAGCGATTGGTCATTCTGTCTGTCGTTGTTATATCTTTGACGGGTGCTGCAGGGCTGCTTATCGGATATTTCTACGGCAACAAGGTGAAAGAAATGGTTGTCGGCGAAATAAACAGCCGGCTTGCCATTGAAGTTTCGGTAAATGAAATAGAGTTTTCGGTTTTTGATAATTTCCCGCAGGCATCAGTCACGGTTACTAATATTCAGACCAAAGAAAAAACAACAAAAAATACCGATCCTCTGCTTAAAGCAAAAAGACTCTCGGTGCTTTTTAATATTACGGATATCATCTCGGGAAAATATAAAATCGAAAAAATATTACTTAAAGACGCTTTTCTGAGCATTGTTGTTTTTAAAAACGGAACAAACAACTTCACAATATTTAAATCTTCGGATCCAAAAAACGAAAACGGAGCTAAGATTGATCTCAATGAAGTAATTCTGAAAAATGTTCATATTGCTTTTCTCGACTACGGTACGGATCAGGAATATCTCTTAAGTGTAAATAAGGGTATATTGAGCGGAGGCTTCTCTTCTTCCGCTTACGATTTGAAAATATCGGCCGACATTGCAACCGAATACCTCAGAACGGGGAAGGCAACATTTCTAAAAGATAAAAAGATTGTCATAAATGTTTTATTCGATAATGACAATAAAAATCATCTTTTGAAAATTTCCAAAGGTGATTTGAAGGTTAATACGTTATCCTTTATTGTTGAGGGCAGTGTAAAAACAGCAAAGAATGACAAATCCGTCTCTCTTGAGGTTAAGGCCGAAAAGGCAAAACTTCAGGATTTCCTGAAAGAGGTACCTGCAGAATATCTTAAACCTGTCGAAGACCTTGAAGGTCGCGGCATCTTTAATTTCACCGCAATTATCAACGGAAATTTTTCAAAAAAGAAGATACCCGCCGTTAAATTTGTATTCGGGCTTACAAGCGGCAATATCAAATATATGCCTGCCGGATTAACGTTGAATGATGTTTCTTTTAAAGGGGTTTTTACAAACGGCAAACTTGGCAACAAGAAATCATTTTCTCTGCAACTGTCGGAATTTACATCTTCACTGAATTCGGGAAGCCTAAATGGAAATCTGAAGATTGTCAATTTTGAACGGCCTGATATTTCGGTCACCTTTTCGGCAAACGGAAAGTTGAACGAGATGAAAAAACTGTTTCACATTGATACCCTGGAAAATCTTTCCGGCAATATCAATATTGATATGAAATTCCGCAATAGATTGAAAAGTTTTACAAAATTTACAATAAACGATTTTCTGTCAAGTAAAACTTCCGGTAAACTGACAATCACCGACGCACAATTTGCCGTTAAAGGTAATATGCTGAAATACAAGGATTTTAACGGTAATTTTAAATTCAGTAATAACAATCTTATTGTGGATAATTTTTCAGGAAAGGTCTCCGGGAGCGATTTTCAAATGAAGGGTACCTTTATAAACATCTTACCGTATTTTTTTCTGCCGGATAAAAAATTTAGTATCAATGCCGTTTTAAATTCATCAATGCTCAATTTTGACGAACTTTTACAATATAAAACGGCTGAAAGCGATACTGTTTACCGAATCGAAATAGCCGAAAACATTAATATCTCCCTTGACCTGAATGTAAAAAGAATGAAATTCAGGAAATTCAGGGCACGGGACATCTCGGGACATCTGATTGTCAAAAACAAAATCATTTCGGTTAACAACGGCTCTTTTTCTTCAATGGACGGGCACACTGATATAAAAGGGAAAATTGACGGAACAAATCCTTCAAAACCGGTTCTTACAAGTGACGCAGACATTCAAAATGTGGATATTTCAAAATTGTTTTATGAATTCGGTAATTTCGGCCAGGATAACATAACCTCAAGTAAACTGAAGGGCACTGTAACCGCCAAAGTAACCTACAGGTCGGAATTTGATAACAGGCTGAAAATAAACCCTGCAAGTGTGTATGCGGCAGGTGATATAAAAATTGAAAACGGTGAACTGATAAACTACAAGCCTCTTTTTAAACTGGGAAGATACTTAAAAAATAAGAACCTCGGCCATATCAAATTTTCAACTTTAAAAAACCAAATAGCCATAAGGAACAGAGTGATTTATATTCCCGAGATGGAGATAAAATCAAATACTCTGAACCTGTCGCTGAACGGCACTCATACATTTGACAACGAGATTGATTATCATATTCGTGTTTTGTTATCCGAACTCCTTTCGCAGAAAAAGCAGGATGAGTTGAAAAGCAATATCGAAGGATTGATAATTGAAGACGATAATTTGGGGCGAACCACTATCCCCATAAAGATGACAGGTAATGCATCCGATCCGAAAATAAGTTATGACACAAAGACCGTTCGAAAAATAATTTCCGACAAGATGAAAACCGAAAAAGACAATATAAAAGAGGTTTTCAAAAAAGAATTCGGCAGTAAAAACAACATAAAAGATGATGACATTCCCGTTTTTGAAGCACCGGAGGAGGGGAAAGAGCAGTTTATAATAGAATGGGATGAGACAAAGACCGACAGTGTTAGAAAAAAACCGAAAACAGAGGAGAAGAAAGCCTCACCTGAAAAATCAAAAAACGACAAAGCGAATTTTATTATCGAATGGGATGAGGAGGATACGATCAATTCCGAACCGAATAACTGCTAAAGTGGTTTATTCAACTAAAAAACCTATTTTTGTAACCGGGGAATAAATACTTTTGCTTTGCGTTAATACAAAAGAATTAATTTGAAGACATTGAATATATATTCAAAAAAGAAACGCTGGAAGTGGGGACTGTTCAGTCTTGCCGTAATTATTGTTGCGGCCTCATTGTGGTACACAAATATACTTGTGAAGCACATTGCAAGAGACCAGCGTAAAAATCTGACACTTTGGGCCGAAGCCATTCAGCGCAAGGCTGACCTGGTTAATTATACCGACAGGTTTTTTAAACAACTGGAAAATGAAGAGCGTAAAAAGGCCGAAATTCTTGCAGAAGCATATAAATATGTCTCCATTGATACCATGTCGCAGTCACTTACTTTTTATATGAAGCTCATAATCGGGAATACAACCGTTCCGGTTATCCTGACGGACGAAAACAATTTTATTAAGATTGCCAGAAATGTTGATTTTAATACTGATACCGTAAAAGTCTTAAAAGGTCGCCTGCTAAAAGAATTTACAAAATATGTACCCGTTGAGATCAATTATCTTCCGGGCAAAAAGCAGTTTCTCTATTATAAGGATTCAAAACTTTTTAAAGAATTGAGAATTGTACTTAATGATCTTATTGAATCGTTTTTCTCGGAAATAGTCCTGAACTCCGCATCGGTTCCGGTAATAATTACCGACAGCACTCAACAAAGGATACTACAGTTCGGCCAACTCAACTCCAAAAAGACTACCGACTCAGCTTATATGCATAAAACACTGGAGCAAATGGCTTCCGATAACGAGCCCATTGAAATTGAACTTGCCGATCAGGGAAAGCGCTATATCTTTTATCAGAATTCCGAACTTCTTACACGTTTGATGTATTTTCCTTATTTCCAGTTAAGTATTATCGGATTGTTTCTTTTTATAGCTTATGTGCTTTTCAGTTCGGCGCGCCGCTCGGAACAAAATCAGGTGTGGGTAGGTCTTGCCAAAGAGACAGCTCATCAGCTCGGAACTCCCATTTCATCAATGATTGCCTGGATTGAACTCCTCAAACTCGAAGGTCACGAAAGTGAAACAATTGACGAATTGAAAAAGGATATTGACAGATTGCATAAAATTACCGACAGATTCTCAAAAATAGGCTCCACTCCTATCCTTAAAAAAGAAAATATTGTAAAAGTTATATACAATGACATTTCCTACCTTAAAACCCGCTCTTCCAAAAAAGTTGAATTCTCCATTAACAGACGGGAAGATGAAACCATATACGCACCCATAAATCTTCATCTGTTCGACTGGGTTATTGAAAATCTTTGTAAAAATGCCATTGATGCAATCGGTGGAGAAGGAAAAATAAAGATTGATATTTTCGATGACGAAAAATACGTTATAATAGACATTACCGATAATGGCAAAGGTATTCCCAAATCGGAATTCAAAACCATTTTCAATCCCGGATATACAAGCAAAAAACGCGGCTGGGGTCTCGGACTCTCCCTTGCCAAACGGATAATCAAAGAATACCACAAAGGCAGGATATTTGTCAAAGCCTCAATCGTCGGAAAAGGAACCACTTTTAGGATTATGTTGAAAAAATAATTGCTTTTCCACAAAAGAATCATTACTTTTGCAACTTGTTTTGTTCAAGTTAAGCAAATCATCCTTTATTTTAATTAATTAAATATTAATATTATGAGAAAATTTACTTTCTTATTTATGCTGATTGCCATGTCTTTCGGTGTAAATGCACAGGTTGCCGTTAACAAAGACGGATCAAGTCCATCATCCGGTACTATTCTGGATGTAAAAAGTTCAGCAACTGCCAAAGAACATGTTGTGGTTCAGGATGCCACCGGATATCTCGGTATCGGAACCGTCAATCCTCAAAGCCGTTTGGATGTTTGGGGAACGATTCGCGGCTCCATTGACCTGACCAATTATGTCGAACTGAGTGCCGCTCCCATTTTGTCAGGCCCCCTTGCAGGCACTATCGAAGGATTTTTAAAAGTTAACGGTACTGCAACTCAGCGTTACAGTTTTATTTTCGATGACGGAACCGTAAGCGACACAATGTTCTCTATGGTTCGTTCAACGGGAAATGTGGGAATAGGAACAACCTTGCCCATCGGGAAATTACATGTTCACGCTTCAGCACTCGATGTTTCAGCAGGCAGGGCTTCCATAGGTCTTGAAGCCGAAGGTTTCCAATCGTGGATGGGGCTCGCTATGGAAGATGTGACCACAGGAACCCCCGAACCCTTTTTCGGCTATGGTCCCGTAACAGAAAGTTTCAGGATTGTTCAGTTTGATGCTGCTCCCGGTAGTACGGGAGCTGAAATGAGAATGCTATTTATGCCCCAAGGCCCCGTCGGTATAGGCGACCCCAGTACGCACACCATTCCCTCCGCTGCACTCCAAATCAGTAACAGAAATGACGTTTATCCCATTCTTAACCTTCTTGACAACGATGTAAATGTTATGACAGTCATTGACGGCGGAAATGTCGGTATAGGAACTACAATACCAACCGAAAAACTTGACGTTAACGGAACCGTTAAAGTTGCTCAAAAAGTTAACAGACCTGCTCAGGGAACAACCGATTTGATTCCCATTGCTTACGGCGTTGTTTCATATACTGGTTCTATTCTTTCCGGTAGCGGAAATTTCTCCGTATCTCATCCTGCAACCGGTGATTTCAGAATTACAATTAACGGAGAAACATTTAACAGTAATGATTATACTGCAAATGCCACCGCACGAAACACAACTACCGCAAGAATTGTAACCATCGGAGATAACGGAGGAGATTTGAGAGTAAGAATATGGACATCCGGAGGAAACGCAACTGACAACACATTTCATTTCATTGTTTACAAACCATAATTTTTCGACTTATGAAAACATTAAGATATTTTCCGGTCGTCATCCTTTTTCTGGCTATACCTTTATTCGGGACAGGTCAGGGAATGGATGTTACACCCGGAACAAACATAATAGTAGGAACGGGCACCACCCTCTATATTGATTCCGGAGGGAGCCTGCTTCTTGAAGATGATGCTACCCATTCTCCTTCCCTACTCGAGCAGGGTTCGGTCGTATGTGCCGGCGGTGGAGATGTCAAGGTACGTCAGTATCTTGAAAAAAACGAATGGCATATCATTTCCACACCTGTAGGCAATGAAGTGATTGGTGCTTATCTTGATATGTATCTCTATTCCTATGACGAAACAACAGATGCTTTTACAAATCTATATCAACCGCTCACAATGCCTCTCAACGTCGGTCAGGGTTATCATGTATGGTCCGTTGCCGGTGCTGCCGATGCGGTTATACTCAACGGAACTACAAACACTTCGGATGTGAACGTTACACTTACGGTTACGCCTTCCACAAACCATTCGGGCTGGAACCTTCTCGGAAATCCTTTCCCCTGTGCTATTGACTGGAACGGAAACTCCGGCTGGAACCTCAATAATGTTGACCCGACGGTTTACCTGTTTGATGCGGGAGGCTCGGGTAATTATGCTACCTGGAATTATTCCACCGGAACAGGCACCAACGGTAAAACCGACGGCTTAATCGCTGCAACACAAGGCTTTTGGGTCAGAACATCGGATACTTTGGGTAACCAATCTTCTTACAGCCTGACAATCCCCGCTTCACAAAGAGTGGCAAGTGCAACAACGGAGTTTTACAAAGATACCAAGCAGGAACTGAATACTTTAAGATTAAAAGTACAGGCCGAAAAATACTCCGACGAATGTATTATCGCTTTCACAGAAGATGCCACCGAGGGATTCGACAATATGCTCGACGCCTACAAACTGTTCACAAAAGCCGCTTCACCAAAATTATATATTGAAAACGCAAATGTGAAATATGCTGTTGATTTTATGAATAACATTGAGGAGCATGAAAGTGTTCCCGTAAGTTTCCTTGCGGGTGCCGACGGTGACTTTACGTTTACGGTAACCGGAATTGACGGGTTTCCGGACGATATTCCGATTTACCTTGAGGATAAAAAAGATAATCTGTTTATGGATTTAAGGGAAAATAACGAATATCAATTCACGGGAACCGTTTTAGATGAGCGGGACAGATTTGTAATACATTTTGCCAACCCCCTCGGAGTTGATGACCCGGCAATGGCTGAACTGAACTCTATACGGATTTATAGTTGGCAAAAAACGGTTATTGTAAATATACCTTTTGTAAGCGACGGAAACATTGCTGTTTATAATCTTCTCGGAAAAGAGATAGCCGCAGGTAAAGCAGTGCAAGGTAAAAATGAGATATCCGTTCCGGATGCAAACGGCTATTACATTGTGAAAGTTGTATGTGAAAACGGTATAAAAACCGGAAAGGTTTATCTTAGATAGTAATTGATTGATTTTCAACATAAAAAGCTCAGGACATCCTGAGCTTTTTTGTTTTTGGGGGATTTTATCTCCCTTTTGCGTCTTACTGTTTTCTAAAGAATATTTTGTAAATTTCAATCATAAATAAAACCTTAAAAAATTAATAACTTATGAAAAGAACGATTACTCTTTTGTTTTTAGTGCTGTTTGCAGGTGCAATAAATCTGTTTGCTCAAAATAAATATGCAATTAGCCTTGACGGCAGCGAATCTTTTGGTGTGAATGATGATGCGTCAAATAATCTTGACCTTTCGAACTCTTGGACTTTTGAGGCTTGGATAAATGTTGGCAGTAAGGTTACCTCTAATTATGAATGTATAATGGATAGGCGAACTGTGTTTTCTTTTTATTTAATTGATGATGATAATGATGATTTTGCAGTAAGATTTGTTGCAAGAGATGGCTCAGGAAATATTATTGCTTCATTAAGATGTGATGGCAATTACGGTTCAAATAGCGCAGATATGATATACGGTGTATGGTATCATGTGGCAGCAACTTATGACGGGACAACAGCAAAGCTTTTTGTTAACGGCACACAATATGATTCAAGCACTGATCCCGATTGGGTATTAACGGCTTCGACAAATGCACTAAATATAGGTGGAAGATATTGGGGAAGTTATTCAAGACAAATGTCTAATACGGATATTGATGAAATCAGAGTTTCCGATGTTGCACGAAACATTTCGTCAATGCAAACTTCGACTCATTGGGAAGAATACAATAGTGATGCAAACACTGTATTATTGATGCATTTAAATGATAAAGCAATATCCCCATCATACATATCAGGAAATGGTTTATCCGGATCTACGTTTAATAAAAATATTTCAACATCCGATTATACTGATGAGTTAATAATATCTCCTAACTACCTTCTTCGTCCGAAATACCGCTCTCAGGCAACAAACGACTGGAACACACTTGCTACCTGGGAAGTTGAAAATGGAGCAGACAACTTTGTAAATGCAACGATAATTCCGGGACTTTATACGGAAAAAATAACTATTCAAAACGGGGACACCGTAAATGTGAATCTTGATGCAAAGGCAAATAATCTCGAAATAGAAAATGGTGCTCAGTTGTACATTTCCCCTTCAAACAGTTTAACGGTTGAAAATACTTTAACAAACAATTCCGGCACATCAGGATTAGTTATTAAGTCAGATAACAGTGGTACCGGTTCATTGATCGAAAATACCGGCGTTAGTGCAACTGTTGAAAGGTATTTAACCAAACAGCAATGGCATTTCATAGGCATTCCCGTTGAGAATGCTACAGCAGGAGTTTTCCATCTTCCCGCCGGGCATTCCGACATTTACCTTAAAACTCATACCGAATCAACTAATTCCTGGGACATAAATATAACAGCTGTTAATACTTCATTGATTCAGGGTCGTGGTTATGAATGCTGGGTTGGTGATTCTTTAAATGGTTCCGGAATCAGTAATGATGAAACGGTTGAGTTTACCGGCACGCTAAACCATGGTGACTATACGACAGGTTCCGGCAATTTTTATCAATTACAATATACTTCCGGCCATGGTTTGAATTTAATTTCAAATCCATATCCTTCAGCTCTTGAAGCGGATATTGATAACTGGACCAAGTCAAATGTTGCAAATTCCGTTTGGGTATGGGATTCAAATAATGGCAATTATGTTTACTGGAATGGGACTGACGGCACCGGTGGTGGATCTGGTGTAGGGACATTAACCGGCGGAATAATTCCGGCAATGCAGGCATTTTTTGTTGAAGCAACAGGTTCATCACCTTCAATAACAATTCCTCAGGCAGACAGGATACATAGTAGTCAGGCATATTATAAAAATTCAAATGATATTCCTCAGACTCTTCGTATGGATGTTGAAGGAAACGGATATAGTGATGCCATATTTGTTCGCTTCAATGAGAATGCAACGGAAGATTATGATGCTAAATATGATGTTCAAAAAATATTTGGACTTCCGGATGCTCCTCAGTTGTATTCCTGCATAGTAAATAAAAAACTTTCTATAAACACATTACCTCAACTGGTTGGCCATAAAGAGATACCTATAGGCTTTGAATGTGACTTGCCAGGCGAATTTACAATAACTGCGAGTAATCCGGGTAGTTTTGGCCAGATTCCCGTTTATCTTGAAGATGTACAGGAGGGTATTCTACACAACCTGTCCCAAAACCCGGTATATACATTTTCTCATCAAATGAATAATAATCCCAACAGGTTTATATTGCACTTTGGCGATCCTCTTGGAGTTAATGACCTGCAGGAGCAAATGGAATTGATTCATATATACGGTAGCGGAAAATTTGTAATTACAACCATTCCCTTTAAATTTAACGGAAACATTAATGTTTATGATATTATGGGTAGGAAAATTACTTCAATAAATGCTACAGAAGGTAAAAATAAAATTCAAATTAATAGCTCAAAAGGGTATTATATTGTCAGAATTATCGGGCAAAACAGAGTAAAAACACAAAAAGTCTTTATCCGATAGCACGGTAATATTTAGTTAGACTGTAAAACAGCGCAAAAATGATTGCGCTGTTTTACTTTTTATTTAGGGGATTTCCCGGATTATTACGTCACATAATTATTGAATCATAAAATACTAACTTAAAATAAATCACAATGAAAAAATTTTATCTGTTAATGATTATCGGATTCCTGTTTACAAGTATGGGAATTCAGGCACAAATTAGCATTTTACTTGTAAATGATAATAGTTATCATCCTACCAGAATTGCCTCGCTTGAAACGGCACTCACAAACCTTAACTACACTTATGTAGTGTATAATGCATACTCACAGGGTAGTCCTACTTTTGAAACTATGGAACCTTATAACGTTGTTTTATGGTACACAGGTGATGACCAAGTCGGATTAGAACTTTGGAACGGAAATGATACGGACAACCAGGATATTAAAGATTATATAGATGGTGGAGGCATGTTTTGGTTGTGGGGTCGTCGTTTCATTTACGACGTTTACGGTAATGCCCCAAACACTTTTGCAGCCGGCAATTTTGTATATGATTATTTGGGTATTGAAGAACATGTTGCAGAATCGCATATAGATGGAGCTGATTTACCCCAACTTGACGTTGTTCCCGGAAATGGAATATTCACATTTACACCGATTACCTGGTCGGTAACAGCTTTGTGGTATGCCGATGCATTATTTCCTGCTCCGGGAGCGGATTCGGTTTACCGTATGGGGCCAACTGGTTACGAGTTTGATAACTATTTCTCTGCAATATATAATGAAAAAGGAAACGGCAAAGTGTTATCATTTGCATTTGATTCATACTATGTAGATACACAACAAATGACAGATACTATTGTAAGTCAGGGTTTACAATATTTCGAACAGTTCGCATCTTCGTTCATTTATGTTTCGGATATTACCGTCTCGGGACAGGGAGGTGCCACGACAATTGACGTAAATAAAGGGACTTTGCAAATGCTGGCGGATGTTCTGCCGGCAAATGCTTCCAATCCGGCGGTCTCCTGGAGTGTAATTGATGGGACAACAACTGCCAAAATTGACCAGAACGGTTTACTAAAAGCTTCGGGAACTACACTCGGTAACGGTACCGTATGGGTTAAAGCAGAAGCTATGGATGGTTCCGGCGTGGCCGATTCCATCGAAATAACAATTTCCAATCAGGGCTCCGATTTTGAAGTTTTACTTGTTAACGATAACGATTATTCCGATAGATATAAAGAATTGGATTCAACTATGACAAACCTCGGATATGCCTATGACATCTATCATACGGGGGTAACCGGCACATATCCTGACATCTTAACTCTCGGCTATTACGATGTCGTTATATGGTACACGGGAAATGACGGTGTGGATCTTAAACTTTGGGACGTGAGCGATCCCAACGATTATAAATTTAACGAACCCTTAAGATTATATTTGAACGGCGGAGGTATTGTTTGGGTGCAGGGACTTGATTTTATGTATGACATTTTCGGACCTGCCCCCGATACGCTTCAGGCAGGTCAGTTTATCTACGACTATATGGGTATTAAGACTTATGCTGCCCAATCACACGCTGACGACGGAGGAACAGGAGTGTCGGAAATGGATATTGAAGCCGGAAATCCCGATCCCGTTTGCACCTTTTCTCCTATTGAATGGACTTATGCAACCCTTTGGTACGCAGATGGTTTTGATATTACACCCAATGCCGAAGGTATTTATAGAATGGGCCCTCCGGGATATGCCCTTGATATGTATTTGTCGGGCGTTTATAATGTGAACGGTAATTCCAGAGTACTGACTTTCGGATTTGAAACCGCCAAAATTGATACTGAAGAACATACCGACACACTCTTCTCACAGGTTTTGACATATTTTGAAGGTATTTCGGGTAATGATGTTTTTGTAACTGATGTTACAGTTACAAGTGAAGGAGGAGCTACCTCAATAGACGTAAACAAAGGCACTCTGCAAATGTATGCCGATATTCAACCGCCCAACGCTACCAATCCCATCGTTTACTGGGAAGTTATAGATGTTACGGGTCATGCCGAAATTGACCAGAACGGTCTTTTGAAGGCAGGCGGTTTCAGCTCAGGTAACGGGGATGTGTGGGTAAAGGCTACCTCCACAGACGGAACAAATATTGCCGATTCAATGCTCATTACAATTTCAAATCAGGGTTCCGATTTTGAAATAATGCTTGTTAATGACAACAATAACGGATCGGACAGATATGAAGTGCTTGATACGGCATTGACGCATCTCGGTTATACGTTCATGCTTTATAACACGATAACGGAAGGCACTTATCCTTCCTATGATTTGATGAAAGACTTTGATGTGGTTATTTGGTACACCGGTAATGACGGAACAGCACTTAAGTTATGGGATGTGAGTGATACAAACGATTATAAATTCAATGCTCCTTTGATGCAATATCTTGGCAGCGGAGGAATTGTTTGGCTGCAAGGTCTTGACTTTATTTATGATATTTACGGTCAGGCCCCTGATACTTTTCAACCCGGACAATTCATATATGACTATATGGGTATTAGCCAATATGTTGCCCAGTCGAAAAGTGACGACGGCGGTGCAGGTGTACCCCAGTTTGATCTGGTACCCGGAAATCCGCTTTGTACCTTAGACCCGCTACAATGGACTTACTCTACAATGTGGTATGCCGACGGTTACACGATAACCCCCTCGGCTCAGGCAGTTTACAAAATGGGACCGGCAGGTAGTTATATCTTTGATACTTTGGTATCAGGGGTTTACAACGAGCACGGGCAAGCGAAAATTTTCTCACTTGCTACTGAAACGGCACGTATTGACACCCAGGAAAATACAGACACATTATTCCATCAGGTTTTGGAATCGCTCAAAGGTATGACACACGAACCCTTTTACGTAAATGTAAAAGCATTCCTCGAAGGCCCTTATGATCAAACCGGAATGAGTACCTCACTCAATTCAGCAGGCCTTCTGCCGTTGACACAACCCTTCAACACCTCACCTTGGAATTATCCGGGTTATGAATCCGTTGCCGCCATTCCCAATGAGAATGTTGTGGATTGGGTTCTTGTGGAACTCAGGGATGCAACGGACGCCGCTTCCGCAGACGCATCAACCGTAATTGCCAAAAAAGCTGCATTCATTCTTGACGACGGTTCAATAGTTGACCTTGACGGTTCCTCGACTT